>JBAXYB010000157.1:0-5584 GCA_037127585.1 Verrucomicrobiota bacterium
TTTGGCCTGAAGGTTTGCACGATTCGCGATCTGATTGAATACCGGCGGTCGCGCGAGAAACTCGTCGCGAAGGAGCAGGAAGTGGCGATGCCGACGCCGTTCGGCGAATTCAAGCTGCACTTATACCGGTCGCTGGTGGATGGGCAGCATCATGCGGCGTTGACGCTGGGCGAAGTGCGCGACAAAGAAAGCGTGCTCGTGCGGGTCCACAGCGAATGTCTGACCGGCGATGTGTTCGGTTCGCTCCGGTGCGATTGCGGCACGCAGCTTCACGCCGCGCTGGAGCGGATTGCCAAGGAAGGGGAGGGCGTGTTGGTGTACATGCGCCAAGAAGGCCGGGGCATCGGTTTCGCGAACAAGATTCATGCGTATGCCTTGCAGGAAAAAGGGCTGGATACCGTCGAGGCCAACGAGAAACTCGGCTTCAAACCCGATCTCCGCGAGTATGGTCTGGGTGCGCAGATTCTCGTCGATCTCGGCCTGCGCAGTATCCGGTTGCTGACGAACAATCCGAAGAAGGTGGTCGGCTTGGACGGCTTCGGCTTGAAGATCGTCGAGCAGCTACCGATTCGTAGCGAGCCGACTGTGCATAATCAGAAATATTTGGAAACGAAGAAGACGAAGATGGGACATAAGTTGTAGTCATGCTTCGCTCCCAGAAAAAATCAACGCCCTCCGCCACCGGCCTCCGCATTGGCATTGCCGCCGCCCGGTATAATCCGGAGCTCGCCGATTCACTCGTGGCGCATTGCCTTGCCACCTTGACCGGCGCGAAATGCCAGATCATCCGCGTCCCCGGTAGCTTTGAAGTGACCGCCGCCGCCGCCCATCTCGCGAAGTCCGGCAAGTGCGACTGCGTGATCGCCCTCGGGATTCTACTGCAAGGTCAGACGAGTCATGCCGAGCATATTGCCGGGGCGGTGGCGCATGGTCTGACGCAGATTTCAATCCTCACTGGCGTGCCGACGATCTTCGGCATTGTCACCGCCAATAACCTCCACCAAGCCCGAGTGCGTTGTCTCGGCAAAACATACAATCGCGGCCGGGAAGCCGCCCTGACCGCAATCGAAATGGCTCGCGTATGGAAAAGCCTGTAAAACCCGTCGGCAAACGCCGGCAAGCGCGCGAGTGCGCCATTCAATTTCTCTATCAGTTCGATCTGGGCGGCGGCGAGTTTGCCGATTCGCTCGCGGCGTTCTGGCACGCCTTGCCGGAGGAGTGCGGCGCGGACGCGAAGAAGTTTGCGGACGACTTGATTCGTGGGGCCGTCGAAAAGCGCCTGGAGATCGACGAGAAGATCAAGAAATACACCGAGCACTGGGAACTACAGCGCATCGCGGCTGTCGATCGCAATATTCTACGTCTCGCGATGTACGAGATGTTGTTCCGTGACGACATCCCGCCGGTCGTGAGCATCAACGAGGCAGTTGATATCGCGAAGAAATTCTCCACCCAGGAATCCGGGTCGTTCGTCAACGGCATCCTCGACCGGCTGCGCGCGGACCTGACGCGCCCCGCCCGAACCCCCGCCGGGAAGTAATGCGTTTCGTCGACTTGCATCTACACACCCGGTATTCCGACGGCAGTTGGACGCCCGAAGACCTGTGCCAGGAAGCCATGCACCGGCAACTGTCGGCCATTGCGGTCACCGACCACGATACACTTGACGGCGTGCCGGCCATGCTCGAAGCCAGTGAACGGCTCGGTATCGAAGTCATTCCCGGCGTCGAGATCACATGTCGCGTCGAAGACCGGGAGATTCACCTGCTCGCCTACCTGCCCGGTGACACTTGGAAAAGCCTCGAACTGAACGCGGTGCTGGCCAACTCCAAACTGATTCGGCAGAAACGCATCGGCGAAATGGTGACGCGCATCAACGAACTCGGCATCCCGGTTACCGAAGCCGAAGTGTTGGCGTGCTCCGATTGCGGCACGTTAGGCCGGCCCCACATGGCGATGGCGCTGGTGAAACGGGGCGTGGTGAAGACGAATGAAGAAGCGTTCGAGCGGTTTCTCAAACGCGGGAAGCCCGGCTTTGTCGATCGCTACCGGATGACGGTGGCAGAAACCATCGGGCACGTCAATCGCGCCGGGGGCGTCGCTGTGCTCGCGCATCCGTCTTTGAACCGCGTCGACGAACACATCGCCAACATGACGCAGCAAGGGCTGGGCGGATTGGAAATCTGGCATTCCCGGCATAGCTCGGGTCAAACCGAGCATTACCGGAAACTCGCGGACCGGTTCGGGTTGATCATGACCGGTGGGAGTGATTGCCACGGCAACGTCCGCGGCCGGGCCATGGTCGGCACCCTGCAAGTGCCCTACGATTGTGTGGACGCCATCAAGGCGCGCGCGAAATGAATCTCTTTCAAAAATTCCGCGACGGACTGAAGAAAACCTCGACGAAGCTGGCCGGCGAGATCAAACGTATCGTCACCCGAGCCCCGCGCCTCGACGCCGACGCGCTCGACGAACTCGAAGCCGTCCTCATCTCGACGGACATCGGCATCGGCACCACTGGCCAGATCATCGAACAAACCAAGGCCGCCGCAAAGAAGACCGGCACGGTGGATGTGTTCGCGATTGCCCGCGCCGAGATTGCGCGGGAGTTAAGTGTGGGAGCAGCCTCAGCGCTGCGACAAGCCGCCCAAGGGCCAACGGTGGTCTTAATCGCCGGCGTCAACGGCGCCGGCAAGACAACGACGACGGCGAAGCTGGCGCACCTGCTCAAAGGGCAAGGCAAAACGGTCATGCTCGCGGCCTGCGACACGTTTCGCGCCGCGGCCATCGAGCAGCTCAAAATCTGGGGAGACCGCGTCGGCTGCGAAGTGATTGCCGGCGAGTACGGTTCGGACAGCGCGGCCCTGGCGTTTGATGCACTCGGCGCCGCCATTGGACGGAAGGCGGACTATCTCTTGATCGACACGGCGGGCCGGTTGCACACCAAGGCGAATTTGATGGAGGAGATGAAAAAGATGCATCGCGTCCTCCAGAAGCGGTTACCCGGTACGCCGCACGAAACGTTACTGGTGCTCGACGCGACTACCGGCTCGAATGCGTTGAATCAAGCGCGGGAGTTTAACAAAACGATCGGCGTGACCGGCTTGGTGGTGACGAAGCTCGATGGGACGGCGAAGGGCGGGATCGTGGTGGCGATTGCGCGCGAGTTGAAACTCCCGGTCAAGTTCATCGGTCTCGGTGAACAGTTGGATGATTTGCAGCCGTTCGATCCGCAGCAGTTCGCCGATGCCTTGTTCGGCGAGTGATGGACGGGGAATGGGCGAACGCAGCAAACGAATCAGCGGCTGACTGCGCAAAGCGGGAACGAACAAGCCAGGTGCAGACGGGAGTCGCCGGTACGACGAGCGGTGTTACCGAGCAGCAACGGGTGGGCTGTGAAAGCCAATGCGGGGGAACTTTTTGTCTTGATCGGAACATTTTATGGGTGACCCCGATGACGTGACAATCAAGAAGGGATAAACGCAAGATGCAGAGTCTGAACAATGGTTTGAGTGCTGTTCCGCAAATTCACGAGACGAAAACACAACGAGACCGGCGGATGCAATGGTTCCGCGACGCGAAGTTCGGAATGTTCATCCACTGGGGACCGTGCTCGGTGGGGCAAAAGGAAATCGGCTGGGGCCGGGAAGGCAACCGGCCGTGGGACATCAACAAGCACGGGCCGCTGACGCCTGACCCCGAGTACGACAACTATTACAAGGTGTTCAACCCGGTGAAGTTCGATGCGGACGCGTGGGCACAGTTCGCCAAGCAATCCGGTATGAAATACTTGGTGCTGATCACCAAGCACCACGACGGGTTCTCACAATTCGACACGAAGTTGTCGGATTACAGCATTATGCACTCGCCCTACGGCCGCGATATCGTGAAGCAGTTCGTCGACGCCTGCCACCGGCACGGGCTCCAGGCCGGGCTCTATTATTCGACGCGCGACTGGTATCACCCGGACTATCTCGTCGGTGACAACAAGAAATACGACGCGTGGTATCGCGGACAGGTGGAGGAGTTGCTCACGAACTACGGCCAGATCGACATGCTGTGGTTCGACCACGTCGGCGGCCGGGATTGGAGCAAGTGGCGGTTCGATGAACTGTTCGCGATGATGTACCGGCTGCAACCACGCCTGCTCGTCAACAACCGGGCCGCTCGGTTTTGCGGACCGGCCACGCCCGAAGACAAGGGGCCGGCCACGCCGGAAATCAAGAAGATGACCGACGGCGATTTCTACACGCCGGAAGGTCAGATTGGCGCGATGGACATCGCCAATGATTGGGAGTCTTGCATCCATGTTGGGCAAGGTTGGTCCTACCGAGGTGAGGACGGGTTCAAGGGACCGGAAGACTGCATCAAGATGCTGGTCAGTTGCGCCACCGGTGGCGGCAACCTGCTGCTCAATTTCGGGCCACGCCCCGACGGCACTTTTGCTGACGGCGAGGCGGCGGTGGCCCGGGCAATGGGCGACTGGCTCCGGAAATACGGCGAGGCGATCTACGACACCCGCGGCGGACCGTATAAGAACGGGACCTGGGGTGGGAGTTGTCACAAGGGTAACCGGCTTTACCTGCAGGTATTCGAGTGGCCGCACGGGACGCTCAAGTTTGAACCGCTTCCCCGCAAGATTCTCGCGGTTCGAACGCTCGATGGCAAACTAGTCTCTTTCCAGCAGGATCAACATGAATTGGCAATCAACGTCGCGGAGGCAGATCGTCAGTCGCCGGTAACCGTGATTGAGTTGACCATTGACCAGCCGATCGAGCCGGGAAGTGTGTTTGGGGCTTCTAAAGTGTGAACAACAGCGGAGTCGGTATGCGAGAGATGATGACAGCGTTGCGGGTGGCCGTTTTGGGGCGATGGCGGCCGAGTTGCCGGTCGATTAAGAGTAAAAGATTGCAGGCCACAAGAGAAACCAGCAAAACGAACCATCTGGCGAATTCTACGACTACACGAAGACCATGAAGCCCGAGCGGCCGTGGTTGCTGCCTTATCATCAGGGTCTGGTCTATAAGACCATGAATGCCAAGCGGGATGAGAAGGGTAACCTGAAGGCGGTTCACTTGACCTTCGAGCAGACGCTGGGTGTCCCGCAGTTGGCAGTCGTCGCCGACATGGGTTACTACTGGGGCACGCAGATCAAAGAGTGCGCCGACGCCGGGATCACCACCTACATTCCCAAAGCGTCGACCAGTGCCAACACCCAGCAAGGCCTCTACGGCAAAGAACTCTTCACCTACGACGCCGGCAAAGATTGTTACCGCTGTCCCGCCGGTCAAGCCCTGCCGTATCGCACCAGCGGCGTCGAACAGGGTCGCGCGATCCGCTACTACCGGGCCGCCGCGAGCGTGTGTCGCGAGTGCGCGGTGGAAGCTCGAAGAGCACAGGCGGATTCATCCCTCATAGCCGAGCCCTACGGAATCGAGTTGGACTCGAAGCGGGCACGCAAACCCGTCCACGGCAATACTTACTTCATCCTTTCCCCTGAGCGTGGCGAGTGGGGAGTTGACCCCGACGATTCTGTCAATTGTCGATTTCGCTGAAGAACCTCGTTCTTGAAATGCGACCGTTG
>JBAXYB010000158.1:0-5566 GCA_037127585.1 Verrucomicrobiota bacterium
GGCGATTTCCGCGGCGGTTTCACCTTTCTGAGCTAAGCCGGTCAGAAAATTTGCCTTGGCATCATCCGCGACTGTCAGATCGAGCAGGGCGGCAACAGCGGCGCCGGTTGCTACTGGCGAAAGGTCGCAACCTTTGTAAAGTTGAACTGTTAGATCCTTGAGTACGCTCATGGCTGTAAAATCCTACCACAACCGTGGCCGAAGCGTTAGAGTCTGCCTGTCATGAAATTCTCACGAATTCTGGCCATCTTACTGGCGATCACCTGCGTCGGGCTCGGCGCGGCGACCTTAAATCTGATTCAACAGAATCAGGAACTCAATGCGCAGCTGACCGCAATCGATTCCGCGCGCCAAGCAAACTTTCCGGGCATGTGGCCGGGTGATCGGGCGGTGCAGAATGGTGGATTACGCCAAGCCCTGGAGTCCGAACAGGAAGCCAATGCTGAGTTGCGCCGTGAGTTGGCGAAATTGAAGGGCGAGCCGATCCCACCCAAGGCAACTCCGCCGCCGGCACCGACCGTTGACACAACTCGCCAAAATCGTGGAAGCGGGGGCTCGGAAGCGTGGCTGGAGCAAATCAAGCAGCAAGACCCTGAACGCTACAAACAAATCGTGGCCGAGCGTGACCAGCGCCGGAAAGAGGCTCAGGATTGGTACACCGAGACGCTCGGTCAACTCCAAGCCCGCGCCCAGTCGCCTGCCTCACCGGACGAAGCGGCGCTCGTCACTCAGATTTCGGATACGCTCGCCAAACTCAATGACCTCCGCCAGCAGATGCAGGCGGCCCGGCAACTGCCCGACGCCGAACGGCAGGCGCAACTGGCGCAACTCATGCCGGAGATGCAGACCGCCTGGCAGGATTTGACGAAACTTCGCGAGCAAGACCGGGCGCTTCAGTATTTACTACTCGGTAAGCAACTCGGCTTGAGTGACGACAAAGCCCAGTCGCTCGCAACCTCGATTCCGGTGATTCATCAAAACACGCAATACACGCCCCGTGGCAGCGGCGGTTTTGGTGGATCAAGCAATGCCGGAATGCAGCCCCCAACACCAGGCCGGTAAAGGGTGCCGCTACACTTGCCAGAATGAGCCGAAGACTGGCGGTATCTCACGAACGATAGCCCGGCGACTTGTCCCGTGTGCCGCGAGAGTTTCATCATCCACCGCGTCCGACAAAACGCACTCGATCAGCTCGCGCTGTTCTTGAAACCGTTCACGATAGGGATGCCGGGCATCCGTCCAATGCGCGATCAGTCGCTGGCGCATGCCGGGATTGCGCCAGAGCAATTGGCCATACTCCAGCCGGGCCAGATCATCGTAGTTAATGTATTCACTCATGGAAGCAAACCGACTTGATGGGCCCAGGCCGCGTGTTTCAAGTCGCGGGGTTCACCGCGCCGGAGTTTCGGAGCGAGCAAATCCGCCGGCGCGGGAACGAGCACCGTCAACGAACCATACTGACTCCGGCTCACGCGCTGCGCCCAACCGGCCGGCAATTCGAGGAGCACGGCTTTGGGCATCAGATTCACGTGCCAGCCATGCGTCAACTCAAACTCGCTGCCGATCATCGCGTCGTAACCCAGGCGGGCGACGGCTTCATCGTCAGTCACCGGATCCACATCCATGCTGTTTTCCGGCAGGGGCTCAACCACCCCGCGTTGCGCCGCATGCCACAACAGACCGCCGGAACCGATGAGTGTGAGCGCCGACGACGCCGGCAGAACCGCGCCCCATTCCTGAAGCCAGTCAATAATCTGCTGTGGGTGCTTAAGTTCCCGCCGTGGCACGGATGGATTCTGCCCGAAAGGATGCAGACGGCAAAGGAAAAAGGGCAGACCAAGTGGTCTGCCCTCTCAAACTTCCAACAACAAATGGATTACGACGTGCTGGCCTCGGAGTCGATGTTGACGCGGCGGCCTTGCCGGTCGAAGCGCACCTTGCCGGTGGTGAGGGCAAACAAAGTCCAGTCGCGACCAGTGCCAACGTTGCTACCGGCAACGAACCGCGCACCGCGCTGCCGGATAATGATGCTACCGGCGCTGACCAATTCCCCGCCATACGCTTTGACGCCGAGCCGCTTGCTGACGCTGTCGCGGCCGTTACGACTACTGCCTTGTCCTTTTTTATGTGCCATGGTCGAAGCTCCTAAATTACTTGGTGACGATTTCTTTGATCTTCAACACCGTGTGGTGCGGGCGAATGCCGCGTTTACGGTGATAGCCTTCGCGCCGTCGAAATTTGAAGGCAATGACTTTTTTGCCCTTCTTGTCGGGGTTAATTACTTCGGCGGTGACTTTCGCGCCGGTGACGGTCGGCTTTCCGACGGTGATGGTATCGCCGTCGGCGATCAGCAACACGTCGGCGAGTGAAATTTCAGCGCCCTGTTCACCGGCAAGCAACTCGACTTCGAGTAGGTCGCCAGCTTGAACACGGTATTGTTTAGCTCCGGTGCGGATAACTGCGTACATAGTAAAATCAATCCTCTTTCTATCGTAAGGGACGCGCAAAATAGCGGATGCTACCAACGACGTCAACGTCTATTTTGGCCTTTGCCTTATGGTTTCTGTAGCGCTTGTTCGGCCTGCAACTGTTCGATCTGATCCTTGGCGGCATCGCGAATGTCCTCGTCGGAGTCGTTCACCAACGATTGCAGGATCGGCAGCGCGTACTTCGGTTCGAGATCGCCCAAACCGTCAATGGCTGACTCGCGCACGTCCTTCGGCTGGTCGGCACCGGCGGCGGCAGTGAGAATCGCGATCTTCCGGTCATCCATCTCATCGATATCCGACAACGAATCGATCACCTCGATCTTCAAGTCGGGATCCTTCTCCATGTGAAACAGCCGACCGAGAACCGTAATGGCTTCCGGCGTGGCAAGGTCGC
This sequence comes from Verrucomicrobiota bacterium, assembly GCA_037127585.1. GTDB lineage: Bacteria > Verrucomicrobiota > Verrucomicrobiia > Palsa-1439 > Palsa-1439 > CAINDI01. Next base: position 2,884 of record JBAXYB010000158.1, read on the forward strand.
TGATCTTGTAGATGGCTTCGACGCGTTTGGAGAAATCGGGGTTCGCAATGTACCCGGCCTCCAAAGCCGCTACCTCACGTGCGGCATCCGCCGGTGTGAGCGGCGCTGGCAGCAGACCGGCCGGCCGCGATACCGGTGGCGTGTTTGGTTTCGCCGTGACCGGCGCGGGCTTGGGCATCGTCGTCCCAACCGGTTTTGGCGGTACGGCTTGTTTGACCGGCGGCGTGACCGGCTCCGGCGGGACCTCTTCGGTCTTACTGCAGCCAACCACAACCGCGGCAGCCATAACGGCGACCAACGAAACTCTCCAGCTCTCTTGAATCATTCGCATGACATTCTCCTGTGAAGTTTTCTGGCGGCAGAATACCCACGAACCCCGCGTTCGTCCAGTCCTATGCCGGGGCCGTCGTTAGAAACGTTTGCGATATTTCTTATATTCCTTCTCAAAATCCGCCCACTCTTTGTACCCGTAAATCCGCAACGCCTCGACAACGTCGCTTCCGTCCATCATCTGCTCCACAAACTTCGGCAACAGTTGCCGCCGGTCGTTCGTCCGCGTCAAGAAATCCACGATGATGGCCGACTCGGCATAGAACGCCTGAATCTCGCCGTGATTTTCCGGGTACTTCTCCGCCGCAATAAGTTTCCCCAAATGATAAGGCTCGGTCTGCCCCATCCGTTGCCGGAAATCCGTGATCGTGCTCGTCTTCCGTTGCCCAAAATACTCCGCAATCCCTTCGTTCAACCACAGCGGCAACTTGCCCCGATAAAACCGGTTGAACACCAAATGCGTCATCTCGTGCGCCTGCGTCTTGTCCTTCACTTCAGACCGCTTCGTCTCCGTCACCGCGAGATAAAAAAACTCATCCCCCCGCGTCACCCCGGCCGCCCACGGCAGTTCGGTCTTGCCGGCGAAGCTCCGCCACTCCTCCGGCTCAAAAAACGCAAACACCTGCGACTTCTTGCCCTTCATCAAGTCCGGCCGATTCCCAAAAAACTCTTTCACCTCCGCATAATGCTGTTCACAAAGCCGCGCGACCTTCTCCCCGTTACGGGAAAAATGCAGAATGAAATGTTCCGTCTCCGCGTGCTTCCACTTGCCGGGTTCAATCGCCAATGCCACCGTGCCCCAATCGGAAACCTCTTGTGACGACAACTTCGCCAGCGGCTTCTCCTTAAAAGGCTCCTCCGCCCACGCCAACCCGGCGCACACCAGCCACACCGCACAAGCTCTGTTGACAATTGCCAAGCGCATCGTCAGATTTCTAACACAATGCCAACACTCCAACAAGCCATCCACGACTTCGTCCGCCGCAACTTCGATCACACCTTCGGCACGCCTACCGTCCTGGCCCAACCCGACGCCGAATGGGCCAAGCTCCGCGCGACCGGCTCCCGCCTCTGGCTCGATACCGGCGACCTCGACGAAGCCGGCAAACTCTGGAACACCTCCTTCGACGCGTTGACGACCAACAACACGCTCCTCAACAAAGAAATCCAAAAAGGCATCTACGACCAACTCATGACCGAAGCCGCCGGCATCCTCGGCCGGCTCGATCCGCAAACCATCGTCCTCGAAATCGCCTTCATCCTCAACGCCTCCCACGCCCTCCGCCTCGTCCACCGCTTCGACGCCAACGTCAGCGTCGAACTCCACACCGATCTCAGCCACGACGTCGCCCGCACCGTCGCGTATGGAAAGCGCTACTTCGCCATCTGCCCCGAACGCTTCATCGTCAAAGTTCCCCTCACCCCCGCCGGCTACCTCGGCGCCCGGCAACTAGTCCAAGCCGGCATCCCGATCAACTTCACTCTCGGCTTCTCCGCCCGGCATAACTACGTCGCCGCGTTGCTGACGAATCCAAAATACTGCAACGTCTTCATGGGCCGGTTAAACGCGTATGTCGGTGACAACAAACTCGGCACCGGCGAAAACGTCGGCGAAAAAGCCACCCTCGCCACTCAACGCGAACTCCTCACTCTCCGCAAGTCCGGCAAGTCACAAACCAATCTCATCGGCGCCAGTGTCCGGACCGGCACCCAACTCGGCGACCTCGCCGGCATTGATGTCTTCACGATTCCTACGAAAGCCGCCACTGAGTACCGGGCCAACCCATTACCGTTCCCAATGTCGCGCATCAAGGACGACCCTGCCATTCCGCTCAACGCCGGTATCACGCTGAAACAATTCGCCGGTGACACCCTCTGGGAAGTCCCCGCCAACTTCAAAGCTGCTGTCGCGGCATTGCTGGCCTCCCCTCACCTTAGTCCTCTCCCCCGAGGGGAGAGGAAACCGGCATCCCCTCTCCCCACCGGGGGAGAGGGTCAGGGTGAGGGGCATCTGACTCCCGAATCACTCCAAGATCATTTCGCCCAAGCCGGCTTCCCGGGTTTCCTCCCGAAATGGTCGAAAGCCGACATCGACACCATCACGAAAGACGGCAAGATTCCAATCCACGCCAAATGGGCCAGCCGCCTTGAGTCCGGCGAACTCGGCCTCGACGCGTTGATGAACCTCAGCGCCCTCCAATCCTTCGTCACCGACCAAACCGCGCTCGACAACCGAATCCGCTCCGTGCTGAAGTTGTAATCCGCCTCCGCCGGTAGGGCGCGCGGCTACATTTCCGATGTCGCGGGGAGAGCAAAGCAGGACAAGTTGTGTAGTTAGCAAAGCAGGACAATT
>JBAXYB010000159.1:0-5513 GCA_037127585.1 Verrucomicrobiota bacterium
AACGGTGGTGCATGACGATTTGGTGGCGCTGGGAGTGTTGCTGGCAATTTGCTTTGTGACCGGCTTGCTGGTGCGCACGCGACCGGTGCAGCGGCTCGGACAATGGTTGGAGCGGTATCTTTTGGAACCTGTGCCCGGTTACGCGCTGCTGCGCGGCTTGACCCGGCAATTGGCCGGGCAAGAAGGCGAGCAATCGTTTCAACCAGCTTTGGTCGAGATCGAAGACGCGCTCGTGCCGGCGTTCATTGTGGAGAAACATGCCGACGGACAGTTCACCGTATTCGTCTCGTCCAGTCCGACACCGATGGCGGGGGCGATCTACATCCTGCCGGCGGCACGCGTGCATCCGGTGAACGTGCCGCTAGCCCAAGCGATGGTGAGTATCACGAAATGGGGTGCCGGCACGGGCGCGTGGCTCGCCGCGCGCGGAAAGAAATGAAACCACCGCGTGAATTGCGGTTGGCGGTCGCGGTTGTGGCGGCGCTGGGTTTGGTTGGCTGCGCGACGCCGGTCGGGGTGGATCAAGTCGGCCAGAATGCAGCCTATTCGCAGATCACGGCCAACGTCATCACGCCGGGCGTGTTGAGCGCGGAGACGATCACCGTTCTGCAACGGTATGATCTCGCTGAACAGTTCGCCAACTCCCCCGTCCGAGTTCTCCAGAAACTCCACGCGATTGCCTGCCAGGATCCGCGCGCGGATGTACTGTACGCGCTGGCCGAACTGAATTTTTTCACGGCGCAGAGCATCCAACCCAACAACTTCTCCGGGCCTCACGCCCAAAGCCGGCCCTACTATCTGGCCGCGGCAACGTACGCGTATCTGTATTTATTCCCGCCGGGAAGTTCCGCCCCGCTGGATCCGCTGGATCGCCGGACCCGGGTCGCGTGCGACATGTACAACCGCGGCCTCGGCCATGCGTTTAAAAACACGGATCAGGAATTCGCCATGGCGGCCGGCGTGCTCGAGTTGCCGACGGGCCAGTTGAACGTCGCCGTTTCCCGGCCGGGATTTCCGTGGGATGAAAAGGCGTTCTCGCACTTCGTGCTGGCTGACGATTATTTGATTCGCGGCATCAGCCCGCGCAATCGCGACTCTGGTCTGGGCGTGCCGCTGATCGGTTGGCGAAATGCCGGGGTGGCGGATCCGTTGCAAGCCTTCGAGCCGGGCCGGGTGCTCGTACCGGCCACGGCGTTCTTGCGCATCAACGGCGGCGTCAACGAACTGGCCAGCGGGAAATGCACGGCAGCACTCGAATTGTATTCCACGTTTGACGAGCGGACGATTACGGTGGACGGCCGGCCCATCCGGTTGGAAGCCGATATTTCGGCGCCGGTGGCCTACGCCTTGAACAAATCCCTGATCGCGAAGCTGGGCATCACGCAACTCCTCTCCGGAGTGCAGAAGGTCAAGTCGGGCGTTTACATCACGCAGCCGTACCAGCCGGGAAGAATTCCGGTCGTGTTCGTGCACGGGACCGCTTCGGACCCGGCCATCTGGGGGCCGATGTTGAATGGGTTGCGCGCGGATCCGGCGCTGCGGGACCGCTATCAATTCTGGTACTTCCTGTACAACACCGGCGAGCCGATTGCGTACTCGGCCTACTTGCTACGGAATTCACTCGCCAGCTTGGTGAAGACGGTTGATCCCGACGGGAAGGATCCGGCACTGCAACAGATGGTGATGGTCGGCCACAGTCAGGGCGGTGTGTTGACCAAACTGCAGGTGGTTAATACCGGCGACAAACTGTGGCGTGGCGTGATGAACGTGCCCTTTGATCAACTCAAACTCGAAGCTGACGAACGGCAGTTACTCCAGAGCTGCATGTTCATCTCCACGTCGCCTTACATTCGGCGCGTGGTGTTTATCTCGACGCCCCACCGCGGGAGTTATCGCGCCCGAGGCTTCATTGAAAAGCTGGCCAACCACTTGATTTCCCTGCCCGGGACCATCCTGTCTTTCGGCACGGATTTATTTAACGAGAACCCGGAATTAAAGGCGCTCGACCCGGGCGGGCGCATCGCCAACTCCATCGACAATCAGTCCCCGAAAAGCCCACTGTTGAAAGCGTTGGTGGAGATTCCATTGGCCCCAGATGTGATTGGCCATTCCATCATCCCCGACACACAGACCAACAATAACGTCACCGCCTCTGACGGCGTCGTTATGTACAGCAGCGCGCATCTGGAAGGCATGCAGTCCGAGTTTCGGATGATCGGCACCCATTCCTGCGAGGGCACGCCACTCGCGATTGAAGAGGTGCGGCGAATTCTGCTCGAACATCTGCACAATCTCCCCCCCGCGCGCTGAGGCCGGCACCCGAAGTTGACCGGCGGAGAAGCGGGTGGTAAAAAACGGTTGGTTTCCTTGCGAAGCGTCTGTTGAAAAAAAGGAACTCACACTATGAAAAAACAAATCCTCATCGCCCTCGCCGGAGTCGCCGCATTGATCCCCCAATTCAGTCATGCCCAGGTTCGCAATGAGGGGCTCGCCAATGACATCATTGCCGCCCGTCAGAAAAATACAGCGTTGATGAAGCAATACGCATGGAACAGCCGGACCGAGCTGCTGATCAACAGCGCCGTCAAAGACATTCGCATCGAGCAAGTCATGTACGGCCCAGCCGGCACCTTGCAGCGCACACTCCTCAATGACCAACCCGCCGCCATGCCGGGCGGCTTCCTGCGCAAGCGCATCGCGGAGAAAGAAAAAGCCGACACGGAAAAATACCTCCACGGATTACGCACGCTGCTGGAGGAATACACATTGTCCACCGGCGGCAAGGTGATTGACTTCCTCAGTCAGGCCGTAATCCAAGCCCCAGATGCCAACGGCCTGTTGCAATTTACCGGCAACGGCGTCGTCAAACCCGCCGACACCATGACCCTGTCGATCTTCGCGCCGACCAAGCAAACCCGGCAAATGACGATCTCGACCATCTTTGAAGGCGACCAAGTCAACATCTCCGCGACGTTCAAGAGTTTGAACAGCGGTTTGACCTACATGGCTTTCGGCCAGGTGGACGTCCCGGCCAAAAACATCACCGTCCAACTTCAGAACTACGATTTCATCAACCAGAATCAGTAAGCCGCATCCCGGGAGACTCATGAAACCGACAACCCTTCTCCACTCATTGACGGCGAGCCTGCTGACGCTGGTGGTCACGATTACTTTTGTGATACCAGCGGGAGCGCAGACGCCGGCCGCCGGGCCGGTGATTAATCCGGTTGCGCTGGGATGGCCGCGCACGTTTGTGGATGGCGGCTACGAATATTGCGTCTATCAACCGCAGATTGCGAGCTGGCCCGGCAACCAACTCACCGGCCGCTTCGCCATGGCGACCCGTCTGGCCGGGACTAAGGCCGAAACCTACGGCGTCGTCTTCTTCACCGCCCGCACGGAAATCGACAAGGTCAACCGGCTCGTGACGTTGGAAGATTTCCAAGTCACCAACACCAAGTTTCCGACCCAGCCCGACATGGTGGCGCAGTATCAAATCGCGATTCAAAACCAACTCCCCGTCGTGGCCAAGACGATTCCACTGGATCATTTGGAAGCCGTCTTTGCCGCGTCCCAATCCATCGCCGCAGCCAAATTCGTCGAAGTGAAAAACGATCCGCCCACCATTCTCTACACGACCCAACCGGCGCTGCTGGTGATGGTGGATGGCGCGCCCATTCTCAAACCGTTGGTCGGGAGCTACAGTCGAGTCGTCAACACCCGCTCCGTTCTCCTGCAGAATAACAACCCAAACTTCCAATCGTATTTCCTCTTCGCCGCCGGGTTCTGGTACGCCGCGCCGTCCCTCCATGGCCCATGGATTGTCACCACGCAGTTACCACCCGACCTCAACGACGCGCTCACCGCCGCCGAAGCCACGGATCAGTGCGATTCCATGCTGCCAAAAGCACCGCTCACCACCCCGCCGGTCATCTACCTCGCCACCACGCCGACCGAATTGCTCGAAACCACCGGCACCCCCAATCTCCTCGCCGTCAACAACACCGACCTGCTCTACGTCGCCAACACCAGCAGCGCGATTTTCTATTACCTCGACGACACAAACTACTACGTGCTCGTCTCCGGCCGCTGGTTCAAATCCCCCAGCCTCTACGGCCCCTGGGCCTATGTGCCGCCAGCTCAAATGCCGGCCGACTTCCAGAAAATCCCGGCCGACAATCCGAAGTCCAACGTCATGTGCTCCGTCCCCGGCACCCCGCAGGCGCAGGAAGCGGTGATTGCCAACTCGATTCCCCAAACCGCCACGATTTACCGGGACAAAGCCACCTTGAGCGTCGTGTACGTCGGCGGCCCGAGCTTCGTTGCCATCCCGGGAACTGGCTTGTTCTACGCCAACAACACGACCACCCCCGTCATCATGCTCAACCCGACTACCTACTACGCCTCGCAGAACGGCGTCTGGTTTACCGCCACCAGCGCCCTCGGACCGTGGACGGTGGCGACCACCGTGCCGGCCGCCATCTACAACATTCCCACGAGTTGTCCCATTCACTACGTCACATACTCCTACGTCTATGGGGCCACGCCCACCGTCGTCTACGTCGGCTACACCCCCGGCTACATGGGCACCATCGTCTCCTCCAGCGGCGTGGTCGTCTATGGCACCGGCTATTACTATCCACCCGTCGTGGTCGGCACCACCTACGTCAGCTATCCGCCGACGTACGGCTACGGCGCCGCGTTTGCCACAGGGGCCGCCGTTGGTTTCGCCTTCGGCTATTGTGCGGGCACCAGTTCGAGCTGCGGGACCGAACCGCACTGGGGTTGCTACAGCGCGTCGTATTACTCCAGCTACAGCTACACCCACGTCAACGTGAACGCGACCAGTTGCTACACCCACTACGGCACCGCCTGCTGCTCCTCCGGCTACCACGGTTACAACGCCTACACCGGCACCTCCTACGCCGGTCACACAGCCTCCACATACAATCCTTACACCGGCACGAAAGGCACCGTCAGCGGCACAGCCGCCTACAATCCCTACACCGGTAACGCCGCCGCCGCCCAGAGCGGCACCTGGCACAATCCCTACAGCAGCGCCACGGCGACCGCCAATCGCAGCGTCAGCGGGAACGCTTACACCGGCAACTACAGCGCGACCAAGCAAGGCAGTTACAATAACCCCCAGACCGGCGAGAGCGCCGACGCGACGAAGACCACTTCGGGCAACATCTACAACGGCACTAAATCGACCACCTCCTCCGGCAGCGCCTCGAACTCCAAAACCGGCAACTCCGATACTTGGAGCAACGGCAGCATGACTTCCGACAAAGACGGCAACACCTACTCGTACAACAAGGGTGACACCTCCCAAAACCAATCCACCGCCCAAAGCGAGAAATCATCCGGCAGTTCCTCCTGGCAAGATCGCGAACGATCCGCCCAACAAACCGGTCAGCAACGGGCCAATGCCTGGGGCGGGAGCGGCGGTGGCGGCTGGGGTGGTGGCGGCGGCCGGCGCCGGTAACGAAAGGAAAATATGAAACACATTC
>JBAXYB010000160.1:0-5423 GCA_037127585.1 Verrucomicrobiota bacterium
TGGTAGGGCGCGCTGTCCCAGCGCGCTGCTTGCGGGACAACGGCGCGGGACGGTGGGGCACCGCGCCCGACCTCAATATCTTTGTAAAACCCAAACCACAGATCCGGCAACCCGATGTCATCCACCGCGCGCGCCGGTAGGTTCTCGACGAAATTCTTCAGCCCATAACCGAAATAGCCAATGGCGGCACCCGTTGTTTTACGGGAGGGCGAGGCTCCCGCCGAGCCACGCCGTTTCCCCGATGGCTCGGCGGGAGCCTCGCCCTCCCGGCAACTAAACCGCGCGAGTTCGGTCTTGAGGACTGCGAATGGATCACCGTCAACGACTCGCGTCCCTGCCGGTGTGATGATCTCAACGCGCCTTCCGTGCGCGCGGACGATCTGAAATGGGTCGGCGGCGAAAAGCGATTGCCCCGGCCCCGTCGCGGTGTCGAGCCAGACACAGAGGCGGCGGGCGGCGTAATCGCGAAAGATTTCGTTGGAAGAACGGTTGCTCACGTGCGCCGGGCATCTTACCATATCGCCAAATGACACGTCCCAACGAATCAGCGCCCGGCGGCATGGGCGGCTCCGGTCGCATGCACGACCCGAGCGAGGCCGAGCATGATCAAGTGCGCCGCCGCTGGATGAATATCGCCTTCGTCGGCATTGCCGGGCTGACGGGCGGCCAACTCTGGTTCGTCGGTGTCCACGGCTGGGACTGGTTGGTGGCGATCAGTCTCATCGTCGCGGGGATTCCGCTGGGGTTGACGGTGAAGGTGGTCGAGCTGCGTTTCAAGATGGCGCCCGCGGAACGCCGGCAGGTGTTGGCGGCCGTGACGCGCCGCCGGCAAGGAGCTTGGGTGGCCTTTGCGTTGTTGTTGAGCGGCGCTCTTTTTTTGAATGCGCCGCTGGTGATCTGGGCGTTGTGGGGAATGTGGGGGTACGACTTCGTCACGTACTACCATGACCGGCCCGAGCGGTTGCGGCATCTGTACGCGGTCACGAAGACGCTCGATGAGTTGCGTGATTTCCCGGCCCCCTGGGCGTGGGTGCTACCGGCGCTGGTTGTGGGTCTGGCCCGCCGGTTGTAGCGGCGCTTCTGTGAAGCGCCGATGGATCAACGGTACGCCCTGCGCTTCACAGAAGCGCAGCTACAAGAATCAGGCAAACGTCAACAACTCGCTCACCGCGCGTTCGTCTTTGCTCGGGGTAATGACGGCGACATTGAGATGTTGGTCGCGGAAGATGCCGGCGGCGATGGCTTGGACTTCGGCGGGCGTGACGGCTTCGATCTTCTGCTCGATTTCATCCGGCAACTGGACTTGGTCGTAGGCGAGGAGATGTTCGCCGCACCACATCATTTGATTGCTCGTGCTTTCCAACCCGAGCCGCATCTGGCCGATGGCGTAATCTTTCGCGCGCCGCAGTTCTTCGGCGGCCGGCGGACGGGCGGACACTTTCTTCAATTCCTTGACGATCAACTTCAGCGCCTTGGGCACCCGCTTCGGATCGAGGCCGGCCGAGATTAGAAACGCGCCGGTATCGGCGAAGAAACTGGTGCCGGATTGAATCGAGTACGCCAAGCCGTGGTCTTCCCGGATCGTTTGGAAGAGCCGGGAACTCATGTTCTCACCGAGGACGACGCTCATGAGCTTGAGCGCAAACCGGCGCGGGTCGTGCCGGGAACAACTGCGGATGCCGATGGCGAGGTGCGCTTGTTCGACCGGCTTGGTGAGATATTTCAGCCGGGCCGCCCGTTGGTTGGAGCGCGCCGGTTCATACTTGGCGGATCGCCCCCGGCCGGTGGTCGGAAAGAATTTGGCGACGCGGGCGACAATGTCGGCATGGTCGCAGTGACCGGCGACCGCAACCACGGTGTTGGCGGAAATGTAGTGGCGCGCTTTGTAGTCGAGGACGACTTCGCGGTGGAGGCGTTCGAGTGATTCCGGCGTGCCGGCCAGTGAGCGCCCGAGCGGGTGGCCGGGCCAGAGTGATTCGGTCAGCAATTCCTGCACGTAATGATCCGGTTGGTCGCGATACATCAGGAGTTCTTCCTTGATGATCTGGCGTTCTTTCGTGATGTCGGCCCGGGTACATTTCGGATGCCGGTACATGTCCGACAACACATCGAGCAACGTATCGATGTGCCGGTAACTGGCCTTGGCGTAGAAGCAGGTGTTTTCTTCGCCGGTAAACGCGTTGAGGTAGCCGCCAATGCCTTCGACGGCCTGGCTGATTTGTTTGGCCGACCGGCGCGGCGTGCCTTTGAAGAGGAGGTGCTCGATGAAATGCGAGATGCCGGCCACGCGCGTCGATTCGTACCGGCCCCCGATGCCGATCCAGACGCCGACGGCGACGCTGGTCATTTGCGGCATGGGTGAAGTGATGACGCGCAGGCCGCCCGGCAAGGTGGTGATCGGGTAAGGATTATTCATGTAGGGGTAGTCAATCGAGCTTGCCGGGCGCGGTCGACGCTGACGATGAATTCGACCGCTTCTTCCGGTTCGTCAACGATGCGGAAGAGGTCGAGGTCGTGTTCACCGATCAGATGCGTCGCGCGGAGGTGTTGATTCATCCAGTCCAAGAGACCACCCCAGTAGTCGCGCCCGACGAGCGCGACCGGGAACTTCGGGATGCGGCCGGTCTGAATGAGAGTGATGGATTCAAAGAGTTCGTCGAGTGTGCCGAAGCCGCCGGGGAACATGATGAAGCCGCTGGCGTACTTCACGAAACAGACTTTGCGGATGAAAAAGTAGTGGAAGTTGAGTTGCCGGTTTTGAAACGGATTGGGTTTTTGTTCGTGCGGCAACTCGATGTTGAGGCCGACGGATTTGCCGCCGACTTCGAACGCGCCTTTGTTGACGGCTTCCATGATACCGGGCCCGCCGCCGGTCACCGCCGCGTAATTGTTCTGCGCGAGCAACCGGCCCACACGTTCGGCTTTCAGATAAGACGGATCGGTCTCCGCCACCCGCGCGCTGCCGAAGACCGTGACTGCCGGCCCGATCTTGTGCATCTGCTCGAAGCTGTCCACGAATTCCGCCATGATGCGGAACAAGCGCCAGGGTTCTTGCGTGGTGAAATCGATTACGTCGCGATTGGGTAAATGAGTCGGCGGATTCATCGGAGGATCATTATTAGCCCCCCCGGCGTCGCAGGTCAAACGCTGCTTTACCAACTACCCCACGACTGCGCGCGCCGGAGCCGTTGGATCGTCGCTGCATCGGCCTGAAACGGAATCGCCGGCAACACCGGCTCCGCCAAGGTGTGCGTCCCGGCAAACGGCGTGGCGCGCAACTTGAGATTGTACGTGCGCACCATCAACGTCGCGAGGTTGACGACATCGGTGATGTTGTAGGCGAGCAACGTTTCCAGCGCCCGCGGGTTTCCCCGCCGGTAATCCTGCCACAGCAACACCGCAAAGAAACCATCGACATCCGCCAGTTCCTGCCGGTCGAGGCCGAGCTGACGTTCACAGCTTTTCAGTCCGCCTTTGAATCCGAGACTCGCGAGCACGTACCGCAAATCGATGTGCGCTTGATCCAGCGACACACCGAGACTCTGACGAATGAACGGGGCGTCGAACGTCTTCCCGTTGTACGACACCAGCAGCCGGTAGCGCGCGATGTCCGCCGCAAACTCATGAAGATTTTGGCCGTGGACGTAATGCTTGATGGACTGGCCATCGTAGACCGCAATCGTCGTGACGTGATCGCCCGGCCCGCCGAGGCCGGTCGTTTCGATATCGAAATAGGCCACTGACTGGGAGAACTCCCGGAACAAACGCCAATGTTCCGCCGCCGGTAACGCGGCATAGAAATGCCCCGGGTCGCCGGTCGCCAGTTGTGCGGTGGAAATCGTGATCTGTTCCCGCAGCATTGCCGCCTTAAGTCCCGCGACCGGCAACGCCGTGCCGGCCAACACCGTTTCCCACGAATGCAACCCCGCCGCCCACAACTTGCGCTCCGTATTCGCGCCGCACCCGGCGATATGACAAAACGTGCTCTGAATCATGCGCCCAGTTTCGACTGAAGAAAGCGCACCAGCTCATCGGCGTCATCGGTGCCGACGCGGACGATTTTATCGCCCAGCCGGATCTCGACGCAGTCGCGGCCCCACAAATTGTACGTCCAGCCGCGGCCCGGCACCCAGTGAATCCCCCACCCGTCGATGAAAGTCGACCGGGCGCGTTTCGCGGCGGTCATTTCCGCGTACGCCAACCGCATGGCAAACACCGGCACCGGCCCGTACCGGATGGCGAGATGGGTGCGTTCGTCCTGAACCGTCAGCGTCTTGAAGCAAAACGCCAGCGCCACGATGACGAGCGCGACAATCGTGAACACCCGACCGACCGGCGTCACACCAGCCAGCCCAGAACCAATTACGGCAAATACTAACGCCATGACAAACAAGAGTCGGTACAGTGGCGCGTGTTGGGTGTGTTGATATGTCATCGACATTTATAGCTCACCGATGTCCTCGTTCCAGAGCTGGGGATTCTTCGCGATGAAGTCGCGCATCATCTCAACGCATTCGGGCAATTCAAGGTCGATGACTTCGATGCCGTGGGCGCGCATGAATTCCGGCCCGCCACCAAAGGTCAGCGATTCGCCGGCGATCACCTTCGGGATGCCGAACTGCACTGTCGCGCCAGCGCACAAATAACACGGCATCAGCGTCGAATAGAGGGTTGTGTCCTTGTAGCTGCCGATGCGCCCGGCATTACGGAGGCAATCGATTTCGGCGTGCGTGATTGGGTCACCGTCTTGAACGCGCTTGTTGTGACCGCGCCCGACGATCTGGCCGGCTTTGACGAGCACCGAGCCGATCGGAATGCCGCCTTCGCGCAGCCCGAGCCGGGCTTCGTCGATGGCGGCTTGCATGAATTTATCCATAAGGTTTTTCCTCCTGTAACCGAAGCATAAGCTTCGGGCCGAGGCTCACGCCTCGGTTACAGATTCACCTTCACATCAATCCCAATTCCTTCAAACTCACGTAGTCCTGTGACCGCCCGACGCCCGGTTGGCCGATGATGATGTGATCGTGAACCGCGATGTTCAACAGCTCACCGGCTTTCACCAAGCGTTTCGTGATCGCGATGTCTTCGCTGCTCGGCGTGGGATCGCCACTCGGATGATTATGGACGAGGATCATGCCGGCGGCGGAGGCGGCGATCGCGTCTTTGAAAACTTCGCGCGGCTCAACGATGCTGGCGTTAAGCGAACCACGCGACACATCGGCAACCCGGATTAAGGAATTTTTGGTGTTTAACAGCAGGACGCGGAACTCTTCCCGGTCGAGGTCGCGCATTTCCTCGCGCACCAATTGCGCGGCGTCGGCCGGCGAGTTCACGGCGGTTCGGGCGCGGGGGAGACTCAGCCGCTTCGCGACTTCAAACGCGGCCTTCAATTGAATCGCCTTGGTCGGGCCGATGCCTTTGGT
>JBAXYB010000161.1:0-5275 GCA_037127585.1 Verrucomicrobiota bacterium
AGCCGGCTTGGCGGAGTTGGGCGATGAGATGCCGGCCGAGGAGGCCGGTGGCGCCTGTGATTACGGCGTGCATGGTTTGGGGATATAATTTTGGAGGATGCGGTCGGCTAACGCCGGGCTGAGTTGATTGATGGTGTGGAGGAGCCAGGCGTGAAAGGGGAAGACGACGAGTTGTTTGCGCCGGTGGGTTGCGTTGAGGAGGACGCGGGCGACTTCGGCGGCGGTGAGTTCGCCAGGGCTCTTGCTTAATTCGGCGGTGCCGTAGCGTTTGGCGGTGGTGAAAAGTTCGGTGTCGGAAGCGCGGACGCGACCGGGGCAGAGGATGGTGACACTGATGCCGGCGGTTTGGACTTCGATGCGTAAAGCTTCGGAGAAACCGATGACGGCGGCTTTTGAGGCGCTGTAGATGGCGTTGGGGACGCCGCGGAGGCCGGCGAGGGAGGAGACGTTGACGATTTGGCCGCCGCCTTGCCGGCGGAAGTGGGGAAGGACGGCTTGGCAACAGTGAAAGGTGCCGTAGAAGTTGGTTTCGAATAAAGCGGTGGCGTCGGCGCTTTGGACGGATTCGAGGGGGCCAATGATGGCGGTGCCGGCGTTGTTGACCAAAATATCGAGGCGGCCGAAATGGGCGATGGTTTGGGTGAAGAGCGCTTCGACTGCGGGGCGGTGGGTGACGTCGCAGGCGACCGGGAGGACGGGGGTGGTGAATTGTGCGGCGGCCTGCTGAAGCCGTTGGATATTGCGTCCGGTGAGCACGAGGCGCGCGCCTTCACGGGCGAAAGCGTGAGCAGCGGCAAGTCCGATTCCGGTGCCGCCGCCGGTGATGACGATGACGCGATTGAGGAAGCGTTGGCTCGGCATGGTGGTGATTTGAATTTATGGATTTGAACTGGCAAACGCCAGACTATAGTGTGCGCCGGTAATGAGCTTTGATGTATTTGTGGGGGTATTTTTGGTGATGGCTCTGGGGGAACGATTTTTTGAACATCGTTTCAGCCAGCGGGCCGAGCGGGGGGACCGCAAGATGGCGTGGTCGTTCGCGGCGTTGCAGATTTTTTATGTGGCGGTCTTTGTCGCGACGGCGGTGGAGTATTACGGGTGGCCGCGACCGATTCATTTGTGGGTGACGGGATTGGGGTTGGGGTTGACGGTGGTGGCGTTGGTGGTGCGGTTGACGGCGATTCGGACGTTGGGGAAATTTTGGAGTTTGGATTTGGAGATTCGGCCGCAGCATCAATTGATGACGGAGGGGATTTACCGGCACGTGCGGCATCCGGCGTATAGCTCGATCATGTTGGAGATGGTGGCGGTGCCGCTGGTGGCGAATGCGTATGGGACTTTGTTGTTGGCGGTGGGGATTTATGTGCCGCTGTTGTTGTGGCGGTGGCGGGTGGAGGAAATGGAAATGATCAAGAAGTTTGGCGACCGGTATGTGCAGTACCGGCGCGAGGTCCCGGCTTTCGTTCCGGGTTTGGGCGGGCGCGGGAAGTTGCGTGATTAAACTTTATTATTATTTAGTGTTGGTGAATGCCGTTGTCAGTGCCGGCGCCGGTGCGGCGGTGCTCTGGAAAAGCCGGTATCAGGGGGCGGGTCGCTATCTCGGGTTCGGGGTGCTGGCGTTTGCGCTCTGGCTAGTGGCGTACGCGCAGTATTACCTGCCGTTGACACCGGCGACAGCGATGATGTGGGCGAAGATTACGCTGACGGTTTCTTTTTTGAATCAGCCGATGATCTTGCATGGAATTTTTGCGCACGTGGAGAAGGTGCGGAAACTGCGGTGGTGGCTGGTGTTGTTTTATGTGGTGGCCGGGTTACTGGTCGCGGCGGTGTGGGGCGGCCAATTGGTGACCGGGTTGAGGACGCCGGTCTACATGAACCATTATATTTCGTACAATCCGGTCTATTACCCGTTCTTGGGGGTGTTTTATCTGGGGTCGATTGTGCTGGGGTTGGGCGTGCTGTGGCAAGGGGTGCGGCAGGCGATCGGGTACCGGCGGACGCAACTGGTGTATTTCATGGTCGCGTGGGGCGTGGTGATCGCGACGACTTATTTTGTGGTGGTGCCGATTGAGTATGGATTCAATACGCCGCCGGTTGGTTTTTTTGTTTTGCCGATCAACATGGCGTTTTTGGCGTACGTGCTGTCGAAGGCGCGGTTGGCGGATTACAACGTCGTGGTCGCGCGGGTGTTGTTGTATGCGACGACGCTGTTGGTGGTGGTGGGCGCGAGTTTGTTGTTGATCGGCGGCGTGCTGTGGATCGTGCCGGATTTCCTGGATCAACGGCAAGTGGTGTTCACTGTTGTGTTGGTGTTGTTGATTGGTTTGGCGTTGACGATCAGTTTGCCGCGTCTGCTGCCGCGGATGGAGCGCTTGATGCAGGAGCGGATGTTTAGCAAGCGGTATGGGTATCAAGATGCGTTGGCGGGTTTGGTGCAGGAGATTAGCCATTTGGCGAATCTCGATGAATTGTTCCAGCGTGCGGCGACGACGGTGCATTCGCAGATGCAATTGTCGCGCGTGATTATTTTGACGCAGGACACATTGTCGGGGCATTACCGGCTGCAGGCGGAGAGCGGGTTGCCGGGGGAGGAGACGACCGAGGGGTTGAGTTTGCGGGAAGGGTCGGCGGTCATTCGGTGGTTACAGGAGCATCCGGATATGTTGGTGCGCGATGAAGTCCGCCGCACCGAAACGCCGGCAATTGCGACGGCAGTGACCGAAGAGCTTGACCGGCTCAAGGTCGAAGTCTGTGTGCCGATGCGGGTGGATGATTTGTTGGTTGGGTTGGTTTGCCTCGGGGCGAAGGCGAATGATGAGATGTTTTTTGTCAGCGACTTGCGGGTGTTGGAGACGTTGGCAACGGAGGTCGGGCTGGCGGTGAAATACCGGCGGATGGAGGAACAGATTTTCCGGAAGAACAAGTTGATCGAGTTGGGGACGATTGCGGCCGGGGTCGCGCATGAGATTCGCAATCCGCTCGCGTCGATCCGGACGTTTGCGCAACTGTTGCCGACGCAGATGGATGATCCGGAGTTTAAGCTCGAGTTCAGCAAGTTGGTTCTCAAGGACGTGGATCGCATTACGAAAGTAGTCGAGAGCATGCTGGCGTTTGCGCGGCCGGCGCAGGTGACGATTGGCGAGTGCACAGCGGTGGAGTTGGTGGATGAAGCGGTGTTGCTGGTGCAAGCGCGACTCAAGAGCAAGCGGATCGAGTTGACCAAAGAGGTTCACGAAGAACCGTCGGTGCGCGTGGACCGGCAACAGATTCTGCAGGTGCTCGTCAATATTCTTAGCAACGCCGTCGATGCGTTGCCGGAGCTGGGGAAGATTCGCGTGGCGACCGGCATCCGGGCGTTGGCGCCGGAACAAACCGGGAATGGCGCGGACCGGTATGCGGTCATCGAGGTAGCCGACAACGGGCCCGGGATTTCAGCGGGTGTCCGGAATCGGATTTTCGATCCATTCTTCACGACGAAAAAAGAGGGGACCGGTTTGGGGCTCTCCATCTCGCAGAAAATCGCCCGCGACCACGGCGGGATTATCACGGTCTCCAGTGTCGAAGGGAAGGGCACGACCTTCCAAGTCAGTCTTCCGGTTGCAGTCTAGCTGCACATTTTTGTGCGCGGACAACTAAGTGCTTTACTCACAGGGGCTTTTCCGTATACTCCGACCCGTAGTGGGGAACCCTGTTTGGAGGCCGGCAGTGTAACGCTGACGCGAATGCCGAGTTGTGCCTCCAATTAGTCGAAGAAAATATGGAAGCAGTCAGCAAACGACGTGTCGTCATCACCGGAATTGGCGTTGTCAGTCCCGTTGGGATTGGTGTGAAAAATTTTTGGGCGGGCGTCAGTGGTGGAGTTTCCACCGCGGGGCGCGCGGCCATTCTTGAGAAAGCCGATTGCCCCTGGAAGATCGCCGCTGAGGTGAAAGATTTTGAAGCCGAGAAATGGCTCGGCCGCAAGGAAGCCCGGCGCATGGACCGGTTGGCGCAATTCGCTCTGGTCTCTTCTTATCTCGCCATTGAGGATGGGCAACTCGATCTCACCAAAGAAAATCTCGAGCGCGTCGGCGTCGCCATGGGAACTGCCCAAGCCGGGATGCTGTTTGGCGCGCAAGAGTACGACGTTTACAAAGAGAAGGGCGTCAATGCGGTTAGTCCGTATTTGGGAATTGCGGTTTTCACTGGCGCGGCCGGCGGATTGGTCGCGATGCATTTTGGCCTCAAGGCGCCCTGTCTGACGATCTCGACCGGCTGCGATTGTTCGACGGCCGCAATTGCGCACGCGGCGGAGTTGATCGAACGCGGAGAAGCCGATGTGATGTTGGCGGGTGGTTCGGACGCGCCGATTCATCCAATCGTGGTGATTTCCTTTGGGATTATTTACGCGCTCACCTCGCGCAATGACGAGCCGCGCCGGGCTTCACGGCCGTTCGACGCCAAACGTGATGGGTTCGTCATCGGCGAAGGCGGGTGCATGCTGGTGCTCGAAGAATATGAACACGCGAAACGGCGCGGCGCGCGCATCTACGCGGAAATGGTCGGCTGGGGCGCGACCTGCGATGCGCATCACATGTGTCACCCGGATCCGACCGGCGAACAAGGCGCACGTTCCTTGCAATTGGCGCTCAACAAAGCCGGTGTTCGTCCGGAACAGGTCGATTACCTCAACGCCCACGGCACCTCCACGCCGCTCGGCGATAAAGCCGAGACGGTTGTTATCAAGAAAGTCTTTGGAGATCACGCATACGATGTTCCGGTCAGTTCGATTAAGTCGACTGTGGGCCACATGCAGGGCGCGTGTGGGTCGGCGGAAATTGCCGCCTGTTGCCTGTCGATTCAAGACAACCTGCTCCCGCCGACGATCAACTACGAATACCCGGACCCGGACTGCGATTTGGACTACGTTCCCAACGTCGCCCGCCGGCACAACGTCGAAATTGCCGCCAGCAACTCGTTCAGCTTTGGGGGCCGCAACACGGCCATCGTGTTGCGGCGTTACCGAAATGGTCACTCCAACAACTTTTCCAATCACCACCACAATGGGAACGGGAACGGAAATGGGAACAGGGGACACGCATGAAGACGGCGCTATTGCTTACGAACTCGGCGGAGACGACTCGCCAATTTGAATTGCTGCTGAGCAAGCAGATCAGCTTCATACCGGTCACACCGCCGGTCGAGCCGTCGCGCGAGAAATTCGACGCCCTGTTTGCCACTTGGTTGCGGCTGGCGGATTTGGTGATTATCGACGGGCCGGGACTCGACGCCAATG
>JBAXYB010000162.1:0-5202 GCA_037127585.1 Verrucomicrobiota bacterium
CGCCGGTGATTTGTTAGCGTGGCCAGAATGGCACGAACAACCAGCCGGCAACTGTCCAAGCGACGCTGTGGATTCGTGACCATTGAAGTCTTACTCGCGCTGGGCTTGGCCGCGGTGGGATTTGCGTCGTTCTCCACCTTCTTCAATTCCGTCCGGCAGGAACACCGGTATCAGCAAAACCGTGGGGCCGCCGTTTTTCTCCTGCAATCAAAACTCGAAGAACTCCGGCAGTCTTGGCCCGCGGTGACCGGTGTGGCGTATCCGGCCCTGCCGGAGAGAATTTCAATTGGCCGCGGGCAATTTGCCTGGCAATTGACCGCGGCACATCCACCGGAACCCGGTAAGTTCTTTCCTTATCAAGTCGCGATCGTCTGGACGGAGCGCGGCCGGGAACATCGGGTATCGGCAACCACGGGGCGGGTCGCGCCATGAAGCGCGTCGCCGGCATGAGCTTGATCGAGGTGTTGGTGAGTCTCGGGATGATGGGGGTGTTGTTCGCGGCGAGCTACGCGATCGTGCAGGACAGTTTTCGGCTCCAGAAGAATCTGGTGCGGGGATCGACGGAGTTGATTGATCGGTGCAATCTGGCGGACCGGTTGCAGGCGGATTTGCGCGCCAATCGCGGAGTCCAGAGTCCGGCCGCGGGGCATTGGACAGTGACCGTTGCGGATGGTTCGTTGGCCAATTACCGGGTGGATGGCGCGCGAGTGGTTCGGGACCATCTTCAATCGACATTGGCTTTTCAAGTGGGCACGACCGATGTCGTCATCGCGAATGGTGGCGTGCGCCTGCGTTTTGCTGAGACGGAGTTGAGTCTGCGATGAGACGGCGCAACGAACGCGGTTCGACATTGGTGTTCACTCTCAGCATTCTCGGATTGCTGGCGGCGTTGGCGGCGGTCTTGGTGGCGCCGCCGCAGATGGCCGCGCGCCGGGTGGATTTGTATTACCGGAAACTGCAGGCTCGCGAACTCAGCGTGGCGGGCGTCGAGCTGGCGCGAACTTGGGGCGTTGCCACCAATGCGGAGGTCGCGTTGGGAAACGGAACCGTGGTAATC
This sequence comes from Verrucomicrobiota bacterium, assembly GCA_037127585.1. GTDB lineage: Bacteria > Verrucomicrobiota > Verrucomicrobiia > Palsa-1439 > Palsa-1439 > CAINDI01. Next base: position 1,058 of record JBAXYB010000162.1, read on the forward strand.
GGGGTGCGGAAAGTTGCGGCCGGGCAGTGGCGGTTGGAAAGCACGGGGCGGGTGGCCGGGCCGAAGGTGCCGGTGGAACAACAAACCGAAATGACGGTGACAGGGCCATGAAAAAAACTGACGACAAGAGTGTGGTGGACGTGTTGAAACATGCGCGGCTGATTACGGAGCAGCAGTTGGAGCGCGCGTACAAGGAACAAAAAGTCTCGGGCGCGTCGTTGCGCGATATTCTGTTTCGCGATCTCTCGTGGGACTCGGTGAAGAGTTTGCTGAATTACGAGGAGCCGCGGTCGTTCACCAGCGGGAAGCGGGTGGTCGGGGATGTGTTGCGTGAGGCCGAATGGATTACCCAGGAGCAGCATGACGAGATTGAACGCGAGTCGCAGCGGACCGGCGCGGCGCTCGGGCAGACGTTGGTCAATCAGAAGCTCCTGACACCACCCCAACTCGAACGCGCGCTCGCCGAACAGAAGAAGACCGGGTTGCCGCTCTGGCGGACGTTGATCAATCTCGGGTTTGTGAGCACACAGCAAGTGTCACAAGCGTTGGGCATCCAGACGGTAGCCGGTGGGCGGTCTTCGGACACGCAGAACTTGGTCGCCATCGCCGGTAAGATGGAGAAGACGGGGGCCGCGTCCTCCATTTTGGGTGACGCCAAGACCATTGCGCGAATGTCGGCGGTGGATCTTGTCGAGGCGATTGTCGATAGCGCCGTCGAGTCGCGCGCGACGGACATTCACATGGATCCGCAGGAAGAACATCTGCGCGTCCGGTTTCGCATCGACGGGATGCTGTACGACATCCTGCAGTTGCCGGTTCAGATCGTGCCGGAAGTGGTCTCGCGATTCAAGGTGCTCGGGGGGATGGATATCACCCAGCGCCGGCATTCACAGGAAGGCCACTTTGTCCGGGAAGTGCGCAAAATGGAGATCGACCTGCGTTTGTCCACCGCGCCGACGGTGTTGGGCGAGAAGTTGTGCGTGCGCATTCTCAACGAGAAAAATGTCGTGACCGGTATCGCGCAATTAGGCATGGAGCCGCATCAGATTGACCTGATCGAGTCGCTGATGGCCAAACCCTACGGCATGATTCTGACGACCGGCCCCGTCGGCTCCGGCAAGACCACCACGCTCTATACGTTGCTGAATGAGGTGAACATTCTCACCCGCAACGTCATGACCATCGAGGACCCTGTCGAGTACCAGTTGCGCGGAGTCAATCAGATGCAAGTGGACTTGCCGGGGCATTTTGGGTTCGTCCAAGGGTTGCGGGCGATTCTCCGGCAAGATCCGAACATCGTGATGGTCGGCGAAATTCGCGATGAAGAGACGGCGATGACGGCGATGAAGGCGGCGATGACCGGCATGTTGGTGCTGACGACGCTGCACACCAACGATGCGCCGGCAGCCGTCGGTTCGCTGCTGGGGTTGAATGTGTCGCGGTTCCTGATTTCGACTGCAGTCATCGGCGTGGCGGCGCAACGGTTGATTCGCAAGTTGTGTCCGAATTGCAAAACGGAATACCGGCCCGACAAGGGACTGCTGGAATTGCTGCACGTTCCAGCCGACCAACGCGACCAGCCGTTCTTCAAGGGGACCGGCTGCGAGAAATGTCTCCATACCGGCTACTACGGGCGCGCCGGCATTTTCGAGATCATGGCCGTGGGCGACGAAATCAAAGAGAGCATTCTCCACGACGGCACGCTGCCGGAGTTTCGGCGGCTGGCGCTGGACGGCGGGATGCAAACGTTGGCGCAAAGCGCGCTGAATAAGGTGCTCGATGGCACGACCACGTCCGACGAATACTTACGCGTGATATTTACCTAATATGAATCGCAAAAAACTGATCACCTCCTTTTACCGGCAACTGACCAATCTGCTGAAGGCCGGCTTCCCGCTGGTGCGGTCGCTGAAAATCTTGGCCGAGCGCGTGAGCGAGCGGCGCTTGCGCGACGTCATTAACGGACTCGTCGAGCATGTGGAGCGGGGGAACACTTTCTGGGAGGCACTCGCCCGCGAGCCGCGGTACTTCCCGAATCTGCAAGTGCAATTGGTCTGCGCCGGTGAGAACAGCGGCAACTTGGTCAAGGTGCTCGAGCAACTCGCGACGATGGGGCAACGCGACATTGCGATGCGGCACCGATTGCGCTCGACGTTGGCGTACCCGGTCCTGGTGTTGCTGGTTGCGACGTTGCTGATCTCATTTCTCGCGACCACCATCGTGCCGATTTTTGCCCCGCTCTTTGAAGACGCCCGGATCGACTTGCCGTGGTCGACCCGGTTTCTGCTCAGCGCATCGGAACTGATCCGCGGTCATTGGGTGGCGCTGCTCTTGGGGATCACGCTGGTGGTCTTGGCCGGCCGTTTCGTCATGGCCATCCGAGCGGTCCGCGAGTTCATTGACCTGATGAAGCTGCGGATTACCGTGCTCGGCCCGCTCACGAAGGAACGCGTGGTCATTCAGACGTGCAACACGCTCGGCATGCTCCTGCGGTCGGGGATTAATCTCATTCGAGCGCTCGAATTAACCCGGGACGCCTCGGCCAATCTGTTCGTCGCGCGGGTTCTCAAACAGGTCGGCGAGGAAGTCAATGCGGGCCGGGGTTTAGAGACACCGCTCCGGCAGATGCACATCTTACCGCCGTTGGTCGTTGATATGATTGTGACTGGCCAGGAGACCGGCTCGCTCGATGACAATCTGCTGCACGCCGCGGAAATGTACGAAGACGAACTCGAAAACAAGCTCCGCATCTTCCAAGGCATGGCCGAACCGCTGTTGACGCTTGTGATTGGGGGCATCGTGGTTTTTGTCGCGCTCTCACTCTTCTTGCCGTACTTCCAACTGCTGGAAACCATGTCGAGTAGCGCCGAATAACGTGCGGACGAGTTCCGCCTTGCTGGCGTTGCGCGGCATCGGCTAGAGTCTGCGCATGACGGCGGCGATATGGATTGGGTGGGCGGTCGTTTCCTATTTTCTAGGATCGATTCCGACCGGATTTCTCTGGGCGAAAGCTAAGGGCATCGATATCCGCACCGTCGGCTCCGGTAACATCGGCGCAACGAACGTGATGCGGGCACTTGGCAAAGGTCCCGGCATCGCGGTTTTGTTGATTGATGCGCTGAAAGGGTTCGCACCGGTCTTTCTGGCGCCGCGCCTATGCGAGGGTGGTAGTGAACTGCAGATTGTTTGCTGCTTGTGCGTGATTGCCGGGCATAACTGGACCTGCTGGCTGAATTTCAAAGGCGGCAAAGGTATCGCCACGAGTGCCGGCGCGCTGCTGGCTTTTTTACCGTTACCGTTCCTGTGTGTATTGGGGGTTTGGATCGTGGTCTTTGCCGCATCTCGGTATGTTTCGCTCGCTTCCATTTGCGCGGCGGCGGCGATTCCAGTGGCGACATGGTTCATTACGAAGGAGATGCCGGTGACGGTGTTTACCGGGATCTTGGGGGCCGTTGCGATTTATAAACACAAGTCCAACATCCAGCGGTTGCTGGCCGGGACGGAGAACCGAGTGGGGGCGAAGAAAAGTAAATGAATATCACAGTTATCGGCACAGGCGGATGGGGGACGGCATTGGCGGTGTTGCTGCATGGCAACGGGCACCGCGTCACGTTATGGGGCCGGCTTCAGGAAGAGGTGGAACCGATCTTGGTTTACCGGGAAAACAAGACGCTCTTGCCGGGAGTGAAAATCCCCGAAGCGATTGTGGCGACACTCGACACTCATGCGGCGTTGCGCGAAGCGGAATTAGTGGTGTTGGCGGTGCCGTCACATGGGATGCGGCCGATTTGCCAGCAGTTGAAACAGTACTTGCCGACGCACGCGGTCTTAGTGCACGTCGCCAAGGGGATTGAAAACGAAACCGGCGCGCGGATGAGTGAGATCGTCGCGGCCGAGTTACAGCGCGAAGTCGTGGTGCTCTCCGGTCCGAGTCACGCGGAGGAAGTCGGGCGCGGTGTGCCCACGGCGGTTGTCGTGGCCGGCAAAGACGCGGCCGTGGCGCAACAGGCGTTCATGAACGAGCGGTTTCGGATTTACACCCATGACGATGTGGCCGGCGTGGAACTCGGCGGCGCATTGAAGAACGTCATCGCCATCGCGGCCGGTTGCTGTGACGGCATTGGATTTGGCGACAATACGAAGGC
>JBAXYB010000163.1:0-5176 GCA_037127585.1 Verrucomicrobiota bacterium
TGGAGCGAGCGAAGGGATTTGAACCCTCGACATTCACGTTGGCAACGTGACGCTCTACCAGACTGAGCTACGCTCGCTTCCGTTGACGACGCGGACACCATAGCAAAATGGTTTCCGTGCGCAAGCGTCAAAATAATTGCTCGCTTGCGGCCCCGTGTTATCGTGTGGCCTATGCGCAAACTCTTTCTGCTCGGATTGACGTGGCCGGCAATCATTCTCGCGGGGCCGCCGGTTGCCGTGGCGCCGGTCGCCATGGATTCGGTGCTCGACGCCAAGGGCGCGGTGTGGCTACTGCCGGCCGATGATTTCATGACCGCCCACCGGGCCCTCGGCTTTCAGTGGACTTCCGCCAACAAGGAAACGGCGCGCGCGGCACGCCAAGGATTGTCCTGGCAAGGGATGCCGGTCTACGAAGCGATGGTGCGCTTTGATAAAGGCACGCCAAAGGAAATCAGTATCCAACTGTTTAACCGCGGTGACGCCGGGGATTTGGACGAACCGACGTTTCAGAAATTGACGCAAGCGGCGGATGAGAAGTTGACCGCTTGGGCGGGCTCAAAAGGTGTGTTGTTGAAGAATCAGGAGCGGACGGCCAGCGCGACCATTCGCCGGAAATCGTGGATCAAAGAACCGTACCGGGTCGATTTGGTGTGGAGCTATTCGGAGAAGAGTCGCAGCCAAGGCATCGCGGCGGCGCTGCCGGAATATGCGCGACTCCAAATTACGCCGTTTGATCCGGCGCAAGACCCGCGCAAAACGATTCTCGCCACCGGCACGGCCAGTCAGCCGAAACCGGTTTCCGCTTTGGAACTCAAGAGCCGCGTCAAGCGGTCTCCCACCGGGGACGTGGTCATCCCGACGGTGCCGATGGTGGATCAAGGATTGAAAGGCTACTGCGCGGCCGCGGTGGCGGAACGCGTGTTGCGCTATTACGGCCGCAATCTCGATCAACACGAAATCGCGCAACTCGCCCGCACCAGCGCGAGCGGCGGCACGAACCCCGACCAGATGGTGGCCGCACTGCGCCGAATCGGCGACGAGACGAAAATGGATGTGGCCGCACTCCAAGATTTTGATATCCGTGAATTTGAAAAGACGGTGGCCGACTACAATCGCGCCGCCAAACACGGCAAGAAGCCGTCAGTCCAATTCATGCACCAGTCCGGCAATACCATCATCGTTGAAAGTCCGGTCACCGTGTTTCAAGCGATGGACACCGATTTGTTGCGCGAGGCGCGACTGAAACGCGACGGCTCGCTCCAGGAATTCAAACAGACGATCACCAAATATATCAACAACGGCGCGCCGTTGGCTTGGGGTTGCATCGTCGGCAAAGTACCGGAAAAACCCGAGATGAAAGGTTTTGGCGGCCACATGCGATTGATCATCGGTTACAACGACCAGACGCGCGAAGTTCTCTACAGCGACACGTGGGGTGCCGGCCATGAATTAAAGCGCCTCTCCCTGAGCGACGCTTGGACGATCACGTTAGGGCTTTACTGCTTCCAGCCGCGCGACGTTCGTTTCTAATTACTCACGGCAACCGATGCGATTCTTTGACCAACCGGGAAAAAATCTGCGTCTTGAGCAAGAGATGCGGATCGAGATCGAGTTCCGCCACCGTCTTATTAAGCCGGTACGACCAGTTGCCTTCGCTAACGGCACCGGGAACATTGAATCGGTCTTCCGTGCCGAATACGTCGGTAATCATCAGGATCGCGAGCCATGAATTCGAGTGCAGCACGCCCCGCAAGATCAGTTCGTGCGCTTGGTCGTTAAACTCGCGCGGCGGCTCATCGTGGGCGTGACCGCAGAATTTCATCCAGCACTTCAAGTCGTACCGGGCCGCGTCGTCACCGCGGGCAGCTCGCTCGCAGAGTTCGCGCCACATCTTGGCGATCGGATCGTGGTCGTGCGTGGCCGGCGTCGCGAGTGAAAGCCGGGGATACGTCTGGCCGTCCACGAAACTGTGATCTTTCTCGCGGAGGAAGTGCGGGATTTTGTAACCGGGAATCTTCAGTCGCTCCAGCGACTCCGGCACATAAGCCGGTACGACACCGAGGTCTTCGGCCACAACGGCGGTGTCACCGGCGGCTTCGACGACCATCGCGAGGAGTTCTTCGCCTTGCTTCTGATTGTACGCGGCGCCGTCTTTGGTGTCGTCGCCGAATGGCTGGAAATGCGGGAGCCGGCCGCCGGTATATTTCGCGGCTTCCTTTTCGTCCATCGGGAGGAATTTGGCGTTGTGTTTCGGTTGCCACGGGAACGAGTAGATCCGGTAGAAGCCGAGGACGTGGTCGATGCGGAAGAAGTGAAAAACTTTGTTGATGTTGCCGCAACGGATGCGCCACCAATCGTGGTTGCGCTGCCGGGACACAGCCCAGTTGTACAGCGGAATCCCCCAGTTCTGTCCCCATTTCTCGGTGAACGGATCGACCTTGAACACTTTCTCGGGCGGACAGCCGCCACTCCAGTCGAGGTCGAAGACGGCCCGGTTGCCCCAGACATCGGAGCTGTACCGGTTCACGCCGAACGGGATGTCGCCCATCAAGTAAACTTTCTGGTGCGTCGCGTGCGCCTTGACCTCCGCCCACTGATCGAACGCGATCCATTGGACGTAGGCGCAGAACAAAATCCGGTTGGCGTACTTTTCCCGTTGGTCGGTCGGCAACGACAGGAACCATGTCCAAGCGCGCTTCGGGTTCTGCCGGTCGAGTGGCCATTCGTCCCACGTCGGCCAGTTGTTGTAGTCCTCCATCAAGACGCGGAACATCGCGTAATCGGAAATCCAATCGCCGTTGTCGTTGAGAAACGCGCGGAACGAATCGCCGCGCGGCGATGGCTTGTTCCAGTATTTCGTGAGAAACGAATCGAACGCGGCGCGGAGCAAGTGGCGTTTGAGTTCCTTGACCTTCGTGTATTTCACTGCGCCCGCGCGTAAATCAGTGAGCACGGCAGCCGGCGCGAGCTCGTTGAATTTCGCCATGGACAGTTCCGGCAAGTGTTCCGGTGAGATGGCGATCGTGGTCGGATCGAGGGCGAGCGAACTGATGGCGTTGTAGGGCGAATTATCGTCGCTGGTTTCGTTGATCGGCAACAATTGAAGCATGGAGATGCTGTGCTGATGGCACCAGTCAATCATCTGGCGGACGCCAGCCGTGTCGCCAATGCCGAGGTCGTTTTCGGTCCGAATGGAGAACACCGGACAGAGGATACCGGCCAGTTTTTTATCAGGAGAAAGTTTCATTGTGGCGGTGTTTTACCGCAATTCCTCGCGGGAAACCAGTAAACATCGGTGGGGCCGAACGAAATTGTCCACACCGCTATGGCATCCTGCCTGCTCAACTAAGCAGTCGGAATATGCGCTATGGCAACCAGTCAACCCCATTGCCGTGAACAGTTGACCGCCGCCGATTTCGATTGCGTGGCGAAATCGCTGTCCGCGACTCCCTCCGCCTCCCTGGCCAGTCTTTTCACCGAACCGGCCGCTCTGGCCGCCGCGCTCGACTGCGACCGGCTCCGCAAATTCATCCTCGAATCGCCGGCCACCCTGGGCATCTCGCCGCAGCTCTACTTCTATGTGCTCGTCCGCCGGATGCTGGCGCGCTTCGACCGGGACGTGGCCGATTACATTGCCGGGGTCTTGGTGTCTTTTATCAAAACCGATCAGTGGTTTCACGTGACCGGATGCGCAACACCCGTCCCCTATTTCAGCGACATGCTGATTGCCTTGCAGTCCGCCTCCACCGAACGCGAGTTTCAGATCCGCGTTCACATCGGCAACTGCTCCTTGTTTTTCGCGGGCGTTTTCCCGCAGCACATTCAAGAACGCGAACGCCACCGCGGCGCGCCGTCCATCGGGTTCTACGATGAAGTCGGCAGCACGAATTACCGGCTGGCGGCGAATCACCGGCTCGCCCAACAAACTGAGCGTGCGGATGTTTACCGGACCATGGCCGATCATTTCACCGAAGTCCGGGTGGGATTGAATCAGATGGCCGAACGACTGTTGTGTTTAGAGCCAACGCCATGACGCTCCTGCACGAGATTCAGAATCTGCTCGAACACACGTACGGTCCGACCGGCGTGAACTTCGAGGAATTTCTCTTAGACTCGCACCGGCACAAACAGTTGGCGGAGATGAGCGGCCCGGCCGCGGGGCAGATTTCGGATCTCGGACGCACATTCCTGCGGGTGACAGACGGCAAACTGCGGTTGGGCATTTATTATGAGCCGCGCGTGATCGACGCGTTGGAGACCGAGAACCCGCAATGCGGTCTGACGGACAACAACATCCTCCCGTTCATGGTTTTTCTGGAGGAATTGGATCATGCCGTGCACGCGTCCTTGAAATATCTCGAAGGTCACCGGGACATTTACGCGGAGAGCTTCGTACGCGACCTCGAATTGCAGGCCAAGGTGGACTCGTATTTGATCCTGCAAATGTATTGCGCCTTCTTCAATGCGGACAAGAAACTCCACGACTCCGACCGGCGGTGGTTGAAGGCGTGTCTGTTTGATGCGGAGCGGTTCAACTATGACGAGCCGGCCCTAGTCGAGCGCTACCGGGAGAGCAACCGGCTCGGGCGCCGGTATGTGAAACATCTCGATAGCCTGTCGCCGAAACGGCGCACCAGCGAGATTCGGAAGTTTCGGAAATTGGATTACCGGCGGAAGACGCGGCGAATCCAGAACCTGGCATAGTGTTACGCGAGGATCTGGTTGCGGACATCGGCGGGTGTTTTGTACTCGCCAGTGTGAAACGCGCAATAGCCATCGTCATTGAGGACAATCGTTTTCGGAACAGTCGAGGAGTGAGGAGCTTCAGTGGCAGCGACAGCCCCTCCGAATACTGTGCAGGACACGACGCCAGCAACGAACCAGATTTGGCCGAATGCCAGATATCTCATGAATACTTGCTTCCGAGAAGACGGTTCACATTCTTGCCGAAACCGGATTACGTCGAAACCCGTGATTTACAGTTTACGGAGTTGACCCCGACGATTCACGAAGACACTGGCCACGCAATCGGGGATGACCAACCAATGGCTGGCCGAACAAGGATTAGTCTCCATCAAGCCGAAGCGAAGCGCAGACGCCGTCCCCGGCAAACCCTCTGGGTCGCCTTTCACTACCCGCCGAACGCGGCGAAGGGGTGACTTTCGGAACCGCCGGA
>JBAXYB010000164.1:0-5122 GCA_037127585.1 Verrucomicrobiota bacterium
GACAAGGCGGCCTGGTCCACGGCCTTGTCCGAGACCAGGAGTTTCACTTGATGCCGCCGCGCGGCCAACGTTTCGGCGACCGCCAAACCAGGAAACAAATGGCCGCCGGTCCCCCCACATGCGATCAAGATGTTCATTCATTGCACCTCGCTCCTTGTGTCATCACAACACCGGCTCCCGTTGCGCGAAAAATTCTTGTTCCGCCTGGTGTTCTTCCGTCGCGCCATGCCGGTAAATACTCAGCAGGATCCCGATCGCGACCAGATTCATCATCACGTTCGAGCCGCCGTAACTGATGAACGGCAACGCCAAGCCCTTCGTCGGCAGCCAGGCGGTAACGACGCCGATGTTGATGATGGTTTGTAAACCGATCATCACCGTCGTCCCCATCCCGAGGTATTGGCCAAATAAATCGGGCGCGCGTAAACTGATGATGACCCCACATGCGATGAGCACGCCGAAACAGGCGACCACCGCCAATGCCCCGATCAAGCCCAGTTCCTCGCCGACAATTGGGAAAATAAAATCGGTATGAGCTTCCGGCAGGTAGAACATCTTCTGCCGGCTGTTGCCCAGTCCCAGCCCGTTGATTCCGCCCGAACCAAACGCGAGCATCGCCTGCCACACTTGGTAGCCGGGACCGGCCTTGTACTTTTCGAGATCAGTAAACGCCATCATCCGCCGCATCCGGAGCGGATTATGAAAAATTAAGACTGCAAACGCGGCCGCCGCACTCAAGAGTGTCGGCGCCAGATACCGGAGCCGGACACCGGCAATGAACATCAACGCCAGCGCCACTGACCCCAGCAACGCGGTCGTGCCAAAATCCGGTTCGGCGAGAATCACGACACACGTCAGCCCCACCACCGCCATTGGCACAACAAAACCGCGCTTGAATTGATCAATCCGCCGCTTCTCTTTCGCGAGGTAATGCGCCAGCCAAACAATCAGCGCGAGTTTGGCAAACTCCGACGGCTGCAACCGGATTGCCCCCAACCCGAGCCACCGGCGGGCGCCACTAACTTTGATGCCGATGTGTGGAATCAAGACGAGGATCAATAGCCCACCGGCGATCAATAAAGCTGGCGTCGCAAAGTTCCGGAGTTTTTGATACGGGGTCGCCGCCATCGTGGCGCACAACGCGCCCCCCAAGGTCATCCAAATCAGCTGCCGTTTCAGGAGGTAGTTCGAGTCGCCGTACTTGTCGCGCGCTTGCAGCGAACTGGTACTGAACAGCATGACGACACCAACCGTCACCAACATCAGGGTGACGATCAATAGAATGATGGCAGCTTTGTTCTTCACGATCACATCGAAACGCCGCGAGAGGGGCGGGATTTCCCCACCCCTCCCTCGGGCGTGCTTGAATTTAGTTACTGACCGATACCATCGGGGCCGCGACTGCCGGAGTCGGCGCCGGCGCCGTGGCGGCGGCGGTCGGCGCGGTCGGGATGACCAACCGCTGGCCAGCCATGATCCGCTTCGAATCGGTGATGTTATTCGCCTTCAGCAACTCCGTAACGGCGACGTTGTACTTCTTGGCGATGGCGGCGGCATTTTCGCCGATGTCAACGACGTGCACCGTCTGGCCGGACTCGGTATGAGTACCGGGCTGCCATTCGGAGTAGGGCGCGGGCGTGATGCCGGCTTGGGCGGGCTGGGCGGTCTGGCCGGCCGGGATCGTGATCTTCTGGTTGATCTTCAAGGAATCACTGGACAGGTTATTCGCCTGCTTGATTGAGGCCACGCTGACGTTGTGCGCCTTCGCGATTTTCCAGAGTGAGTCACCGGACTTGACCGCGTAGCTCGTGCCACCAACCGCTGCCACCGGCGCGGTTGCATCGACGGGAGCGCCACTCACCGGAGCGGGCGCAGCGACTGCCATTTGTGAGGTAACTGCTTCAGCTTTGCCGGGGATCGTGAGCTTCTGACCGATCTTCAGAATGCTGACTTTCGTCAAGTGGTTAGCCTTGGCGAGCTCAACCTGGGACGTCCCTTGGATCTTGGCGATCTTGGCGAGCGTGTCCCCCTTCTTGACGGTGTAACTCTTGGCGACCGGCGTCGCCGCAACGGGCGCGACCGGGGCCGGGGCAACCGGCGCGAGCGAACCCGCTGGGGTGCCGGTCGGTGTCATGTTCTGCGCGAGGGCTGGATCCGTAGCCACCGCTGGCGTGGTGGCGGCGGTTTCATCGGGCGGTGTGGCGGCGGTCATGTCGCCCGGAGTTTTGGCGCGTGAGCAACCTTCAAATATGAAGATGCCCCCGATCACCATCACGTGGAGTGCGACAACGATCATTACGACTTTCGATACTTTCATTTTTTCCTTTTGGATTTTTGGTTTTTGGTTTGGTTGATTGTTAAGGTTTGGTCAGCCTTGTAGCCGCAGCGTGAGCTGCGGCCGAAGCTCACGCTTCGGCTACAAGTGCGCTAACACTTCCGCTTTGAATTGGTCTCCGCGATCTTCATAGTTCTCAAACATGTCAAAGCTGGCGCACGCGGGCGACAGCAGCACCGTGTCACCCCGACCGGCCTGGCTGAGCGCCAAGCGCACGGCTTCGGCCATCGTTCCGGCGCGTTCGCACGGCGTCACATCCCCCCACGCCGCCGCGATTTTGTCCTGCGCTTCCCCGATCAGCACGGCCACTTTGACTTTTTCGGCAATCACCTCCTTGATACTGGAGAAGTTCATTCCTTTGTCCCGGCCCCCGGCAATCAACACCGCGCGGCCCGGCAACGAACGCAACGCCTTCTCCACCGCGTCCACGTTCGTCGCCTTCGAATCATTGATAAACGTCACCCCGGCCTTCACCGCCACCACTTCACACCGGTGCGGTGCCGGGCAATACGAACAAATCGCCTCGCGCATCTGCGCCACCGGCAACTTCATCGCCAGCCCGGCCGCCAACGCCGCCAAAATATTCTCGGCGTTGTGCAACCCGCGCAGATTCGTCTCGTCCAACTTCATCAAAATCCCGTTACACTCCGGCAACCGGCACCAAATCGTCTGCCCGTCTACCCAGTCCACTCGCAAATCCGCTTCCTGCCCGTACGCGCTGACCGTGATGATCCGCGACTTCGGTTGGCAGCCCACCTTGTTCATCCACGCCAACACCGACGGACTCACAATCGCGAAATCGTGCCGGGTCTGATTCTCAAAAATGCGCGCCTTCGCCTTCGCGTACCCTTCCATCGACCCGTGCCGATCGATGTGGTCCGGCGTCAGGTTCAACCAAATCGCCACATCCGGCCGGAACTGCTCAATGCGTTCCAACTGAAACGAACTCGTCTCCAACACCAACGCATCCAGCCCCGCGCTCTGCTCGACCGCCACCGAGAACGCGTTTCCAATATTTCCGGCCGCGAGCGTGCGCTTGCCGGCCATTTCGAGCATCGCGTGCACCAACTCCGTCGTCGTCGTCTTCCCGTTCGTGCCGGTAATCGCAACGACCGGGCACAGGCAATACCGGTACGCAAACTCCAACTCACTCAACATCGGCGTCCGCTGCCGCACCAAATCCGCCACCAGCGGCCGGCCCGGTGCAATCCCGGGACTCAACACCGCCAAATCAAAATGCACCGCCCCATCAAACCGGTTCCCCAATTCGACGCGCACGCCGAGTTGCCGGAGCCGGTTGGCCCGCTCCACCAATTCCTCGCTGTCGCCCTCGTCGCGCACCACGACGCGTGCGCCGTCCCGCTGCAACAGTTGCGCCGCCGCCATCCCGCTGCGCCCCAACCCCAACACCACGACGTCTTTGTCTTTTAATTCCATGGTTACCTTAGTTTGAGAGTTGCCAACCCCATCAACGCGAAAATGACCGACAGGATCCAAAACCGGGTCGTGATCTTCGTCTCCGTCCAACCCAGCTCTTCAAAATGATGGTGAATCGGCGTCCGCTTAAAAACCCGGTAACTCTTCCCGCGCAATTTGCAGCCCGCGACTTGAATCACGACTGAGGCCGCTTCCATCACAAAAATTCCGCCCACGATAATCAGCACGAGTTCCTGTTTGATCATCAACGCGATCGCCCCAATCAACCCCCCAATCGCCAACGACCCGGTATCGCCCATGAACACCTGCGCCGGGTGGCAGTTGAACCAGAGGAAACCAAGACTCGCGCCAATCAGCGCCGCGCACACAATCGTCAACTCCGCCGCCCCCGGTACGAACGGAATCGTGAGGTAACCCGCCAGTCGCGCGTTACCGGCGACGAAGGTCATGACGGTGAACGCCAACGCAACGGTCAGCGTGCAGCCGGTCGCCAACCCGTCCATGCCGTCGGTCAAGTTGACGGCGTTCGACGAACTCGTCAGCACGAGCGCGAACCACGCGAGCATCCACATCCCCAAGTCCGCAATGACCGGCAGCTTCACAAACGGGAGATAGAATTGCCGGGCCAACTGGCCGACCGTCGGATGAAACCCGAGGTACAAACCAAGCGCGATCCCACACAAAATCTGCGCGATGAATTTGGTCTTGGAACTGATCCCTTTCGAGTTGCCCTTATTGACTTTCGCCAAGTCATCCAAGAAACCAACAAAGCCCAGACACAACACCGTCGCGAGGCAGAGCAGCACCAGCGGATTATCCGGCCGCGCCCACAGAATCGTCGCATCGATAACCGCCCACAAAATCAAGACGCCGCCCATCGTCGGCGTCCCCTTCTTCTCGCCGGCCTTGGCCGCGAGCTTCCCGAGATCATCGGCACCACGAATCGGCTGACCGATTTTCAACTCGGTCAACTTCCGAATCATCCACGGTCCGCTGATGACACAAATCAGCATCGCCGTGATCGCGGCGCAGACAGCCCGGAACGTCGTGTATTGAAACACGCGCAGCGGAGTGAAATACTCCGTCAGTTGACTTAAATAAAACAGCATCTCCTTGTTCCTACGTACCGCTCCCCAACTACTTCAATTCAAACGCCCCCAACACCTTTTCCAACTGCATCCCCCGGGATCCCTTCAACAACACAAAATCTCCATCGCGCAACAGCCATCGCAACAAATCCGCCGCCTGCTGCGCATCGGCCACCGGCAACACGCGTTGCGATTCCAGCCCGCGATTGACCGCGCCATCCGCAATCCACTTGGCGTTCGGGCCGACCGTGACCAGCAACGA
>JBAXYB010000165.1:0-4864 GCA_037127585.1 Verrucomicrobiota bacterium
CATGTATTCGCGAACCTCCTCGAATTCCATCCCCCGGCCTTTGAAGACGGAATGATACTGACCGCCGAGCACGTCGGTGACTTCCCGGTTCGTGCGGATTTCGATCTGCCGGACTTTCTTGAGAATTTCTTTGGGGATCACATTACTCCGCAATGGTGGCACAGGCGTCCCTGCCTGAGCTTGCACACCGACACAGGCAGGGACGCCTGTGCCACCGGAAAATCACTACGGAACAGGTACCTCATCGAAAATCCTCTTGATGATCGTCTCGCTCGTCATGTCTTCAGCCTCGGCTTCGTAACTCACGATGACGCGATGCCGGAGGACATCCATGCCGATAGTCTTTACATCTTGCGGCGTGACGTAGCCGCGGCCTTGCAGGAACGCGTAGGCTTTCGAGGCCAGTGCGAGGTAGATCGTCGCACGCGGCGATGCGCCGTATTGGATCAGGCCGGCGATGTCGATCTTGTACGACTTCGGGTCGCGCGTGGCGAAGACGAGGTCGACGATGTAGTTCTTGATCTTGTCGTCCATGTAAACGGAGTTGACGACTTTGCGGGCGTTGAGAATCTGCTCGGGGGTCACGACCGGTTGGACGTTAGTCTGCTTGCCGGTCTCGGCCATGCGATCCATGATTTGACGCTCTTCTTCTTTCGATGGGTAGCCGATGGAGAGCTTGAGCATGAACCGGTCGACCTGCGCTTCCGGCAACGGATACGTACCCTCCTGCTCAATCGGGTTCTGAGTCGCGAGGACTAGGAACGGATCCGGCAACTTAAACGTCTGATCGCCGATGGTGACTTGTCGTTCCTGCATCGCTTCGAGCAATGCGCTTTGGACCTTGGCCGGGGCGCGATTGATTTCGTCGGCGAGAATCAGGTTGGCGAAGACCGGCCCCTTTTTGATGCGGAACTCGCCGTCTTTCGGATTGTAGATGAGCGTCCCCACCACATCCGCCGGCAAGAGATCGGGAGTAAACTGGATGCGATGGAAGTTTGTCTGAATCGCCGCCGAGAGCGTCTTGACCGAGAGCGTCTTTGCCAAGCCGGGTACGCCTTCCAGCAAGATGTGTCCATCGGCGAGCAAGCCGACAAGGAGGCGTTCGATGAGATATTTCTGTCCGACGATGACCTTGCCGACTTCAGCGGTCAGTTGCCGGATGAATTCGCTTTCGCGTTTGATTTGTTCGTTAAGCGCTGCAATGCCTTGATCCATGCGTATTCCTCTTGGGTTGAGTCGAGAATTGAGACACACCGGCCACGGTTTTGGTTCAACAGAAATTGGCGGCCCCAACGGGATTCGAACCCGTGTACCCAGATTGAGAATCTGATGTCCTAGGCCTCTAGACGATGGGGCCGCAGCGGCAGGCAGAATAGCGTCGCAGCCGTGGAAATCAAGTGGTTTGACAGGTCACGCTCCGCCGGCTATTTTTCGCCGCCGATGCCCCCCCCACTTGAACGCTACCAAGTCACGGTTGACCAATACACCCGCTTTCGCCACGACGGTTTTCTGGTCGTGCGCAATCTGGTCTCCCAAGAGGAAGTAGCCGAACTCCGGCAACACACGGAAGACCTCATGCAAGGCCGGCTTCCCCAGCAGCAGACGCAAATGGCCGAACGCGACCCCGGCAAAGACCACGGGGTTTCGGTGCAAGGACTCGAAGCGCCGCCAGCCAATCTCTCGCCGGAAGAAAAGGCCCAGTATTTCCTCCGCATCCACATGCTCCACCGCCAACTCGAACTCCACGAGCGCTACATGCTCCACCCGCGCGTGCTCGACGTCCTCGAAGTCATCCTCGGCCCCGACGTGCTCGCGATGCAGACGATGCTCTTTCTCAAACCGCCTGGCAAACCGGGCCAAGGCTGGCACCAAGACTCGTATTACATCCCCACGCACCCCGACACACTCTGCGGCGCCTGGATCTGCATCGACGCGTGCGACGAACTCAACGGCGCCATGTGGTTCGCCAAAGGCAGCGGCGTCGAACCCGTCTACCCA
This sequence comes from Verrucomicrobiota bacterium, assembly GCA_037127585.1. Lineage (GTDB taxonomy): Bacteria > Verrucomicrobiota > Verrucomicrobiia > Palsa-1439 > Palsa-1439 > CAINDI01. The sequence goes on from JBAXYB010000165.1 coordinate 1,999, forward strand.
CCCTGCCCCGAGACCGGCTACGGCTTCGGCGACAAACTCGTCAGCGACATCACTTACGTCAAAGGCGTTTCCGACACCGACGACTCCAAGAACATGCTTAGCCGCGTCGCCGACCGGTACGACCAAGTCCTAGTCCCCGCCAATCCTGGTGACGTCGTCTTCTTCAACGGCCACGTCCTGCACCGCAGTAAGAAAAATTTCACAATCGACCGGTTCCGCCGCAGTTTCGTCAGCCACTACTGCAACGCCCGCAGTTTCACGCAATGGGGTGCCGACACCGCCGTCGACCCGGTCACCAAGATGACCAACGGCAGCCACATCCTCGCGCGCGGCGACTCCCATCTGCCGTTCTCCCAACCGCGCTTCGGCTCGGCGTGCGCCGCGACCTTACCGCCCGACGAACGCCGGCAACAAAGCGACTACGCCGCGCGCATCATTGCCGGAATGAACAACGGCCTGCTCGGCTGCGCCATCGCCGATCCAACCGTGGCAGAGAAAGAAGAAGCCCCGGCGGCCGGATACTGAAATCCGGTAGGGCGCTCGCGCCGCGAGCGCCGCGTGTTCACCTCAGATACGGACGGCGCGGCGCGCCATCCCTACCGCGCTAATTGCGCCAGTAACTTCTCGTGGATGCCGTCGAATTTGCCGTTCGAGAACACCCCGACCACATCCCCCGGCCGTAACTGCGGCACCAGCGAATTCAGAATCGCCGCCGCATCCGCCGAATACTCCGCCGGTATGCCGCGTTGCCGGATCGACGCCACCATCTGATCGGGATTCAACCGCTCGTTCTCCGGCAACTCATTCAACCGGTCCACCCGTGTGATGTACACGCCGTCCGCCAATGCCAGCGCATCTGTTAGCTCGCGTTGAAACACATTCCGCCGCGTCGTGTTACTGCGCGGCTCGAACAACGCCCACACTCGGTGCTGTGGGTATTTCGCTCGGATCGCGCGGATCGTCTCAACGAGCGCGGTCGGATGATGCGCAAAATCGTCGAGCACGGTCACGCCGGCGGCTTCGCCGCGCACTTCCATCCGCCGCTTAATCCCGGCAAAACTGCTGAAGCCGGCTTGAATCTGGTCCCGGCTCAAGCCGAGTTCACTCGCGCAAACGGCCACCGCCGCCGCATTGCGTTGATTGTGTTCGCCAGACATCGGCACCGCGTACCCCGCAAAATCCGGTAAGCCAAAATACCGGACCCGCGCCTGTGCCCCGGCGACAACTTCGCGGACATTCGCATCGTCGCCATTCGCGATAATCAGCCCACGCCGCGGCACGATGGCGACGAGTTGCCGGAACGCGCGCTTCACCGCCGCCAAGTCCGGAAAAATGTCGGCGTGATCGAACTCGATATTGTTCAGAATGACCGTGTCCGGCAAGTAGTGGACGAACTTGCTGCGCTTGTCGAAAAACGCCGTGTCATACTCGTCGCCTTCGAGGACGAAATGCGCGCCGTTCCCCAGCCGGCAGCCACCCTCCGGAAAATTATTCGGAATACCGCCAATCAAAAACGACGGCGACTGACCGGCCGATTCGAGCACCCAGGCGAGCAGCGAAGTCGTGGTTGTCTTGCCATGCGTGCCGGCCACGACAATCGAATGTTTGCCGCGAATGAAAAACTCCCGCAGCAATTCCGGTAACGAACAAATCTGCAAGCGTTCGTCGAGCGCGCGTTCGACTTCCAGATTGCCGCGCTTCATGGCGTTGCCGATGACGATTAGGTCAGGCCGATGATCGAGATTCGATTCGCGATAGCCGGCATTGATGTGAATGCCCCGGCTTTCGAGGAACGTGGACATCGGCGGATAGACATTCTCGTCACTGCCGGTAACGGTGTAACCGAGAGCGCGGCACATCGCGGCAACAGACGCCATGGCGCTGCCGCAAATGCCGGTAAAGTGAACGGATTTGACCTCCTTGTGCTGCATTCGCTACTGTCCCCGCGCGAGCTTCTACCAAAGATGACCCACCGAATCAACGTCACAGATTTCAACCTCGCCGCCACGCTCGAATGCGGCCAGGCATTTCGTTGGTCACGCGTCGCGGACGGCTGGTACACCGGCGTCGTTGGGAAAGAAGTCTGGCGATTGCGGCAGATCGGGAACGAAATCGAGTGGCAAGCCGATCCCCCTCACCTTAATCCTCTCCCCCAAACGACGGGGAAGAGGAAACCGGTTATGCAATCCCCTCTCCCCACCGGGGGAGAGGGTCAGTGTGAGGGGCTACGCCACTACCTCACCCTCGACCGGTCTCTCTCCGCCATTACCGGCACCTTCCCGTCCGACGACGCTCTCCAACAAGCCGTGCAAGCCCACTGGGGCATGCGCGTCCTCCGGCAAGAACCGTGGGAAACCTTGGCGTCGTTCATTGCCAGCTCAACAAAACAAATCGTCCAGATCCGGCAAATCGTCGACCACCTGGCGACGCGATTCGGCGAACCGATTTCCGGCGGCTACCACGCTTTCCCGGCAATCGAAGTCATCGCCCGCGCAGCACCGCAACAACTCCTCGACTGCAAACTCGGCTTCCGTGCCAAGTATCTGCTCGCCGCCGCGCAGATGATCGACAGCGGCAAAGTTCGATTGCACGACGTACCGGCAATGGAATATGGCCGCGCGTTGGAAGAACTCCTGAAGATCCCCGGTGTCGGCGAGAAAATCGCCAACTGCACGCTACTCTTTTCCTGCGGCTTCAACCAAGCCTTCCCGGTCGATGTCTGGGTCGAGCGTTCGGTGAAGCGGCTTTATTTTCCGCGCCGAAAAGTCAGCGCCAAGAAACTTCGCGAGTTCTCACGATCCCGGTTCGGCCCAAATGCCGGTTGGGCACAGCAGTACCTATTTTATGCGGAACGGATCCGCGATTA
>JBAXYB010000166.1:0-4810 GCA_037127585.1 Verrucomicrobiota bacterium
CGGAAATCGAGTTCTTTGCGGAAGAAGATGTCGCGCGGGATTTCCATGCCGGTCACACCCACCATGACGACCCGGCCGCGGTCGCGACAGAGGTTGCCGGCGAGTTTGATTGGTTCGTTGCTGTCGGTCGCGGCGGTGATGATGACGGCGTCCATCGCGTCGAGCTGACCCGGTTCGACACCGGCGAGGGCGATGGCTTCCGGTTTGAGATCGTGGCCGTACACCCGGCAACCGGACGCTTTAAGGAGTTGCACCGTCAATTGGCCGACGAGCCCGAGGCCGATGACGGCGACGTTTTCTCCGAGGCGAACATCGGCTTGCCGGACGCCTTGCAATGCAATCGCGCCAAGCGTGGTGAACGCGGCGTGCTCGAAGGCCGTGCCAGTCGGTATTTTCGCGACGAGATTTTGCGGGACGCAAACAATTTCGGCGTGACTGGCGTAATTCTGACCGGCACAGGCAACGCAGTCACCAACTGCGATGTCGGTAACGCCGCTGCCGACTTCGATGACGGTGCCGGCGGTTGAGTAGCCGAGTTCTTTCCACTGGTCGAGCCGGGAACGGACTTTGTTGACGGTGGCGGCAAGGCCTTCGCGTTTGACGGTCGCGATCACTTGGCGGACGAGGTCCGGCCGTTTGCGCGCTTTGCCGAGGAGGGAGGCTTGGGCCATTTCGACGGTCGAGCGCTCGGTGCCGGCGCTGACGAGGGAAAAGGCATTCCGCACGAGGATGCACCCCGGTAAGGCGGTGGGCGGCGGGACGTCCACGAGTTGGATGGCGCCGGTCTTGAAGTCTTGGACGAGCTGTTTCATCGAATGATTGCGGAGACTAACGCAATTGACCCGAGATGCCAAGTTATCCGGCATGGGGTGCAGACTGTATCGTCTGCGAGGGAATTCCGAAGCTTACGCTTCGGCTACAGGGCGGAACGGCGACGGCGGCGGTAGTAGATGCCGACGGCACCGAGGATCATTAGCAGCAGGACGCTCGGCTCGGGGACGACGTTGATTTGATGGAAGGAGGAGCCATTGAGCAGGAGGACACTGCTGCTGCCATCCCACAGACCAATCGAGACGCCATTGACGCCGTTGCTGTTCTTGAAGAAGAGTTCAACGTTGTTGCTGATAATCAGCAAGGAGCCGGGGTTGATGGTCAGGGTGTCGACGTACAAGCCGGCTACGCGGTTATCGGTCGGCAAGAAGAGGCCGAAGGTATCGACCAGCACCAAGGTCGAGCCGCTGCCGATGGTGAGATTGCCGAGGCTGAAGTTGTTGGAGTATCCACCAATATTATCTGTTCCGTAGAAGGTGAAGGAATTCGTCGAGACGGTGGCGCCGTTGGCGGTGACATAAATTTCGTTCGACGACTGCCCCGGATACGTGGTGTTCCAGCCGCCGAGGTTGATCCCGGCAACCGCAAAGACTTGGGTTTGGTTGGCGCCATTGCCGTCGAAGATGAACTTGCCGGCGGCGGTGTCGTACTGGTTCGACTGGGTGCTGAAGTTGAAGAAGTTGGATTTGAAGGAGTACACATCGCCGGCTGCCATGCTGATGTAGCCGGTATTGGTGACGGTGTAGTCGCCGTTAAAGGTAAGCGTGCTCGGGTCAGACAACCACGCGCCTCGGTTGACGACGCTGCTATTGAATGTGCCGTAGCTGTTGAGGAAGCTGACGGTGCCGGCATTGGTAAAGACTGCGTCAACGATTAGTCGCCCACTGTCGGCACCAAACACGCCGCTCGCCTGATTGAAGACCGAGGCGCTGGTCACCCGCAACACTTGGGCGAGCGAGGTGGCCATGCCCGTGCCGGAGTTGATCAAGGACGGGGCGCTGATTGTGCCGAAGCCGCTGAAGCGTCCGCCGATCAGGTTCGTCAGATTGCCGCCGACCAATGTGCCGCCGCGCAGATCCACGGTGCCGCTGTTGTTCCACGCGGGCTGAATGGCGAGCGTGCCGCCATTGCTCACGACCATGGTGCCGAGCTGCACTGGCGCAAGGTTGATGGTCAACGTCCCGCTGGTGGCGTAGACGGTGCCATTGGTTTGGTTGACCAAGAGCGACGTGATGGTCCCGAAGCCGCTGATCGTGGAGTTGTTCGTCAGGACGCCGCCGATGGAGGTGCCGCCGAGGAAGCGGATGCTGCCGGCGTTGTTCCAGTCTTGTTGGACGTTTAACGTGCCGCTGTTGGTGACGATGAAGGTGCCGGTCTGCAACGGGGCGATGGCCAGCGTGAGCGTGCCGTTGGCGGAAACAACGGTGCCGAAGTTATTATTCACCAGCACCGGCGTGATCGTGCCGAAGCCAGTGATGAAACTTCCATTGGTGATGGTCGAGCCGATGATGGTGCCGTTACCCATGTTGATTGTGCCGGCGTTGTTCCAAGCGGCGGCGACGTTCAAAGTGCCGCCATTGGTGACGATGAAGGTGGCGGTCTGGAGCGGCGCGTTCGAGAGGGTCAAGACGCCGTTGCTGACGGTGAGCAAGCCGTTGCCAATGTTGGCTAGGAGGCTGACAATCGCGCCGAAGCCAGTCACCTGGCTCGTGTTGGTAAGCGTTCCGCCGGTGAGAAAGCCACCGTTCATTTGAACGAGGCCGGAGTTGGTGTTGTTCCAGGCGTTGCCGACGTTCAGGGTGCTGTTCGACCCAACATTGATCAGGCCGCGGTTGCTGACGAATGCGCCGGCATTGGTGGCGATGTTGAGCAGGCCGTTGGTGGCGAAGACGGTGCCGGCGGAGGCGTTGATGATGGAATTGGCCACCGCGCCAGGGCCGAAAATCAAGGCAGTGTTGGTGATCGAACCGCTGGCCGACAAGAGCGAGAGTAAACCGCCGTTCAAGGCAATCGTGCCGGCGTTCACGAGCACGTCGTTCGTCGGTCGCAGAGTGGCGGAGCCGTCAAAGTTGCTCAGGAGACCGGAGTTGAGGTTGTCGAGGAGACCGAAGTTGAGGAGCGCGTTGCTGGCGATGATGCTGGCACCGGCCAGGTTGTTGATGGCCGGCATGATCGTGCCGAAGCCGCTGATGACCGCCCCGCTCCGGTTGGTGATGGTACCGAGGGCGGCATTGGAAATGACTAACGTGCCGCCCAACATGCCGATGGTGCCGCTGTTGTTAAACGTGCTCCCGCTGCCGCCACTGATAACGACGTTCAAGGTCGCGCCGTTGCTGGCGCCGATGGTGCCGTCGTTGAAGTCGCCGAAGCCGACGGAGAAGACACTCAACCCGCTGATCGGATTGGCGGCCAACACGGTGCCGTTGCTGTTGATGACGGTGGGGACCACGTTGCCCACTCCGACAATCGTACCACCCGCGCGGTTCGTGATGGTGCCGGCACCGACGCCAAACGTGGGCGCGGCATTGAACTGGACGGTGCCGCCGCTCAAGGTGATCGTGCCGAGGTTGAGCAAGGACGTCTGGCCGCCGGTCAGAGCGAAGCTGAGCACGGAGTTGGTGCCGAGAGTCGCCAGCGTGCTCGGCGTACCGTTGGTGCCACCCAGCATATTGATCGACAACGTGCCGGCCGTGGTCAAGTTGGTGGCAACTGCCATGACGAGGTTGTTGTTCACGATCGCGTTGGTGATGCCGCCGTAACCGCTGACCGTGCCGAAATTCGTCAACGTCGTGCCGTGGAGCAACCCGCCCTGCATGTTCACTGCATTGCCGGCGGCCACATTGACCACCGCCGCATTGCTGACGGTGCCGCCCGTGCCAATCGTGAGAACGTTATTGGCCGCCGCACCGGAGCCGATATTGAGTGCGCTGCCGGCAAGACTCCAAGCGCCACCGGCGGTGACGCTGGCCAAATTGTTCGAGGAGCCGCTTCCGATGGTCGTCGTGCTACTGACCAGCGCGGCGTTCGTGACGGCCAAGGTGTTGAATCCACCGCCACCAAGGGAAATCGTGGTCAGGCTCCCCGAGCTGGTGGCACCCGCGCCGCCGATATTCAAGGTGTTATTACTGGCGGAGGCTTGGCTGCCAACGATAACCGGACCGCTGGCAAAGAGTGCGGCGCCGTTGCTGACGGTCACTCTGTTGAGGGTGCTGGTTGAGCCGATGGTCAGGGTCGCATTACTCCAGACGGAGCCGGCATCACTGACGATGGCCGTGCTTCCGCCGAGGATAAAGGCATTGCCGTTGGTCAGCACACTGCCGCTGAGGACGTTGAGTGCGCCGAGGTTGGTGAAGATACCGGCGACATACGTGGCACTGGTCTGGAACATCGAATACGCCGCGCCGGCTTCGTTGATCAGATTGCCCGAAACGGTGTTGACGCTGTTGGTCGAGAGAATCGTACCGGCGTTGCCGAGATTGCCGGCAAAGGTATTGGTGCTCGGCACCATGACCCACGACGCCCCGACACCGTTGTAGGCGCCGCTGTTAAAGGAGCCCAGGCTGTTGATGGAAAGTGTCACGCCGAGGTTGGTGTAGATGCCGCCAAAGGTGGCGGAACTGGAGTTGAATATCAGAGTCCCGCCGGCCGTGACCCGGCCCGAACCGGGGCCGGTGATGCGGATGCCAGCAGCGGTCAGGGTGCCGTTGGTGGCGACAATGAAACCGGAGTTCGTGACGCTGGCGCTGAGGGTGCCGAAGCCGCCGAGGAATGCGCCGGTGGAGTTGAAGAGCGTCGCGCCGTTGCTGACGATGCCATCCGACGCGAGGTTGAAGGTACCGCCAGCGAGGTTGATCGTCCCGCTGTTGGCGGGCAAGATGCCGCTGTTGGCCCAGGCATTCTGACTGCGATTGAGGGTGAGGGTCGTGTTGGTGGCAATCGTCACGACGGCGGACACGGCGTTGCTGAAGCCGCCGTTGGT
>JBAXYB010000167.1:0-4683 GCA_037127585.1 Verrucomicrobiota bacterium
CCGAAGCTGGCGACACTCCGAAAGCACCGCCACACCCGCGGCATCCAAATGTTCGAGGCCGAAGAGATCCAGCGGATTCTTGCCGGTGCGGTTCATCCACTCAAAGCGATGGTGATGCTGGGCATCAATTGCGGTTTCGGAAATGCGGACTGCGGCACGCTCCCCATCAGCGCCATCGACCTGGACCGCGGTTGGATCGACTTCGCCCGCGTAAAAACTGGCGTCCCTCGCCGATGCCATCTTTGGCCGGAAACGGTCGCGGTCATTCGTGAATGGCTCCCCCATCGGCCGACGCCAAAGAAGCCGGAACACGCCGGCCTGTTGTTCCTGACCCGTTGCGGCGAATCCTGGCACAAGGATGACGCTCATGATTCACCGATCACGAAAGAAACGCGGAAGTTGCTCGACAAGTTGGGCATTTCCGGCCGGCGAAACTTCTACGCCCTCCGCCACACGTTCGAGACGATTGGCGGAGCCTCCCGCGATCAAGTCGCGGTCAACAGCATCATGGGACACGTCGACACGTCGATGGCCGGCGCCTACCGAGAGCGAATCGAAGACGACCGTTTACAGGCGGTCGCCGACCACATCCACAAATGGCTGTTTTCGGACGCCGCGACCTCTTGAAAAAAGATCGAAAAAAATCGGAGCCGCGCCGATAGGTGTCCCCGTCGCGGTTCCGTAAACGCCTATCTGACAACGACATCGAACTCTAATCGACAATTGCGAACGGCGGCCTTACGATGCTTTGAGTGAAGCGGATTGGCTTCACTTGAACGCAAGGAGCCGCTATGCAGAAGACTACCGAACGCAGCTGCTATACGATCAACCAGTTTGGACGACGGTATCAAATCGGCGCCCGCAAGGTCCGTGACCTCATTCGCAAGGGCGCTCTCGCCGCGGTCGACATCGGCATCGGCTCCGGCCGCACACAATGGCGGATTTCACCGGAAGCCGTTTACGCGTTCGAGCATCTAGTTGCGGTCAAGCCGACGACTGAGGCGCCATGTCGCCGCCCGGCCGATGACGGCATCTCGCCGACCGTCGCCGCACTGCTTGCCGACGATTGAGCTCACGTTTCAACGTTGCCAACCGCCTGATGCCGGCGCCGAACAAAAAATCTACGGATTGTTGTCTATCTAGACGAAAAACCCCGCTAAGGCTGGCAGGCCCGCGGGGCGAAACGAAAGGACGCACTCATGGTAGCACCGATGCCGGTTCCCGACGACCCCGATCCCGCAAACGCCGGAAGCGATCCGAAGCAGCACTTCGTCATGGTGGAGAATCGTCTCCTCGAACGCCTTGCACAGGAAGTTGGTCCGGGCGGAATCGTCGTGTACTTGGCGCTCGTGAAACACGCCAATTGGACCACGATGAAGGCATGGCCAAGCCATGAAACACTCTGCCACTGGACAGGCATTCGGTCACGGGACACGATCATCAAGCATCTGGACGCACTTGAAGCTGGCGGGTTTGTCGAGATCGAAAAACACCGGGGCGGCACCGATTCGTTCTACCTGGTACCTGTCGAGAAAATCGACACCATACGGGAAATTGGGGTGTCGAGAAAATCGACAGGTGGTGTCGAGAAAATCGACAACAGGTGTCGAGAAAGTCGACAACAGGTGTCGAGAAAGTCGACACGAACGAGATCCATTAACGACACCCATAGAAAAAGATCCATTACTACACACTCCGTGTGCGAAAAATTCGATGAGTTCTTCAATCGTTTTCCAGACAAGACCGACGAAGCCGGAGCACGGCAGGTGTGGGCCAAGATCAACCCCGACGCCGAGACGGCCGACGCCATCATTGCCAGCATCGACGCCTACCAGGCATCCGGTAAATGGGATGAGGTTCGCTACGTTGGCCATGCGGCAAACTTCCTTGCCAGAGAGAAGTGGAAGTCACCACCGACACCGCGGGCACCGAAAGCCGACGGCAGCCAGTTCAAATTCAAAGAGCCAACCAAGCAGCGGATTCCGACCACGGATGCAGAATATCTGGAAGCTCTTCGCCTCGAACGAGAACGCAACGCAAAGGCTGCATCATGATCGACAGCCGACCAAGCCGCGGAAACCGCGGATTCTAACACAGGCCTATGGCCTGACCATCGGACCATCGGCGTGAAAGCCATCGGAGCACGACGATGAGCAGTCGCAACGAGAGGGCCGCATCGTGACAAGCCCAACCGAACTAACGCTCCGCCATTATCGCACCGCCGGCTTCATGGTCGATGTCGTCGAAAGGTGGATACCCGGAGCAAACATTCGGCGCGACTTGTTCGGCATCATCGACCTCGTGGCGATTGCGGTCGACGAGCCGCTGCTGGGCATCCAGGCGACGAGCTTGTCGAACGTCAGCACACGCATCGTCAAGGCCCGCGCATCGTCCGGCCTGGCGGTTTGGTTGCGGACCGGAGCGCGGTTCATTGTCATCGGCTGGGCGAAACGCGATGGCCGTTGGCATCCGAAGATCGTCGAACTCACCGGCGCCGAGATGGCCGCCAAAGTGACGACCGAGATGCCGCGGAAGAAACGCAAGAGCCGATGGGCACCGGGCGACTTGTTCGCGGACCTTGAAAATGAGACAAACGAGACACGTTAAAAAAGGGCCGAGATCCGGCCGCCAGCGCATCCTGACGACACCATGAGGCCGACGATAGCCCGAACCGGTCGAAACGCGCCAGACGCGTTCCTGGGCAATTTAACGGCATGTCAATGATTCACTGATTGATGTTTGGTTTGTCGATGGTCGATGAACCAGGGGGAAAGCGAAATGGAGATTTTGAAAATGCGGATTCAGTTTTTGAACGGTGCAGCGAGCATCACCTCGCCTGTCACATCGGACGAATCGCGGCGCTCAAGGACGGATTGACCGCGGTTTTCTTTGGAACGTCCGGAGCCGCTCAAAACTGGATGGCGTCATGACGACGACGATGCCCACGACGATGACCATGCACATGACGATGAGAGGGACCGCCTTGAGTTTCCACGACGCACTCCGACAACATTTTCCAGTGCCGCCCGCGGCGGTTGTGCCGGATGAGTTTCAAGCCGAGGCCGAGCGCCTGCGGGAAACGTGGGACAATGCTTCGCGGTCGGACATGCAGACCATCCGGGCCGATTGCGTTGATCGAATGCCGACATGGAAAAGGACGGTCTTTGTCGAAATCCTTCACGGCATCGCCACGAATCGAAGTGAAACTGATCGTGTGCGTCAGCGAGCGTTCTTGACCTTGCGGCTATTCGTGCCAAGCCTGCCTCACGTTCCTGGGCGACGACGGCAGCGGGCATAGGGTGTTAAAATGGCGATCAGTGCCAGAAGGCGGCGACGACTAAAACGCCAGCGATCGCGGGCGAGACTCGATGACGCGGCGGGAACGTCCCGGTTGATGCCGTGGGTCAGGGAACCGCTCCGCGAACGATGGGCCGATCCGCCCCGGTCCGACCTGCGGTTGATCGCCCATGCCATCTCTGGCGGCTGGCTGGATCACGTTGATGACGATTTCCGGCAGGCCGTCGTCGACCTCACCATGGGCGTTGTGGACGCCCCGGCAAACACTCGGCACATGATCGCCGCGGTCCGAATCTTCATCGCCGCGGACGCCCGCGACCTCGACCTCGAAATCGCCGCGCTCGAGCAAACCGTAAACTGACACCATGCCCAACCCAAAGAATTTCGGACTGTGGCTTTTTCAAAAGATCGGCGAGGCCATCCTCGACCTCATCGCCGCCATCGAAAAGTGGTTTCGCCGCCGTTGATCCCGCGATCAAGCCGACGAGATAAGAGAAATGCCTTGAAACCCGCTGACGCCCGCGAGAGCCCCGTTTAGCCCTCTCTGACGCCCGCTCGAACGCCTGAAAACAGCGATTTTCAAAGGGGTTTTTGCATCTTGTTGTCTTCGAAGACCATTGCTCTATCCAGTTGAGCTACGGGCGCATCTTCTACAAATCATTGGGTTTACGGCTATTTCTGTCAGCGACCGTTTTTCGCGTTGACGCCCGCTGACGCCAGCCATACCCTATTTGAAGAGGCCGGATGCTTGTAACATCCGGCCCACAACACCAACGACGCTTTCGAGGAGCATCGCCATGTCTGCCGATCATTCTATCCCGACCGCGAAGCCAAGCAAGCCGACACCCGACTTTCCCCTTTTCGCGCACGGAAGCGGTCGCTGGGCGAAAAAGATCCGCGGCAAGACGGTCTACTTCGGCTCGTGGGCCGATGGCTGGGAGCCCGCCCTTGCCCGCTACCTCGCCCAAAAGAACGATCTGCACGCCGGACGTGTGGCGAACGCCGATCAGGCGGCTGTTCTCACCGTTGGCGCCCTCTGCGGTCGATACTTGACCCGCAAGGAGTCGATGGTTGAATCCGGCGAACTCTCGCCGCGAACTTTTATCGACTACACCGGCACCGTCAAACGGCTTCAAAAAACGTTTGGGAAGAATCGCCCCGTCGATGACCTACGGCCGCGCGACTTTGAAAAGCTGCGTCTAGCCATCACCAAGGTGTGGGGGCCGGTTCGCACCAAGAATGAAATCGTTCGCGTTCGTGGCGTCTTCCGGTTCGCGCTCAAGAATCGGATGATCGACCGAGAGGTTTATTTCGGCGATGGGTTCAACGTTCCGAAGCTGGCGACACTCCGAAAGCACCGCCACACCCGCGGCATCCAAATGTTCG
>JBAXYB010000168.1:0-4197 GCA_037127585.1 Verrucomicrobiota bacterium
TTGAGCGGTTTGGTGAGATAACAGGCGATGCCGTATTGCCGGGCTTTGGCGCTGTCGCCGCGGCGCGTGGCGGAACTGATCATAATCAACGTCGGCTGCGTGATCGCCGGGTTGGCGCGGATCCGGTCGGCCACGGTGAACCCGTCCATCTCCGGCATCTGACAGTCGAGTAGGACGAGTGTGAACGGATCGCCTTGGGCTTCGGCGCCTTCCAGAGCTTTGAACGCAAGCCAACCGCTGTCCACGGCGGTCGGCTTCATGTGCCAGCGTTGCAGGAGTTCTTCGAGGATGCGCCGGTTGGTCGCGTTATCGTCCACGATCAGCACGCGCAGCCCGGCCAGATCGACCATGGAAGCGAGCGCTGCCTTCGCACTGCTTTGGAGCGACGGGGTGAGTTGAACAATGAAGCGGAAAGTGCTGCCCTTGCCGGGTTCGCTCTCGACCCAGATGCTACCGCCCATCATTTCGACGAGCCGTTGCGAGATGGTGAGGCCAAGGCCGGTGCCGCCGTACTTGCGTGTGGTCGAACCATCGGCTTGCGTGAACGCCTCGAAGATCGCGAGTTGTTTCTCCGGTGCCACTCCAATGCCGGTATCCGTCACGGAATACCGCAAGGCCAACTGGCCGGCCTCGGCGGGGTTCAGCTCGCAGTTGACGACGATCTCGCCTTGTTCGGTGAATTTGATGGCATTGCTGACAAGGTTGATGATGATTTGGCGGATCTTGACCGGGTCGCCGATGACCATCTCCGGCACGTCGGGCGCGACGTGATAGGCGAGTTCGAGACCTTTCTCGTTGGCTTTGTAGGTCAAGGTGCGGAGCGTGTCGGCGAGGGTGTCGCGCACGTCGAAGTCGACCGGGTCCAGCTCGATGCGGCCGGCTTCGATCTTCGAGAAGTCGAGAATCTCGTTGATGATGGTCAGGAGCGAATCAGCGGAGGATTTGACGAGACCGAGATACTCCCCTTGTTCCGGAGTCAACTCGGTATCGAGCGCCAACTCGGTCATGCCGATGATGCCGTTCATCGGGGTGCGGATTTCGTGGGACATGTTCGCGAGGAACTCGCTCTTGGCAGTGTTGGAAGCTTCGGCGGCTTCAAGTGCACGCCGGCGGGCGGCCTCGGCTTGCCGGCGGACGGTGATGTCTTGGAACGAGCCTTCGTAACATTGCACGGCACCCTGTTTGTCGCGGAGCGTCCGGACGTTCTCTGACACCCAGATCACCGAGCCGTCGGCGCGGGTGAGTTGCGATTCAAAGCCGGCCACTTCCCCCGCCGTTTCGAGTTCGCGCTGCAACTCGGCCCGGCGCGACTGGACATATTTTGGCGTCGGGTCTTGCAGGAGGGCGGCCGCCGCGGGGTAGCCGAACAACCGCGCCAGGGCCGGGTTGACGATCGTGAACTTGCCGGTCGGATCGCATTGGTAAATGCCGTCGGCGCTGTTCTCGAAAATCTCCTGATATTTGGCTTCGACGCGCCCGAGTTCGGGCTGGGCGTTGCGCCGGGCCAACACCACGAGCGCCGCGAGCAGGACGAGCACGAAAGCCAGCCCCGTTTCGATGAGGATGGAAATTTTTGTCCGCCGCGCCAGCGCCGCGTTTTCTTCCGCCCGGCTGACCAGCACCTGATTCTGGTGCGCCTCGATGGCGGTGACGGCGGCATGAATGCGTTCGTTTTGCAGCTTGCCCTTGTCCGCCGCCAACACATCGGTATTGGCCAACCGCGGGAAGAAGGTCGGCCGGTTCTTCAGGCCGTCGTCGAGTTCCGCGAGCCGGGCGACCACCAGGACTTCCAGATCGCGAATGCCGGCCAACTGCTCGGGGTCGGCGGCGGCAAGTTTGCGGAGAATGCCGATCCGTTTGATCGCGGCAATCCGGGCGGCGTGGTACGGCTCCAGAAAACGATCGCGGCCCGTCAACACGAAGGCGCGTTGCGCCGACTCGGCGGCTTCGATTTGATATTGGACCACCGCCAGACTTTCGAGTTCGCGGTGGGTGTCAGTCAGTCGCCGGTTCGAGTCCAGCAGATGGGTCGAGCTTTCATAGGCGACATAGCCGGCCGCCACCAAGGCCGCCAACACCAATCCCAAGCCCACACTGATCAGCGTGTCGATGAAACGTTTTCGTTTGCTTTGCGCCATACCTCATACTTTTAGCAAGGCCGGTGCCATTGATTGGCGCGACAAAATTGTCCGCTTAGTTATCGAGAACAGCGCGAATTTTGTGGGCGAGCAGCTGGGGCGTGTAGGGTTTGTGCAAAAATGCAATGCCGGCGAGCAATTCGCCATTGTGAACGACCGACTTGTCCGGGTAACCGGAAGTGAACAAAACGCGCGTCGCCGGATGCGCCACACGAAACCAGTACGCCAACTCCTTGCCGCCCATCCGCGGCATGACAACATCCGTGAATAGCAGATCAAAGCCGCCGGCCGGGTTGTCTTTCGTCAAGCGCAACGCCTCATCACCGTCGCTGGCTTCGACCACCGTGTAACCCAGCTCCCGCAACACGAGCGCGGAAAGCTCCCGCACCGGCGCCTCGTCCTCGACGAGCAAGACACGCTCGCGACCGCCGGGCGGCGCCGTTGGAGGCACCTCGGTCACCGGAACGGCGCTGTGTTCCAACACGCGCGGCAGATAAACTTTGAACACCGTCCCGTGCCCCAGTTCGCTGTAAACGTTAATGTGTCCCCCGCTCTGTTTGACGATGCCGTAACACGTCGCCAACCCCAGCCCCGTCCCGTTGCCCAACCCTTTGGTCGTGAAAAACGGCTCGAACAAATGCGCCCGAACTTCCGCGCTCATCCCCCCGCCGGTATCACTGACGGCCACCAACACATGTTCCCCCACGCGCGCATCGGGATGTTGCCGGACATACGCCTCGTCGAGCACCACGTTCGCCGTCTCGATCGTCAACGTGCCGCCGGACGGCATGGCGTCACGGGCGTTAACGGCGAGATTCATGATCACTTGCTGAACCTGGCCGGGATCCGCTTTCACCCGCCACACCCCGGTCGCCGCCTGAAGTTCAAAGTCAATGGTCTCGCCAATCAGCCGCCGCAACATCTTGTCCATCTCCGCCACGACCGAATTCAAATCGAGCACCTGCGGCTGCAAAGCCTGTTTGCGGCTGAACGCCAACAGTTGCCGGGTCAGCGACGCGGCGCGGTCGGCGGCTTTCTTGATCTCCTGCGCATTGTCCCGCACGCGCGCATCGCCGGTCGTCCGCCGCAGGATCAATTCGCTGTAGCCCATGATGGTGGTGAGGATGTTATTGAAATCATGCGCCACACCCCCGGCCAGCCGGCCGACGGCATCCATTTTGTGGGACTGCCGCAATTGGTCTTCCATTCCCTTGCGGGCGGAAATATCAAACATCACGCCGTGCAACAACTGCGGCTGACCGACCGCATCGCGCATCACAACCGCATGATCGCTGAACCACACCACGCGTCCGTCGTGCGCCAGCATCCGGTACTCTGCGACAAACTCCGCGCCCGTCGCCCGGCACTCCGCCTCGACGGCCAGCACCTGAGGCCGGTCATCGGGATGAATATGATCCAGCCACGGACTCGTTTCGGCAGTCCACTCGGCCACACCGAACCCGAGCAGCGTCTCAATCTGCGGACTCACGTAGATCCACTGCCCCGCGCCGAACTCCGCCACATACGTGATCGCCGGCAACTGTTCGACCAACGTCCGGTAGCGCGTTTCCACCTGGCGCAATTGTTCCTCGGCCAATTTTCGATCGGTAATGTCGCGCACGTGCAGCAGCAGCGCCGGTTGGCCGGCGTAATCGAGGCAGTTGACCCGCAATTCCACCGACATGATCCGGCCATCGGCGTGGAGACTTTTGCCTTCCAGCGTCCGCCCGGCGGCGTGAGCCAAGTCGGGAAACGACTGGCGAACCCGGTCGCGCTGATCCGCCGGCACCAAGTCCACGACATTCATTCCGATCAACTCTTCCCGGCGCAAGCCATGGAGCCGGCAAGCGGCGGCGTTCACGTCGAGCACGTCGCCGGTCAAGGTCTCGACAAAGATCGCGTCGGGCGAATGTTCAAAAAACGACCGGAACTGCGCATCACTTTGCTGCAAAGTGCGTACACAAGGACCGATTTTCGGAGTGGGAGTCATTGCCACGGACAGAATCTGTCGCGGGGAGAGCAAAGCAGGACAAGTTGTGTAGTTAGCAAAGCAGGACAA
>JBAXYB010000169.1:0-3984 GCA_037127585.1 Verrucomicrobiota bacterium
CTCGACGCCAAAGCCCGGCAACAGATCGCCGGCCTGCTCGCCACCAGCTCCCAATTTTTCCGGGTCAAAAGTACCGGCGAAGTGGCCGGCATCCGGTACACCATCACGGCCATCGTCCGCCGGTTCGGCGGCTCGTGCGTCGTCGCCTCGTGGGTCGAAGGGCGGGGCGCATGAACAAGACGAACAACTGGGCCGCCATCGTTTTCAGTGACGCCGCATTGGACGTAAAGACCACGCGCGAGGTCAGCGCCACCGAGCCGCTGCCAGAAGGCGGCGACCGGCTGCAAATCGCGGCGCAAATAATTCGGCAGCGCGTCGATCTCCGCGACCATCACATCGTCACCGCCATCCCGTGCGAAGACGTGCTTTGTCAGACGTTGCGCCTGCCGACCATCGAAGCCGGTGAGCTAAAGCAGATGCTCGACCTGCAAATCGACAACCTCACGCCGTTGCCGCTGGAGGAAGTGGTCTACAGTTTCGAGCCGCTCGACGCGACGGCGAACGAGACCCGCGTCCTCGTGGCCGTCGCGCGCAAGTCGGCCGTCAACGAACGTATTGCCGCACTCGAAGCGGCCGGTTGGCCCGCGGAGATTGTCGGCATCGATGCACTCGCCGTCTTCCGGCAACTCAGCCGGCAAGGCGTGTTACCGGCGGATGCGAAGTTGAACACGTTGGTGCTCGTCGGCTTGACGGCGGCGAACATCATCGTCTACTCCGCCGGCAAGATTGTCGCCATCCGGTCAGTCATGCTCGGCGGTCACGGCGTTGATGAAACGGTTTTTCGCGAGGAATTGCACCGCACGCTCGTCGCGACTGAAGTGGAACGCGCCGCGAGTGAGACCGGACGGACGACGTTTGCGACGTGGAATGAGACGGTCCGGCCACAGTTGGCGGCCTTGGCGCAGACGTGGGGTGGGGAGACGGAGTTTCTGACCAACGGGACCTCGCCGAGTCCGGCCGCGAGCGTGTGTCTCGAAACGGCGGCCGCCGGTCCGACGCAGTTGAATTTGTTGCCGGAGGAGTGGCGGGAACGGCGCAAGAAGGCCGGGCTCCGGTCGCTCTTGGTTCGCGGGGCGATTGGGTTGGCGGCGCTCTACGTGTTGGCGGTCTTGAGTTTTCTGACGTTCATGGCGATCCGGCAAGCGCAGCTCAGCCGCCTGCAGAGTGAAATCAAAAAACTGGAGCCGCAGTTTACGAAGGCGCGCGAGTTGAATCGGACGCTGATCACGATGCAGAAGCAGCTCGACACGAAATATTCCGTGCTCGAAGTCCTCCGCGAGGTCACGCAATTGTTGCCGGAGAATGTGAAGTTTAATGGCTTTAGTTTTAAGAAGGACGAGACGGTCGTCGTGCGCGGTCAGGCGCAATCAGCGGGCTTCGCCACCGATTACATCAGCCGGCTCGAACATTCCCCGATGTTCGCCAAGGTGGTGCCGGGAAACATGCGCAGCGAGCCGGGCTCTGGCTTGACCAAGTTTGACGTGACTTGTACTCTCAAATCTTCCGCCAATGGCAATTAATAAACGCGAACGCACGCTCTTGATCGCCACCATCACCATCGTGGTGGTGGGGGTGAACTATTTTCTCATCACCTGGATCGCCGGACCGTGGCAAGAGCGTAGTCGGACACTCTTGACGAAGAAAAAAGAACTCGCCGCGATGAAATCGACCATTGCCAAGCAGACCCAGTGGCAGCAGGACTACGATGGCTTGCGCCAGAGCCTGAATCAATCCTCGCAGTTTGAAACGATTTCCGATGTGCTCAAGAAGATCGATGAGTTGACGGGTTCGACCGGGATTTCGATGCAATCGAAGCGCTCGCTCAAGCCGTCGGATCACGAGTCCTACCGGGATTGGCCGGTCTCTTGCAATTTTGAGGCGACCATCGAATCGTTGGTGAAATTTTTGTACGGCCTGCAGACCGGCTCGGGCTTCATCACGGTCGAGCAACTTAATGTTACCGCCAAACCGGATAATCAAAGCATCTTGCGGTGCGACAATGTTCAGATTCGCGCGCTGGCGGCCAAGGAAGGGAAACCGGCATCATGATGTACTGCCTCTTGTTTCTCGTGCTGACCGGGGCGGCGGTGGCGGAGGACTTTTCCCGGTATCAGATTGTGATTGATCGGTCGCCGTTCGGGCCGGTCACCGGTCCCGGCCCTACGGAAGCCGCGCCGGGGTTTTCGCAGCGGTACCAATTTGTCGCGCTCGTCAACTCCAACGGCGGCCAGGGCGTTTTGCAGGCGATTATTTTCGACAAGGAAGCGAACCGGTCATATTTCCGCGCCCAAGGCGATAGTCTCGACAACAATGTGAAAGTGGAACGCATTGATTTGGAGCCGCCGAAGTTGGTGCTCAAGTCGGGACTGGAGACGGCGCAATTAACTTTTCAGGCTCGCGCCGCCGGTCCGGCGCCGGTCGCAATAGCACGACCCGGTATGCCGCCCCAGGCTGAAGCCCAGCCCGTTCCGTTGCCGGGTCAACCAAATGTCATCCGGCGAATTCCATTTCGAAGAGGTAATTGATGAGAGCGATTATGCGATGGTTATTGATGTTGACCGTGGTGGCGTGGCCGGTCGTTGCGGATGAGCCGGCCCCCGACGAGGCGAACCCCGCCCCGCCGATGCCGGCCGCGACGCCCGAGCCCGCCGTTGAGCCGGCCCCCGTTGCTCCGCCGGTAGCTCCGCATCCGCGGCCGATACTGAATCCGCGAACTGTTACGCAGCCGGTCAATGTGGCCCCGGCAGTGGTTGGGAATGCGGCCCGGGCGGCGACAGTCGGGGTGATTGATTTTCAAGGGACGCCCTTGCAGGCGGTGCTGGAGTATTACGCGCAGAATCTCTCGCGCCGGTCGATCATTCAAGCACCGAGCTTGCCGGCCACGCCGGTGTATTTTCGGAGTCAGTCAGATTTAACGATTGAGGAAGCGAAGGCGGCGTTGGATACAGTGCTGGCCATCAACGGGGTGGCGGTCATTCCGATGGGCGAGAAGTTTTTGAAGGTGGTGCAGATTCAGACGGCGAAAACCGAGGGCCTGCCGTTTATCGGGGAAGGCAAAACGCAGGTCGCGGCGGATGCGTTGATGACGCAAGTGATTCAGTTGAAGTACGCCGAGCCGGCCGAGGTGGTTGGCGCGTTGCAACCGTATATGCACGCGTACGGGCAATTGCTGCCGATGCCAAAGTCGAGTTGCATTCTGATCACGGAGACGGCGGCGAATGTGAATCAAATGTTGGAGATCGTCAAATATATCGATGTGCCGTCCGCGTTGAAGATGGAGACGCGCGTTTTTAATCTGACGCATGCAAAAGCGGGCGAAGTCGTGTCCCGCTTGCAGAGCATAATTCAGGAGACGCAGCAACTCGGCGCACGCGCTTCGGCCCCGACACCGGCCGTGCCGACACCCGTCCCAACGCCGGGCATCGTTCGGCCGACGACGAGTAACCGGCCGACCACTGCCTCCGGCGCGCCAGCGGATGACTCCCTCATTGAAGGCAAAGTCATCATCTCGGCGGATGAACGGACGAACAAGATTTTCATCCTCAGCCGAGCCAGTAACTTCGCGTTCTTCGAAAAGATTATTGCGGAATTAGACGCGAAGGTGGAGCCGGACGTCATCATGAAGGTGGTGCAATTGCAGTACGCGACCGCGGAAGACGCGGCGTCGGCCATCAATGCGTTGATCACCGGTGGGTCGCAGACATTTACCAGTCGCCGGTCGTCCAGCAGTTCGACTTCGAGCGGCGGCCGGACGGCAACGCCGCCACCGCCGCCGGTCCAGGCGAGTGTGGGTGGGGGCGGTGCGGCGACGGATACCGGATTCTTGCAGTTTGCGCAAGGGGTGCGGATTTTGCCGGACCCGCGAACGAATTCCTTGTTGGTGATGGCGACGAAGGAAGACATGTTGCGGATCGAGGAGTTGATCCGGAATGTCGACACGGCGGTCTCGCAGGTGCAGATCGAAGTGGTGATCGCGGAGATCGC
>JBAXYB010000170.1:0-3951 GCA_037127585.1 Verrucomicrobiota bacterium
CCGACCGGACGGAGTTGTTGCTGGAGTTCACGACCGGGCTGGAGCGCGTCCGCATCCCGGTCACGGCCGCCCAACTGACGGCGGAGGTGCGGAAGTTTCGGTTGAGTCTCGAACGGCGGACGACGAATCAGTATCTCGGGCCGGCCCAACAGTTGTACACGTGGTTGATCACGCCGGTCCGAGCGACGCTGGTGAAGCATCAAATTGAGACGTTGGTGTTCGTGCCGGATGGCGCGTTGCGGACGATCCCGCTGGCGGCGCTGCACGACGGCGAGCATTTCCTCATCGAACAATTCGCCTGCGCGGTGTCGCCAGGGGTGGCGCTGGTGGATGCGCGGCCGCTGCCCCGCGGGCAGATCGGCGCGGTCGCGGCTGGGTTGTCGGAAGCGACGCAAAACTTCGCGGCACTGCCGGGGGTGCCGGCTGAGTTGCAAGCGGTGGCGGCGGCGTTTCAGGCGCCGGTGTTGCTCAATCAACAGTTCACCGTGGCGGCGCTGCAAAAGGATTTTTCGCAGCACCAGTTTCAAGTCGTCCACTTCGCGACGCATGGGCAGGTGGACAAGGACATCGCCCGGAGTTTTATCCTGACCCACGATGGGCGGCTGACGCTGGACGATCTCGAAGCGCTATTGCGGCCCGCTCAGTTTCGCGGTCAGCCGGTGGAGCTGTTGACGTTGAGCGCGTGTCAGACGGCCGCGGGCGATGATCGGGCGGCGCTCGGACTGGCCGGCGTGGCAATCAAGGCCGGGGCCCGGAGCGCGGTGGCGACGTTGTGGTTTGTGAACGATGAATCAACGACGCTCTTGATGGAGGAGTTTTACCGGGACGTGAAGACGACGTCGAAAGCCAAGGCGCTCCAACAAGCGCAATTGAAAGTCTTGCGCGACCCGCGGTTCGGGCATGCCGGGTATTGGGCGGCGTATTTGTTGATCGGAAATTGGCTGTAACGCGGGCGGTTGCGGGAACGCCGGCTGCCCCTCACCTTAATCCTCTCCCCCAAACGACGGGGGAGTGGAGACCGGATCCCCTCTCCGGTTCGACGGGAGAGGGTCAGGGTGAGGGTTTTGCCCAAGGATAAATATTGCATCCGCGCTTGAACTCCCCGCCCGTGAGGACTAAGCTTTGGGCGTCGGATAGGAGAAGCAATATGAAGATCACTCGACTAGTCAGCGGACTCATTCTCACCACGGCAACCGCATTCGCCCAGATGGCGCATGGGCCCATCTATAAAGAACCCTTCCCCAACGCGCCGAAGATGCGCGTTGATGGCCGCGTTCGCGGCTCGGACGATGCCTTGTTGACGTTGACGGTGCTCGCCCCGGAACGCGTCGGCCAAACGACGAAAGCCCAGCCGTCGCTGTTCTGGTATCAATCGAAATCGAACCCGACGCGCTTTGAGCTGACGATTACCGAAGGCCAGAAGCCCGCGCCGGTGCTCGAAGTGCAGTTCAACCGGATTCCGAACGATGGCGTCCAACGGTTGCGCCTCGCTGATCACAATGTCACGCTCACGCCCGGCGTCGAATACCGGTGGAGCGTGGCCATGATCGTCGACGAAGAGAACCGCTCGAAAGATATCGTCGCCAGCGGCGTCATCAAACGCGTCGAGGCGCCGGCCACGTTGCAGAAGCGGGTCGCCGGTGCGAGCGATGATGATCTGGCCTTCATCTACGCCGACGAAGGAATTTGGTATGACTCGCTCGAAGCGCTGTCCAACTCGATCGACAAGTTGCCGACCAAGAAAGAGCTGCACGAACAACGGGCTGTGTATTTCATGCAAGTTGGCTTGAATGAAGCCGCCCGCCACGAGTTGAAAGCCGCCGGCAAGACCGCGACGGCGCCGGCGAAGTAATTTGGGAGGGCGAGCCTCCCGGCGAGCCGTATCCGCCGAAAGGCTCGGCTGGAGCCTCGCCCTCCCGGTTAGAACGCGTCGATCGTCACACGGAAATCGAAACCCAAATCCTGCGGATCGTCTTCCGTCGTCTTGAAATCTTTGAACGCGTAACCCCAATACAACACCGCATTCACCCGCCGGCACGGCGTCACCAACAAACCGATGCCGGCGCTGAAGATGGTTTCGGTTTGACCTTCGGCACCGAGATTCTGACCGGAGCCGACATCGAAGAACGGTGCCAATTGCACCATGGGCGCACCCAGTTTGTTGAGCAAGACCGGCAGCCGCAATTCCACCGAGCCAAACACGCCGCGATCCCGCACGAGTTGATTCTCCCGGTACCCGCGCACACTGTTGATCCCGCCGATGGCAAACTGTTCGAGCGACACCAGCTCGTTCCCCGTCCACTGCCCATCGAGGCGCAACACGAGCTGATTCTGCGTGTTGAACAACCGGCGCACATACTGCCCCTGCCCGAGCCACGTCACAAAATTCCCATTCCGGTCCGTCCCGTCATTCGTCGTCCCAAACACATCCAGGCCGATGTTGAACGTCGACCGCAACGCGAGCACTTGCTGCTGGCTCCGGTCCACCCACTCCTGCGACAGCCGCAACACCGAAATATCCGTCCGCCCACTGACCGAACCGGACTCGGGAAAATCAAACGGTTGCCCAAGCAGCTCCGAATAACTGTGCCGGCGTTCGAACGCTACCGCCACCGCAAATTCCTGGTTCGGCGTCCGGTACAACGGCTGGCGCACCAGCCCGCCATACCGGTACGATTCGCTGTTGATGTTCAGCGAGTTGAACGGGTCTTCGACGACCGTGTAGTTCTTCCGGTCGCCATACGCGCGCACCGTTGTATCCCAGACCGTGACCGGCACCACGTACGAACCGCCAATATTGTTCCAATCCGAAAACTTAAATCCCGTCGTCCCGCCCTCGGCAATCCCGTAGCTCCCTTCCAGCGCGTCGCCGTGCCCGGTCAGATTCCGGTCGGCCAGCAACAACAGTAACTCGCCGGAGTCCACGCTCGGCGGTCGGGCGTTGTCCACTTGCAACCCGACTCGGAACGGCTGCTGATCCTTCACCTTTAAATCCAACACGCTCTCGCCCGGTGTCATGCCGGGACGCAACTCGGCGTTGATCTGCTCGATGTTCGGGTCCTGCCGGAGCAACTGGAGTCCGTCCTTGAGGCGGTTCACATTGAGCGGCGGACCGTCGCACAGCGCGATTCGGTTCGTGATATAGCTGGAGCGCAACCAATGATTCCCGGTCAAATTGATCGACGTGAGCCGGCCTTCGACGATGCGCAGGCGCACGACGCCATTCACTGGTTCGGCATCCAACAAGATCGCGCCGGAGTTCAGGTAGCCGGCTTTGACATAATGCAGCGTCACGACCCGGCGGGCATCTTCGAGATCTTCGCGCGTGAGTTCCCGGCCCACGTAATTCGCCACGAGGCTGTCGAGTTCGGCAGTAGTGAAAACGGTGTTACCCTCAAACTGGAATTTGCTCAGCGGCGCGGCGGTGGCGAGGGTGGTGAGGAGGAGGGCACCGAGGCAATAGCTGAGCCGGTGTAGCGGCGGCTCTGTGAGCCGCCGAATCATTGTGGTAATCCAAACCTCGGCGCTTCGCAGAAGCGCCGCTACACGGGCAACAGGGGAATATTTCATGGAAACGCCGGCAACAGACCGTCCGGTTCGGCGGGGAGCTGACTGCGGCCGGTCACGGTGAAACTGCTAGCGCCGTGCGGCAGCCGGATCGCGCAGTGCGGCCGGAGCCGCGCCTCGGCATCCAGCGGATTGCCGGGCAGGGTCAAGAGGTTGCCGGTCACATCAAAATTGAGCGCGGTGATGAAGATGCTGCCTTGTACTCCAAACTGACTCGACGCATCAATCAAGCTGTCGGAGACGAAGAAGTAGTGGGAGTCGATGGTGATTTTGCCGCCGTTGCCGGTGATGGCGTTGGCGATGAGGGAACTAGTGTTGAGGACGACAAACGTGGGATCAATCGTGATGTTGCCGCCGTTGCCGGTGGTGGATTCGGCTTTGATC
>JBAXYB010000171.1:0-3906 GCA_037127585.1 Verrucomicrobiota bacterium
ACGCAGATTCCTTACGGGAATAAAATCACCATCCCGGCCAACACCGAAGGCTACGTCGGGCAGACGCTCGGCGGGAACGTCACCTTGCAAGTCGCGTCGTTCGGCCTCGTCCAGGTGATGAATAAAGATGTCGGCGCGCTTACGAAAGATGGGATCGCGTTCACCCCGACCGGTTTGGCTGCGGCCATCGCCGCCGCCGAGCATACCGGGCCGGCGGACGTGAAGGAAATCTGGGAAGTGCTCAAGTCCTGTTACGACCCCGAAATACCGGTCAACATCGTTGATCTCGGTTTGGTCTACGACGTGGCGCTGACCGAATTGCCGACAAAACGCAATCGCGTGGATGTGAAGATGACGTTGACGGCCATGGGCTGCGGGATGGGCCCGGCCATTGCCGCGCAAGCGCGCGACCGTATTCTGACGGTTGCCGGCGTGGAGGAGGCGGACGTGCAGATCGTCTGGGATCCGCCCTGGAGTCAGAGCATGATCACCGACGCCGGCAAGAAACGCCTCGGGATCTGGTAGTTTCTTCTCGATTCTGAGCTCTTTTCTCATTTCTGGGGTGCCGCGACGGGCAAAAACCGTGTGGCCAGCGTCCTGCTATTACAGTTTAGCGGACGAACGCCATGAAGCCCCAACAGTTAATGTCTCGAGTTGCCGCGATGACCCTTGCTAGTTCCAGCGCTTTCATCTCTCTCGCCGTGGCGCCCACCGCCGATACGCAAGAACCGCCCGCCATCACGGCCACGCTCGAACGGCCCCCCTCGATGTTGGCCGAAAGATTAATCAGTAGCGAACCGGTCTTGCTAAAACACTCCGACCCTTGGGATCAATTTCAAAATGAATTCGGCCGCGATCAGGAAAAAGCGCCGTCCGTTCTCGACTCCCTGGCGCACGCCAAGTACGGCGTCGACTTGACCGTCTACACCGTCACCACCTTCCTCGACCGCCTCGAAGACATCCTCGAATTACGCTACACCAACGGTCGCATCGAATCCGCAGCCGCAAATCCGCAACCCTCCGCCGGCACGGTGAAACACGGCCCGGTAACCCTGGAAGATGCCCGCCTCAAGTTCGACTTTGCCTTTGCCGGTGGTCAGCCATACGTCGGCGTCCGGCTCGTACTGCCGTTCGGTAATTGATTCCGTCGCGGGGCCGGCATACTCTCCCCTCTGGCGATGGACATCATTCTCACGACCCTCAACGCCAAGTACCCGCACTGCGCCTTCGGCCTCCGGTATCTTTTGGCTAACCTCGGCGAATTACGCCCGCGGGCCCGGCTTCTCGAATTCGACATTAACCAGCGTGTCGTCGACATCGCCGAGCAGATTCTCGCGCACAACCCCAAAATCGTCGGCCTCGGCGTCTACATCTGGAACGTGACCCAGTCCACGCAACTCGTCGCCGACTTGAAGCGCCTGCGACCGGAGTTGATCATCGTGATTGGCGGCCCCGAGGTCAGCTTCGAAAGCGATCAACAACAGATTTGCCGCGACGCTGATTACGTCATCGCCGGCGAAGCCGATTTAGCCTTCGCCCAGCTCTGCCGGCAACTCCCGTCCCAGAAATTCATCGCCGCTCCCCTCCCCGACTTTACGCACCTCGCCCTCCCCTACGATCTCTACGACGAACGCGACCTCGCCCATCGCGTCATTTACGTCGAAGCCTCGCGCGGCTGCCCCTACGAATGCGAATTCTGCCTCTCCTCACTCGACGTCCCGGTGCGCAACGCGCCGCTCGAACCATTCCTCGCGGCCATGCAATCCCTCCTCGATCGCGGCTGCCGGCAATTCAAGTTCGTTGACCGCACGTTCAATCTGAATCTCAAAACCAGCGCCGCCATCCTCCAATTCTTCCGCGACCGGTATCAACCCGGCCTTTTCGTCCACTTCGAGATGATCCCGGATCGCTTGCCGGACCAACTCCGCGGCATCATCCAGACATTCCCACCAGGCGCGCTCCAATTTGAAGTCGGCATCCAGACCTTCAACGAACAAGTCGCCAAACTCATCAGCCGTCGGCAAGACAATGCGAAGGCGGAAGAAAACCTTCGCTGGCTCCGGGCTGAGACCGGCGTCCACGTTCATGCCGATCTGATTGTTGGGTTGCCGGGGGAAGACTTGGCGAGTTTTGCGGCGGGGTTTGACCGGCTCGTCGCGTTGCGGCCGCAAGAAATTCAAGTCGGCCTGCTCAAGCGATTGCGCGGCACGCCCATCATCCGGCATGACAAGGAGTGGGGCATGGTCTACAGCGCGCATCCGCCCTACGAAATTCTCCAAACCAAACTCATCGACTTCGCCACGTTGCAGCGATTGCGACGCTTTGCCCGGTACTGGGACTTGATCGCCAACAGCGGCAACTTCCAGGACGCCATACCGGCGTTGGCGAGCTTTGGCGAGTTTATGAAGTTCAGCGACTGGCTGTATGCGGAGACGAAACAGACGCATGCCATCGCTCGGTCGCGGTTGGCGGAATTACTGGGCACTTATCTCGGCCGGGAGATCGCGTTGCCGGCAAAGTTACCGAACCGGCAAGCCGCTCATTTGACCGGCTCGAAAACTTCTTCCGTCGCGCCGCTTTGATCCGAGCCGCGCCGGAGAAATCCTTTCGCGATCAAGCCGTCGAGAATCCGCCGGGCGGTCGCGCGGTCCACCCGCATATCGTGAACAAGTTCCGACTCGGTAATGCCCCGCCCTTTGCGATGGACGAGATCCAGGGCTTCTTCGAGCGGAAGTTTGTAGCCCTTGTACAACGCCAGCAAGCCGCAGAGAATCAGCGTTGTCCCGGCGAAGATGGCGCGCCAGCCGGTCAGCTTGATGAACTCCTCGGTCATCATGTTCACAATCGTGAACAAACCGAAGAGCACCAAACCCAGCCCGCCGATTTTGTAAATTTTCCGGCCGCGATGAAAGGCTGCCCAATTGAAGGTTGTGTCGATTGGTCTCATTTCTTTGGTAATGGTCCAGGTTGTTGTTGGCGGAGCAATTCGAGCGGAGCCAAACCTTTGGCTTTTTCGAAATCAGTCCACAGCGTGCCGGGGCCGGCGTAGATGAGCGACAGTTTGATCTTGTCCGGCAACTGGCTCGCAAACTGATAGTCGATGTAATCTTGCGGACTGCCGGCAGCTTTGACTTGCAACGCGTAACCTTCGCCTTCGGCTTTGCCTTTTAACTCGACGACCTTCGCCTGCGCGCCGCCCATCTTGCGTTGAATGTCCGCGCGGATGGCGGCGGTTTGCCGAGTCAAATCGGCCACCTCCAACCGCATATTGGCGGCGATTTGGGAAACGCGTTTTTCCCGTTCGGCGCCGATATTGCCTTCGATGCGCTGGGTCTCAAACTCCACGACCTGTTCAATCTGACGAATCTTGCCGACGGTGCCGTCGAGTTCTGCCTTGTTGCCTTCGGTCTTGGTTTTCTCGGCGTTGGTCGTGTTCCATTCGGCGGCGATGCGGGCATCTTGGATCGGGCCAGAGATATTGTCCGGCACGAGCGTGTCCTGCACCAGCGCAAGATCGACTTGCAGTTTCTTCTCGCGCAAGGTCGTCTCAATCGTCGTCTGGAAATCATTCTGAAACTGTTCCCGTTTGTCGCCGACGATGAAGTCCACCGCGCCGAACGTCGAACCTTTGATGCGCGCGGTCGAGTTGATTTGTGGGATGAGAATGTTCTGTTCGATCTTCTGGATGTTGCCATACCGGGCGACGACGGAGGGCGCGTCCTGCGGCAATAATTGCCAGAGCAACGTCACGTCGATGGTGATCTCAAAGCCGTCACTCGACGGGAACGTGACCGCCGGCAAGACGGCCACGCCGGTTTGACCACTCGGCACCTGGGCTTGCGGCATGGCCGCGCCGATGGCCACGGCCTGTTTATCTTTGCCGCCGAGTTGGCCGGTCGTCTGCGT
>JBAXYB010000172.1:0-3903 GCA_037127585.1 Verrucomicrobiota bacterium
TGTTGGTGGCAATCGTCACGACGGCGGACACGGCGTTGCTGAAGCCGCCGTTGGTATAAGCGTTACCGGAGCTGATGAAGAGCGTGGCGGGAGCGGCGGTGCCGTAGTTGGTGGCGATCAAGCTGCCATAGTTGTTAAAGTTTGCATTGGCGCCGCCGTCAGCGTTGGTAACGCCGAGGGTCAAGGTGCCCTGACCGCGGACGGTGCCCAGGTTGACGAAGGCACCACCAAAATTGGCGGGGGCCGTGAAACCGATATTCGTGGCGATGATCGTCCCGTCGGCGTTGGCCGCGCCGAGGTTGATGACACCGGTGGCGGTGTTGGTCATTCCGAGGCGAGTGGAGAGAATATTGAACACCGCGCCGTTGTTGGTGATGAAGATCGTGCCGGCGTTTTCCAAACCGGCTTGCCACGTATTGGTGGCGTTCCCGGTGCCGCTGGCGATGATGGTACCGAGATTGCGGATCAATCGGTCAGAACTAAGGCCGCCGCCATCGGCGGTCTGAAACGTGCCGCCATTGAGCAGAATTGTGCCGGCATTCGCAGCCATCGCACCACCCCAGCCGGTCGCTGTTCGTAAAACGCGCAGCCGCGAACCGTTGGTGACGATGATGGTGCCGAGCGCTGTGTTGCTGAAGCCCATCGCTGTGGCAGCGTCCGACTGCAGGACGAGGCTGCCCCCCGAACCGGCAATGATGGTGCCGTTGTTGATGAAGCCGTAGCTGTTTTCGGAGGCATTGCCGGAGCGGAAGGTCGCGCTCCCCGTCGAACCGCCGACGAGCAGGAAGGTACCATTGTTGGTAAACGCCTGCAGCGCACCCGAACTGGTATCCATGTTGATGGCCATGGTTGTGCCGTTGTTGGGGCTGAAGACGAAAGTGCCGTTCTGGCCGAGCGTCATTCCACCTGCGGCGCTGGAGAGAGTCAGGTTCGCGCCTGAATTAATCTGCACCGTGCCGTTGAGTTGGCTGGCCGGCAGGAGGGCGGTGGACAAATTCACGCTGGACCCGGCAACTTCCAACGTGCCGCCTTGATCAACTCGCCAGACGCCGGTATTGCCGCTGGCAACGGTCCCTACCACTTTCAACACACCGGTCGTCGCGGCTCGATAGGTGCCGAAATTTCCGGCGCCGGAATCGCCGAACGAAGCGCTGTTGGCAAAGATGTTGAGCACGCCGTTGGTGGCAACGGTGATGCCGGTGCTGGTTTGTTTGATGGAGGCGTTCAGCGTGCCGGCGCCGATGATCGTCCCGCTGTTGTAGATGAATTGATTCGCACCTTGCGCTGGATTCGGTTCTTCGACGCCGTTGTCGTACATGCTGAAGGTGCCGCCTTGCAGGAGAATCGTGCCGGCGTTGACGATGCGTTGATTGGCCCCGCCGCTGTTCTGCCAGAAGTTCGCGGTCTTGTTGATGGCCAGTGTGGAGTTGGTCGCGATGGTGATGATGCCATTGGCCAGGTTGCTGAAGCCACCACCGTTGAACGAGTCGGCACCATTGAGCATCAGCAGTCCATTCGTGGCGATGATGTTGCCGGCGTTGACGAGCAACTGGTTGATGCCCGTTCCGGCAAGACCCGAAAAGGCGCCGAAGCTGTTCGTACCTCGGCCGATGATCGTGCCGGTATTGATGAAACGGAAGCTATCGACCGCGTTGCTGAAGATGCCGCCCTGGAAGGACATCGTCCCGGCATTCGTCCAAGTGCCGCCGGCGGCAATCGTCAACGTCGCGCCATTCGCCATGACGAATGTGCCGTTGTTCTGCGCGGGCAGCGTCGATAGCGTGAGCGTGCCATTGGTGGCGATCAGCGAACCGCCGGCATTGTTCACCACGAGCGGCGCAATCGTGATGTTCCCCAAGCCGACGATGGTCCCGGTGTTGGTTACATTGCCGCCGATCAGGGAGTTGTTGTTGGTAATGGTCCCGGTATTGTTCCAATCGGGGATGACGTTCAGCGTGGCGTTGTTGGCAATATTGATTGTGCCAGCATTACTGAAGACCGCGCCGGTGAAGCCCAACACGCCATTCGTTGCCCGCACGGAGCCGTTCAATGCGTTCACAAACGTCGCGGTGTTAGTGCCGAAACCAACCAGCAAATTCTTGTTCGTGACGCTGCCGCCGGTCAGGAAGCCACCGAAGTTGGAGACGATGCCGTTGTTATCGTACGCCGGGCCGATGTTGAGAGTGCCGGCGTTGCCGCCTTGAATGAGGTAGGTGCCAAAGTTCTGGTTGGTCTCACCGGCGCCGGTGGCGACATTCAATGTCCCGTTTGTCGCGACTACGACGCCGGTCGTGTCATTGTACAACGAGGAGGCGCTGGTGCCGGGGCCAGTCAGCGTGCCTTGATTCGTCACCCAACTACCGGAGAGTTGGAGAGTCCCACCATTCAGGACGATGCGGCCGGTGCTGGTGTTGACGAGGATGTTGGTGGGACTGCGGAGGGTGGTGGTTGCGTTGAAGTTGCTAAGCAGGCCGGAGTTTTGGTTGCCGACGAGGAAGAAGTTGAGCACGCCGTTGCTGGCGACAATCGAACCGCTGGTGTTGGCCACGGCGTTGGTGAGGCTACCGAAGCCGATGATTTGGCCGGTGTTGGTGACGGTGCCGTTGACGCCGTTGATGGTGATGTTACCGCCTTGCAATGAAAGTGTCCCGGCATTCGAAAGCACCGTGGCCCCACCGCTGAGGCTCAATTGCAAGGTGGCGATGCCGTTGGCATTGCTAACTGCGCCGAGTACCGATGCGTTAATTGAACCCACGGAAGCGATGAGGTTGCTCAGACCATCGGTGGGGTCTTTGGCGATCAACGAAGAGCTCGCTCCACCCTGCACAATCGGGAAGGTGCTGACGTCGCCCACGCCGGCGATGGTGTTGAAGTTGGTGATCGAGCCGCCGGTGGTGCCCGTGAGGGTGTTGCTGAGAACGATGTTACCGGCGGAGAGTTGCAGCGTGCCGTTGTTGATGAGTGCGCCGTTGGCAATCGCCACCAGTAGCGTCGAGTTACTCCCGATTGCGCCAATGGTAGCGCCGTTGTTGTTGGTGAAAGTCGAGAGTGCAACCGTCAGCGTGGCGGCATTACGGTTCACAACATTTCGCGCGTCGGCCAAAATGGTGCCGTTGGTGTTGATAACATTGCCGATCATTGTTCCCCAACCGGTAATGTAGTTGAAGTTCGTGATACCGTCGCCCGCCTGGAGGTTACCGCCCAGCATCGTAATCGTGCCGGAATTAAGTATGCCGCGGGTAGAGCCGCCAGTTGATTGGAACAACAACGTCCCACCGCCAACGGAAATTGTACCGGCATTAACTACGCTCGCGCCGCCGGCTCCCGCTGTGCCAACGCGCACGAGGTTGGTGCCGAGGTTGTCAGCAGTCAGCAGGATAATGCCACTGGCGGCGTTGGAAAAAATGCTCCCCGATGTCTTTAGGTTGATTTCATTTGCCGCTGTACCGTTGAGTAAGGTGAAGGTGTTGGTACCGAGGTTGACGTAGTTGCCTGTCGTCAAGGTAACAGTATTCCCGGCGCTGGCGCCCTGGACAAACATCTTCACCGTGCTATTGGCCTGATTGGTGAAATCTTTGGTCACCGTGACCGACTGTGCAGTGGGGGACGAGGACGAGTTGGTCAACACCATCGTGCCGGCATTCACAAACAAGTTGGACAACGTGTATGGTTTACCAGCGCCGGTCGTTGCAATCTGAAATGTTCCCGCGTTGACGAACGTTCCGGGTGTGGCATCCGAACCAACCTGCATCGTCATGGTGGCGCTGGTACCGGTCAACTGGAAGCTCATCGTGCCGGAGTTGGTAACAATCTTGGTCGAATCAAGGAACTTGATCAGGACGCTACCGCCGCTCAAATTCTGGAGGGTGCTACCGGTGGTGTTGGTGAATGTGCCGGCTACTA
>JBAXYB010000173.1:0-3853 GCA_037127585.1 Verrucomicrobiota bacterium
CCGAGGTTGCCGATGTTGCTGGTGAAAGTTGCCGGCGGTGGCGGTGGCGCGAGTTTCGGTAGGGCTTCGGCATAGAGCGCGCGGAGACCGGCGGGATAATCCTCCCCTGCGAGTACGCGCAGCTTCTGGCGCTTGAGCGGTTCAACATCTTTGGCGGGATCAATCGAGCCGGTGATTTCGAGTCCCAACGTGGGCCGCTCCGTCATGGCTTTGATGAGGATATCGAGTTTCTTGGTCTCGTTGGATTGGATCACGGAACTGCCGGGGGCGAACTCTTGATAGCTCAACTCTTCACCGCCGCCGCCGAACATTGACCCGAGCATGCTGAACGGCGCGGTGAAAATCTTCGTGAAGATGCCACCCACCACATGCCAGACGGCGGGCCAATACCGGAATTGCGGATCATCGGTGCGGCCTTCGATAGGCACGTCGAGTTTGATCTGGCCGTTTCGGTCTTTCAGGATCGCGACCGCGAGGCGGACCGGTAGCTTCGTCGCGGCCGGGCTTTCGATCGCTTCGCCGAAGGTGAATTGATCGAGCAGTAGTGTGTTCGAGGCCTTCAACGCGCGCTGCTGGATGTCGTAGTTGAGGTCGACGCTGACTTTGCCTTTGCGAATCATGTAGCCGGCATACTTGCCGGAGTACGGGCCGGCCGGTGTGAGGTTGATGCCTTTGAACGCGACCTTCAGCGCGGTCGTCGCGTCCGGGCTGAATGGATTGATGTGGCCGGTCACTTCGAACGGCGCGGTGTTGTCGATCCGGCCGGTGATGGCGAGTTCCATCATTCCGTTGGTGTCCGTCGTGAATCCGGTGACGTGCACCATGACGCCGGTAACCGTCAGGCTGGCGGTCGGCTGCACAGTTTCGTCGGTAAATGTCACGACGGCATTGCTCACAATCAGCGCGCCGACGCGGGCATAGGGCAATGGTTTTGGAGCGGCTTCCGTCACGGAGGCTGTGTTTGTCTTGGAATTTCCGCTAGGGACGGCGGCAGCTACACCATTCGCCGGTAAGACCACCTCGAAACGCGGTTCGATCACTTTGATTTCATCGACTGCCAGCGAAAGTGGCTCGGTCACGATGTGCAGGTTGGCGAGTTGCAGGCTTTGGTGGGAGGTGGATTCGTCTCCAAAAAAGCCGGTCGCGGTGACCACGTGGTCGTCATTGCGAATCTCGCGAATCTTGACCTGCCACGGTTTGGCGGGGGCGGCCGGCGGGGCGGCGCTTGAGGGCGGAGCCGGTTGGTTTTCTTTCGTGAACATCTTGGCCACATTCGGGATTCCGTCCGCGAGTTTTCGGACGGCCAGCCGGTCGCCATCCACGCGTACCGAATCCACCGCCACGGTTTGAGCGAGCAGATCCAGATTAATCCCGGCGATGGCCAGATTGTTGAGCGACATCACGGAGTTGGTCTGGCCCAATTCCGCGACTTGAAGATTGTTGACGCGGATCGTCGCGTTGGAAAGTTGGGCGAGGGTGAGCTGGTCGGTGAAGATCACTTGGTAATGGCCCGCGACATCGAGGGTGCCGGCGAGGAGCTTGAGGTTGAGGAACTCGTCGTAGAACGGGGCGTACTTCTTGAGCGCGATGCCGCCAATCGAAAGCTCGCCACCCGAGCGGACCGGGTCGAGATGGAAATACCCCGACCACGAAAACGTCTCGCCCGATTCGGTGGTCGCGGTGAAGGCGTACGGGTTCTTCCGATTCGGATCCGTGCTGAAGTCGCGAAGCGTCACGTCAATCGGACCGACTGTCGTGTGGAATTCGCTCGCGCGAGTGAAGTCGTCATACACAGCCCGGCTGCCGGTAATTCGCAACTCGCCGATGCGGATAACCAAAGGTTTCCCCGTCACCTTCTTGACCGGCCGCGGCGCCGCCGGGAATCGCTGGAGAACATCGGTGAAATTTAACGTCCCATCGTGATTGATCTGCACGTGGCCGAACGCATTACTGATGGCGATGGCGGAGAAGACGACTTCCTTGCCGAGTAACCCGGTCGGATCCACGTTCACATACACTTCATCCCACCCGACGAATCGCGTCCCGTCCGGCTCCGCAATTCCGAACCCGTCGAGGGCGATGGACATCGCGAACGGATTCGTTTTCACTTTCGCCAGCGTGACTTGCCGGCCGATCTGTTTGGGCAATTGCCAGAGCACGATTGAGCGGATGAGACGCGGAGCACCGAAGAATCCAAACAGTGTGTACCAGAGCGCAAGGCTGAGAGTCCAGAGCAGGAGGTTTCGTCGCTTTTCCGAAGTCACGCCCGGAGTGTAAGCATAAGACGATGGTCTGGCAATGTCGTAACAAATTCAGTGCCGAGCGAGGCTCGCGGCCCAAAACCGTCTAGGTCTGTTGGTCAGTCCCGATCACGCGCATCTGATCGAGTTCCCCCTGCAAGACGTCCGCCTTCTTCTGGTCGAGCTTGCGAACAATCTCCAGTTCACGTTCGGCGCCCGTCCAGTTCCCCAATCGTAGGTACACGCGACCCAGGGCCAAATGCGACGCGGCATCGTCTGGTTTCAGACGGATCGCTTCCTCCAGCTGAATCAAGGCTGCGTCATAACGGTGGAGTTCCGCGAGACAGACACCAAGATTCAAATGAAGATCCGCGTTCCGCAAGACGTACCGGAGTGCTGCTTGATAGCCCACAACCGCATTGGAATAATCGCCGGTGTTATGGCACGCTTGTCCCAAAGCATTGTACGCTGCTCCATCATCGGGACGATACCGCAGGGCGCTCTCCAGAGACTTGCGCGCGTCGGCATGGCGGCCGACCATCAATTGCATCTGCCCAAGAAGTCGAAAATTCTCCGCATCACCGGGCGCGTTGCACAAGGCGCGTTCGAGAGGCGGTATTGCGTCGGCGTACTGCTTCATCTGCGCTCGCGCGGCCCCGAGATTATGCCAAGCGTCGGCACTGTCCGGAGCGTAATCGGTCGTCCGTTGAAAAAGCTCGGCAGCTTCGGACCAATGCTGGGCATAAAATTCCTTTAACCCGGCGTCGAATAATTTCTGCGCGCGCCAGTTTCGCCATGTCGGATAGCCGACGCTGACAAGGATGATGCCCAGCCCAGCTAGCAACAGCAGACGTTTCACGTCCGCAATTTTAAATAGTACGCCGCCCACCAGCAACTACATTTATCCCGGCCCGCGAGATGCACGCATCGAGGTCTGGGATATTGATCAGCGCGTGATTGCCGGAGGCCAAAACCAACAGACATTCCACACCAAACGCAGAACGGCAAAAAAACAGGTGCGACCGGTCTAGTGGTGATGATGGCCGCCGGGGCCGTGGACGTGGCCGTGGGACAATTCTTCTTTTGTCGCGGCCCGAACTTCGGTGACTTCGACATCAAACGTCAGGTTTTGCCCGGCTAATTCGTGGTTGGCATCGAGCGTCGCGTGGGTGGCGGTAACTTTGGTGACGCGCACAACCGGGGCATGATCGCCTTCGCCAGCCCGGAACCGGTCGCCGACTTTGATTTTCTTGGCCGGCAGCTTGGCCAGCGGCACTTCCATGATGTCCGTGGCTTTGACTTCGCCGTAGGCGTCTTTGGCCGGGACGAGGACCTTACGTTTCTCGCCGACTTTCATGGTCAACAGATGTGTCTCCAGTCCGGCAATGATTTGCCCGCTGCCGACGATGAAGGCGAGGGGGTCGCTACCGGCGGAGGAGTCGATCTGTTTACCGGTGTTGTCCGTGAGTGTGTAGTGAAAGACGATGACGTTAGTTGGCATGGGGCGGGAGATTACGCGAAGCTTTTCCCGGTGTCGAAAACTAATTCGCCGCCGGTTTGGGCCGATAAAACACGGCCACTTTGCCGACTTGCATGATCAACGCCGCGCCGGT
>JBAXYB010000174.1:0-3690 GCA_037127585.1 Verrucomicrobiota bacterium
ACCAAGGTGGCGCGACCAATTCCCCACAGCTCATCTACCGGATTCGCCTTCAACCGTAGCCATGCGCTTCGTTCTGCTCTTTCTGCTAGCGGTGACTGGTGTGCAGGCGCAGACCGAAAATGTGTATCTGGACGCGCTCGGCGCCGGCTGGGAAAACTGGTCGTGGAACGGCTCGTACTATTTCACCAACACCACCCCCGTCTACGCCGGCACCGCTTCACTCAAGGTCAGCCAAATCGCCTGGGGCGGCCTTTCTCTGCACCACGCGTCCATCGCCTCGAACGCTTACGCTTACCTTGAGTTCTACATCAACGGAGGCACCAGCGGTGGACAACTCTTGACTGTCCAACTCGAAGACGACAATTCCGGTACGAGTTCGACGGGCCTCAATCTTGAAAACTTTCTCAGCGGTGGCGGCACCGTGCCGGCTGGTTCTTGGAAACTCGTCTCCATCCCGCTCTCCGCCTTCGCGTTTGCCCGCCCCAACTTCACCCGCATCGACGTCCTCGACCGCAGCGGGACCGCCCAAGCAGCCTATTACCTCGACTCCATTTCACTCCGGCAAGCCGCCAGCACGCCGCCGCAAATTACTTCCGTCCGCGCCGGCGGTAGCCGGCAAGTCGTGGCGTTCTTCGATACCGGCATCACCACGCCCAACGCATCCAACTTCGAGTTGCTCAGCAGCAACGACGCACATTACTCGACCCGCAAGAAACCCATCGCGGCGACCTACACAAACAATCGTTCGGCACTCACCTTCACCAACGACTTCCTCAACGGCGGCCGGTACACGCTCTACGTGAACAACGTCACCAATCTCACAGGCACCGCCATCGCGCCGGACACGTCAGGCAGCTTCGGTTTCTCGAACCACGTCATCCAAGTCAGCGCGCTCGTCAGCAATCACACGATCAGTCCGTTCATCTACGGCCTCGCTTGGGCGCCGAGCACGAACTACCTGAAAGACATCGGTGCGACCGTTAATCGCTGGGGCGGCAACCACACCTCGACGTACAACTGGCAAGCCGGCACAAAGAACTTGGCGAACGATTGGTATTTCGAAAACTCCGCCTGGTCGGACGGCACCGCCACGGCGTTTATCGCCGGCAATACCGGCGCCGGGGCGCAGTCGTTACTCACGTTGCCGATGCTGCCGTACGTCGCCAAGGACGCGACCTCCGTCAGTTTCTCCGTCGCCAAATACGGA
This sequence comes from Verrucomicrobiota bacterium, assembly GCA_037127585.1. Taxonomy (GTDB): domain Bacteria; phylum Verrucomicrobiota; class Verrucomicrobiia; order Palsa-1439; family Palsa-1439; genus CAINDI01. Next base: position 1,208 of record JBAXYB010000174.1, read on the forward strand.
CCGCAACAGGCCGTCGATCCCTACAACGCCAACGCCGGTAGCGGCGTCGGCACCAACGGCCAGAACATCGTCAACAACCCCCTCGACTCCGGCCGCACCAACACCGTCGCGCTCCAATCCCAATGGCTCGCCACCCTCACCACACCGCCGGCCTTCATTGCGATGGACAACGAGATGGATATCTGGAGCGGCACCCATCGCGACTGGCATCCCGTGCCGGTTGGTTACGACGAAATCTGGGCGACATTCAGCAACTACGCCACCCTCGTCCGGCAAGTCCTGCCGAACGCGAAGATTTGTGGCCCGGTAAGTTGCTGCTGGTGGTTCTACTGGAACCCCCAAGCTGGCGACGTCGACAAAGCCGCACACGGCGGCGTCGATTTGCTCCCGTGGTTTCTCGACCGCGCCTATCAACACGAGACCCAGACCAGCCAACGCCTGCTCGATGTGTTCGACATTCATTACTACCCCGATAGTTTCGACGGTGCGACTGACACCGCCAGCAACGCCAAACGTCTCCGCGCCACCCGCGAGCTTTGGGATCCAACTTACAAAAGCGAAGGCTGGATCGGCACCGACTTGTGGGCCACGCAAACCCAGCCCAACCGGAATTACCCGCAACTCATTCCCCGCATGAAAGCGCTGCTCGCCACACACTACCCCGGCTTGCCGCTCGCCCTCACTGAATACAACTGGGGCGCCGATACCACGCTCAACGGCGCCCTCGCCCTCGCCGACTGCCTCGGCATCTTCGGCCGTGAAGACCTCGCCATGGCCTGCGCCTGGACCGCCCCCGACGCCAACAGTCCGGCCTACCAAACGTTCAAACTCTTCCGTCAATTCGCCGGAACGTCCGTCTCCGCCGTCACAACTCAAGCCAACCTCTTCACCGCCTACGCCGCCAAAGACCCGACAAACGACGCCCTCACCGTCATCGTCATCAACAAAAATCCCACCTACGATTATTCCGCCCCCATCCAACTCACCGGCTACATCGCCGGCCCGACCGCGCAAGTCTGGCAAGTTTCTGCCGCCAACCTGACCACGATCCTCAACGAACCCGCCACCACCAACACCACGTTCATCTTCCCGGCCTACAGTGCGACGCTGCTACGTTTCACACCCGCCGACACCGACGGTGACGGCATGCCGGACTTCTGGGAAACCACCCACGGCGTGACCGACGCCAACGCCGACCCCGATGGTGATAACTTCACAAATTTGCAGGAGTTTCTCGCCGGCACCGACCCGCAATCCGCGACAAGTGCTCTCCGGCTCAGCAGTTCGCTCGCGCTGATAACAATCTCGAACAAGTCATACCAGATCGAGTACACAGACAATCTCGCCACCAACACTTGGAGCATCCTCACGAACAACATTCTCGGCACCGGCAACACAATTCAGATTTCCGACCCAAGTGCAACGAACACACTCCGCCGTTTCTACCGCGCGAAACTACAGTGACCCAGGTGTAGCTGCCGCCGTCCCGGCGGCAGCCGTTAATCAATAAACAACATTAGCCGCCGGGACGGCGGCCACTACACCCGGTCGATCACCACGATCTCCCCCTGATACGGCCAGTCCTCTGGACGTTTCACCAAACCTGCCCGCACCGGATTCTGTCGCACATACTCCCATTTCTCTGCGTAACTCTCATTACTCCGCAGCAAGTGATCGAAGAACCCCGGTTGCCAAAGCGGTGTAGCGGCCGCCGTCCCCGACGGCAAAGCCGTTACTGTTCGCTCGCCCCCAGCCGCCGGGACGGCGGCCCCTACACCCAGCGCGCGTTTCAATCCACGCACCCACATGCCGAGATCCAACTCCCTTCCTCCACAAACAAACGCATGCAAATGATCCGGCATGATCACATACCGGCCAACCGCGATGCCGTGCGCACACCCGCGCGTCGCATATTCGCGAAACGCCCGATGAACCGCATCACACGCCAACCATGGCCGCCGGTGTCCCGAGCAAAACGTGACAAAGTAAACAGGCGAGTCATATCTCTGAAACACTTCGCCGAGTCGCGGTGGTTTCCCCTTAAACATCCTGCCCAGTGTAGTGGCCGCCGTCCCGGCGGCAAAGCCGTTTTTCATTCACACCAGCCGCCGGGACGGCGGCCACTACACCGACTCGACAGCCGCGCCTAAATCCCCTAGCATCCGCGCCGATGGAAACGGAGATCATCGCCCGCGAACTTCGCGCACTCATCGGCAACGACGCCGTCATCAGCACACCGGAAGAACTCCTCGTGTATGAATGCGACGCCTACACGCTGGAGAAATTTCTGCCGAATGTCGTCGTCCTCCCCCGGACAACTGCCGAGGTCGTCGCCGCCGTCAAGTTCTGCGCCGAACACAAACTCGCCATCATCCCCCGCGGCGCCGGCACGAGTCTGAGCGGCACCGTGTTGGCCGTCGGTGGTGGCGTGATGATCGGGCTGGCGCGGATGAACAAAGTTCTCAACGTCGATGTCCGCAATC
>JBAXYB010000175.1:0-3679 GCA_037127585.1 Verrucomicrobiota bacterium
GCCGCGACGCGCGGCGTAAAAGTTCACGTCATGGCCCGGCCGCCCCACTGTCTCAAGAAAGAGAAAATCATCGAAGGCGTCGGCGGCCTGCGCATCATGGACGACGTCGGTGTCAAGATTCACAAACTCAAGCACCTCAAACTCCACGGTAAAATGCTGCTCGCCGACGGCCTGCGCGCCATCGTCGGCTCGATCAACCTCGCCCCCGGCAGCTTCGACGACCGCCGCGAACTGGCGATCGAAGTCCACGATGATGATTTGATCGACCGCCTCGAAAAAGTGGCCCGGCACGATTGGGAGCATTCGCACGCACTGGATCTGACCGACGAGGGTTTGTTCGAGGATCTCGAAGACCACGGCGGCGCGGAAAAACTCGTCCTGCGCGCCGACCACGAGCACGCCAAGAAACACAAGAAGTGAATCGCGCGCTAACACGCCGACTTTTAACACTGAGTCTGCTTGTCTTTGGGGAAGCAATACCGGCCGCGGACCTCGCGCCAGGGGAATGGAGAACCGAGATCAAGCTCCTCGTGCCGGCGGCCAACCTGGCTCAAGCACTGCAAGTACTGCAGTTGGATGAACAGCGCGCCGTGAAATCAATCGTCTGCTTCTTCGACACCAGCGACCAGTCGTTGGCGGCCAACAACCTGATCCTGCGGGCCCGGCAACGAGTCGGCCAATCCGGTGAATCCACCGTCAAACTCCGGGCGCGCGCCGGCGACGCGGAGTTAAGCGCCCGCGAGCGGCTCGTTCCACCCGAGCAGGACTGGATCAACGACCACGAGCCGACCCTCTCGCGTTCACTGGACGCGCGACCGATCAGCCAAGGGTTGGTGAAAAAAGTTGCCGAAGGGGACGAGCCCATCAGCGAGTTGTACAACCATCCACAACGCCAACTGGTGGCCGCGCGCTTGAAAGATTTCAACTGGGGCGACTTGCGCCGGTACGGCCCCGTCACAACCGAAGTGTGGAGCAAACAGGTCGAGTTGCCGGGTTATCCCGAAGCCGTGACCATCGAACTCTGGCATCTCCAACAGGCCGGGCGGACCCAGGATATTCTCGAAGTCTCCATCAAATCCAAAGCTGCTTCCGATGCCCAAGCCCAAGCGCAGGCGCGACAGTTTTTTGCCGCGGCCAAAGCGGCCGGGCTGGGCGAGCCGACCGGTCAGACCAAAACCAAAATCGTTCTCGATTTCTTCAAACCTGGACGATGAAGATAGCTGCTCCGTCCCCGCTTCGGGAAAGCGAGCAGCGGCTGGTGATGGCTGGCGATGCGGCAAACCTCGGCATTTGGACTCGGGACCTTGTGCGGGATGAAATTTGGGCCACTGAAAAATGGCGTGAGCTGTTTGGTTTCACGATGACGGAGACGCTCGATTTCAACCGATTTCTGGAACGGCTGCATCCCGATGATCGCCACGCGCTCAGCGACGCCGGCCGGCCCGAACACGGCGCAGAGCGCCGTGACTACACCGGAATCGGCGGCGTACTGGTGCGAATGTGGGAGCGGCCTCAGCGCCGCCACCGGCCGTGCGTCGAACGAGTTTCCAGCTTGTTTCATGTGCTGTTTATCCTGGAGAAACGAGCTGGAAACTCGTTCTACGGGAGCCACCTTCCCCAAACGAATCAGCCTCTGGGACAGCCGCCGCTACAGAATACCGGCTCATTTTTCCCTCGTGACCAACTCTGCAAGAATCAAATTGACTTCCTCGGCGCCGGAGTTTACGAACATCTCCGGCGAGACTATGGAAATTCGAGTGACATCCAGCACGACAGCACGACAGCACGACAGCACGACAGCACGACGCTATGACGGAACTGCGTCAACGCGGTACTCGTTGTAATCTCGCCCTGACTTCTTTTCCTCTCCCTGCAGCATTCAGCCAGCCTGCATCGGAGTCTTTCGCCCGCACGGTAGAACGATTTTCCCACTCGGCAGGATCATTTAACCGCACCCGAGGATTATCTCGTCGTGACGGCGCAGTCGTAGCGAAATGAAACAGTCCAACCCAACCAAAACAGGAGGAAGTACCATGAGAGTAAAGTCACAAAAAGGCCGGCAAGTATCGCTGTTTGCAGCGGTCGCGCTGGCCACGTTGATGACCGCGGGCACGAGCCACGCGGCGGACGCAAAGAAACCCAATATCGTGTTCATCATGGGCGATGATATCGGGATGTGGAACATCGGCGCCTACCATCGCGGGATGATGGCCGGTAAGACCCCGAACCTCGACAAGCTCGCCAAAGACGGCATGCTGTTCACCGACTACTATGCGGAAGCCAGTTGCACCGCCGGTCGCGCGAACTTCATCACCGGCGAATTGCCCATCCGCACCGGCATGACTACCGTCGGCCAAGCGGGCGCGAAGACCGGTCTGCCGGCGGAAGCTTGCACGATCGCCACCGCGCTCAAAGCGCAGGGCTATGCGACCGGCCAATTCGGCAAGAACCACCTCGGTGACTTGAATGAATTCCTCCCAACCGTCCACGGCTTCGATGAATTCTTCGGTTACTTATATCACCTCGACGCGATGGAAGATCCCGCGCATCCGAACTACCCGCAGAACCTGCTCGACAAGGTTGGCCCGCGCAACATGGTTCACAGCTGGGCGACCGAGACCGATGACGCGACCGTCATGCCGCGCTGGGGCAAGATCGGCAAACAGAAGATCGAAGACGCCGGCACGCTCTATCCCAAGCGGATGGAAACCGTCGACGACGAGATCCGCGACCTCGCCTTGAAGTTCATCGACAAAGCCAAGAAAGACGGCAAACCGTTCTTCTGCTGGCTGAACCCGACCCGCATGCACATCGTCACCCACCTCTCCGAGAAATGGGCCGCGACGATGAACTCCGAGAATGGCTGGTCCGAGCAGGAAGCCGGCATGGCCCAACTCGATAACGACATCGGCCTCGTCCTCCAACACCTCAAGGACATGGGCGAAGAGGACAACACTATCGTGGTGTTCACGACCGACAACGGCACCGAACTCTTCACCTGGCCCGATGGCGGCACCACGCCGTTCGCCCAGTGCAAAGGCACCATCATGGAAGGCGGCTTCCGCGTGCCCTGCATCCTCAAATGGCCCGGTCACGTCCCGGCGGATTCCGTGCAGAACGGCATCTTCTCCGGCCTCGACTGGTTCCCGACCTTCCTCACCGCCGCCGGCAACCCGGACATCACCCAGCAGTTGCTCAAGGGTGTGAAACTCGGCGACCGGACCTACAAGAACCACCTCGATGGTTACGACCAGACCGCCGCGATCACCGGCAAAGGCCCGTCCGCGCGTCACGAGATCTTCTATCTCGGCGAAAGCACCGTCGGCGCGGTTCGTATCGACGACTACAAGTTCCGGTTCATCGACCAGCCGGCTGGCTGGCTCGGCGTCAAGAACCACGTCGACGTGCCGTACATCACCAACCTCCGCCTCGATCCCTTCGAGCGCATGGGCTGGCCGAACAGCGGGACGAAAGAAGGCGCGCAGGGATACTTTGATTGGTTCAAGTATCAGTTCTGGCGCTTTGTGTTCGTCCAACAAGTCGTGGGCAAGGAACTCCAGACGTTCCTCGAATACCCGCCGATGCAAACGGGCGCGAGTTTCAATCTCGATGCTGTGAAAGCCGAGATGCAGAAACGGATGGCGCAATCCGAAGCCGCGAGCCATGGCTCCGGCAACTA
>JBAXYB010000176.1:0-3675 GCA_037127585.1 Verrucomicrobiota bacterium
CTGACTTCGGATCAGAAGGTTGGGGGTTCAAATCCCTCCGGGCGTACCACTTCTTACGGCGGGTCGGGCAGCGGGACTTGGACCGCCTACCGCTACTAAATATCTGCCCTGCCCGACCGGTTCACTTGCATTCATTGGGGAACACGTGGCGACCGCCAGATCGACCTCGTTCGTAGTGAGCCACGGAGTCTGCGGAGTGGCGTTCCGGTTGCGGTCACGTGGCCCACGGCACTCCGCTTCGCTTCGTGCCTAACTACGAACGCAGATATTTCGCACGCCCAATCTTTTTACCTTGGGCGAGAAAGATTTTCTCGAACTCGGTCTGCGCCTCGACCGGCAATGAATCAGCCGAGCGTTCCGTAAACAAGCCGGAGGCGCGCATGACTTTCTGGATGTACTCGAAGTAATCGGGATCGTCCGTCGCGGCATGAACGACACCGCCCGGCGCCAAGGTCCGGTGCAGGTCGCGGATGAACTCCGGCTGGAAGACGCGCCGGGAATGATGCCGGCGTTTGGGCCATGGGTCGGGGAAATAAATGTGATACGCCGCCACCGAGCCCGCGGGGATGAGTTTGCCGACGAGGTAACTGGCTTCGCAACGCATCTGCCGGGCGTTGGTGAGTTCGAAACGGAGAATCTTTTTGTCCACTTTCCGCAACCGGATCAATTGCCGCTCGATGCCGAGGAAGTTGATGCCGGGCTTGGTCTGCGCCGCCCACAAGAGATAGCCGCCTTTGCCGCTCCCGATGTCGATCTCCACCGGTTGCGCTTTCGGGAAGACCTGCGTCCAATCCAACAGATCGAGCCAGTTGGCCGGTTGGTAGATGGTGGAGTGGGCCGGGGCGGTGAGGTTGCCGGATTCCCGGGCCCGGCTCACTGCGGTTTCCCTTCGAGGATCGGGTAAACGACGGCGGTCAGATGGGAATTGATGTGTTTGAGATTCGTCAGGACATCGAGGTGAATCGCGCTGGTCTCGAACGATTCGCTCAGGCCGGCTTGCAGCCGGTGGAAATGCCGGCGGCGCAATTCCGGCTCGTGCTCGTTGATGTGATGTTTGTGGCGCAGCAACTTTTCCGCAAGACCGTGGTCCTGGCTCGCAAACGCCGCCACGGCGATCTCGAAATTCTCCAGCACTTGCTGGAAGAAACTCTCCAGCTCCGCGCCACCCTCTTTCGAGAACTCAACTTGGGAGGTAATTTTCTTTTTGGCCAGTTCCACCAAATTCTTATCAATGATATCGCCGACGGTTTCCAGTTCATTCGCAAACGACAGCAACGCCACTTCCCGGTGAGACTCTTCCGCGGTCATCGCCTGTTCCGAGAGCCGGGTGATGAATGTTTTGATTTCATTATTGAGAGAGTCGACGACATCGTCGTGTTGTTGAATCGCCGCGCAGAGGTTCTCGTCGCCGGTCGTCAACGCACGATGGACATCCCGCAACATCGTCTGGACGTGATCGGCCATGTGGAGGATTTCGCGGGTCGCCTGCCCGAGCGCCAACGCCGGGCTCTCTAAGGCCGCCTTGTCGAGATACCGCGCGCCGGTCGGATTCTGCTCGGCGGCGCGCGCCGGCAGGAGTTTCTCCAACCATTTCGCGATCGCCGGTATCAACGGCAGAAAAACAATCGCGAGGGCGATGTTGAAGAGCGAATGCGCATTGGCGATGAGCTGCGTGTCGTGCGTTGGCCCGGGCATACTGAGAGGTTGTAACAAATTCACCAACGGCCCCAGCAGCGGCAGGCACACCAGCGTGCCGGCAACTTTGAAAAAGAGATTGCCCACTGCCATCCGCCGCGTGTCGAGGCGCGTGAAGCCGGCCAGTAAGGCCGTCACCGCAATGCCGATGTTCGCGCCGATCACCACCACCACCGCCGCGTTCACCGGCAACACCCCTTGCGCGCACAGCGCCATCGCAATCCCGATGGTCGCCGTCGCACTTTGCAATCCCACTTTCAACGCCACCGCAAACCACATCAGCCAGATCGGATGCCGTTCCAGAATCTCGACGATGTGCGCCACGTCCGGGTTCGCTTTCAGCGGCGCCACCGCGGCCGAGATGAGTTGAATCGCCAGCAGCAAGAAGCCGACGCCCAGCACCGCCTGCCCGGCCCCGCGCCACGCTGTGCTCTTGCTGAACACGTACACCGGAATTCCGAACGTGAGAAACACCGGGTAGTAAACGTAGAACTTGAACGCCAGCAATTGCACCGTCACCGTGAACCCGATGTTCGCCCCGAGCATCAGCGCGAGCACTTGCGCGAACGTCATGAACCCGCCGTTGATTGCTTCGACCGCCAACAGCGCGACGGCCGTGCTGCTCGGCGTCAAGATGGAGATGCCAAATCCCGCCACCAAGGCCCGCACCGGATTCTGCGTGGCGGATTGCAAGAGGCGGCGAAAGCGCGCGCCAAAGAACCGTTCCGAGCCTTTGCGCAGCGAGCGGATGCCCAGCAACATGAGGGCGATCCCGGCGAGAAAGCTGAAAAAGTTCATCGAAGGAAAATGGTGGCTGGGGTCAGAATTGAACTGACGACACCGGCATTTTCAGTGCCGTGCTCTACCAACTGAGCTACCCAGCCATTCAACAGAAACACCACCATGTCGGCGCACCGACTGTCATGTACTAAGCGATTTACCGGGTCAAACGCAAGCAAATCAAACGGCGCCCGTTAAAGCATTGACGCGCCCCGCCGGTTGTGGCACGAATGAGCGGCGAGTATGCACATCCCGGATGGTTTCTTAGACGCGAAGACGGCGGCGACCTCAGCCACCTTGGCCACCGGCGGCTTAGCGCTGGCGGTGCGGCAAGTTCGTCGACATCTGCCGGCGCGGAAGGTGCCGCTGCTGGGATTGGCGGCGGCGTTTGTGTTCGCGGCGCAGATGTTGAACTTCCCCATCATCGGCGGCACCTCGGGGCATCTCGTCGGTGGCGTCCTCGCGGCCACCCTCCTCGGTCCCAGCGCCGCGGTCATCGCCATGTCGTGCGTGCTGATCATCCAATGCTTTCTCTTTGCCGACGGCGGCGTGACGGCGCTCGGCGCGAACATTCTCAACATGGCGATCATCAATCCGTTGATCGGCTACAGCGTGTACCGGCTCGTGCGCGCCGGCCTGCCGGGCTCGCGCGGGATGATCGTCGCCGCGGCGTTTGCGAGTTGGTGCGCCACCGTGGCGTCGGCCATTGCCTGTGCCGGCCAACTGGCGTTATCCGGGACGGCCGCGTGGTCACTGGTGTTTCCAACCATGACCAATGTTCATATGCTGATCGGCATCGGCGAAGGCTTGATCACCGCCCTGGTACTTACCGCCATCGCGCGCGCGCGTCCCGAACTCACCGAACCGACGGCGCACACCGGCGAGTTGGTCGGGCTTGGCCTCTTGACAACCGTCGGGCTGGCCGTTTTCGTCACCCCCTTTGCGTGCTCGTGGCCGGATGGGCTGGAGAAAATTGCCGGTGCAATCGGCTTCGAACACAAAGCGGTCGCGCTCTGGTCCGGGTTGAAGTACACCGCGGTGACGGGTGCGCTCGGGGCTTTACTGGCGTTCGCCTTGTCGCTGTTACTGGCGCGCTGGCTCGCGCCGAGACCCACGGATGAAGCCCAACTTTCTCGATCACCATAGCCGGCTCGACAGCCGCCTCCACCGCTTACCGGCAGAGGTGAAACTGCTCGTGGC
>JBAXYB010000177.1:0-3668 GCA_037127585.1 Verrucomicrobiota bacterium
GCGCGCTTGTAATCCTTCGGCAAGACCTTCACAAATTTATCGGGATTCCATTCGGCCAAAATCTTCCACGCCTGTTGGCTCTTCGTGTAATCGCCGTGCCGGACAATCATCTGTCGCAATTCCTCGATCTCGGCGGCATCCGTCAACTTCTCCAACCCGACCATCGCCAAATTGCAGCGCGTCCCGGCATCGCCCTTCTCGTCGAACACATACGCGATACCGCCCGACATACCGGCGGCGAAGTTCCGGCCGGTCGCGCCGAGGATGACCACCCGGCCTCCCGTCATGTATTCGCAACCGTGATCGCCAACTCCTTCGACAACCGCGTTCACGCCGGAATTGCGGACGCCGAAACGTTCACCCGCCACGCCGCGGAAATAAGCTTCCCCGGCCGTCGCACCGTAGAGCGCGACATTGCCGATGATGATGTTCGCCTCCGCTGCAAACGTCGAACCGGCTGGCGGGAACACCACAATCTTGCCGCCGCTCAGTCCCTTGCCGACGTAATCATTCGCATCGCCTTCGAGCGTCAACGTCATCCCGCGCGGAATGAACGCGCCAAAGCTCTGACCGGCGCTGCCTTTGAAATTCAATTGAATCGTATCGTCCGGCAACCCCGCCGCGCCATACTTCTTCGTGACCTCGTTGCCGATGATGGTGCCGACGACGCGATTGACGTTCCGGATCGGCAATGTCGCCGTCACCTTCTGCGCTTTCTGGATCGCCGGCTTGCACAAGTCGAGCAGCACCTGCAAATCGAGACATTTATCCAGCCCGTGGTCCTGCGGAATCTGGCAATACCGGCCCACATCGTCCGGCACTTCGGGCCGGTAGAGAATCTTCGACAGGTCGACGCCCTTCGCCTTCCAATGTTCGATGGCGTTTTTCATTCCGAGCCGGTCCGCGCGACCAACCATTTCCAGAACCGTCCGGAACCCGAGTTGCGCCATGATCTCGCGCACTTCCTGCGCGATAAAATTCATAAAGTTCACCACGTGCTGCGGGTCGCCGGTAAACTTCGCGCGCAGCCGCGGGTCTTGCGACGCCACGCCGACCGGGCACGTGTTCAGATGACAGACGCGCATCATGATGCAGCCGAGCGCCACCAACGGCGACGTCGCAAAACCAAACTCCTCCGCGCCGAGCAACGCCGCGATCACCACATCCCGGCCCGTCTTCAACTGGCCATCCGTCTCGACCACAATCCGGCTACGCAGATTATTCAAGAGCAACGTCTGATGCGTCTCCGCCAAGCCGAGTTCCCACGGCGAGCCGGCATGTTTGATCGACGACAACGGCGACGCGCCGGTCCCGCCATCGTGACCGGAAATCAGCACCACATCCGCGTGCGCCTTCGCCACACCGGCCGCCACGGTGCCGACGCCAATTTCCGAGACGAGCTTCACGCTGATCCGCGCCTTGCGGTTGGCGTTTTTCAAATCGTGAATGAGTTCCGCCAAATCTTCGATGGAATAAATGTCGTGGTGCGGCGGCGGTGAAATCAGTCCGACCCCGGCCGTCGTGCCGCGGGTTTTCGCGATCCACGGATAAACTTTCGCGCCCGGCAACTCGCCGCCCTCACCGGGCTTCGCACCCTGCGCCATCTTGATTTGCAGTTCGTTCGCCTTCGTCAGATACAAACTCGTCACGCCAAACCGGCCGCTCGCGACTTGTTTGATCGCGGAGTTCTTTGAATCGCCGTTCGCTTCGAGAACATACCGGGCCGGGTCCTCGCCGCCCTCGCCGGTATTGCTTTTGCCGCCCAGCCGGTTCATCGCGACCGCCAACGCCTCGTGCGCTTCCTTGCTGATCGACCCGTAGCTCATCGCGCCGGTCTTGAACCGTTTCACGATGCTCTCGACCGACTCGACTTCTTCCAGCGGAATCGGCCGCGGCGCGGTCTTCAACTCGAACAACCCGCGCAATGTCGCCAGATGTTTCGACTGGTGATTGACGGCGTCGCTGTACTCTTTGAAAACTTTGTAGCTATTCGTCCGCGTCGCAATCTGGAGTTTGTGGATGGTCTCCGGATTGAACAGGTGATACTCGCCGTCTTTGCGCCACTGATATTGGCCGCCGGTATCGAGCACCTCGCCATTGACCTGCCGGTCGGGGAACGCGTGGTTGTGCCGGAGCAAAACTTCCCGCGCGATTTCATCAATGCCGATTCCTTCGACACGCGACGCTGTCCACGTGAAATACTTGTCAATGACCGCCGAGTTGATCCCGATCGCCTCAAAAATCTGCGCCCCCCGGTAACTCTGAATCGTCGAGATGCCCATCTTGGCCATCGTCTTGACGACGCCCTTCGCAGCGGCTTTGAGATAATTTTTCACGGCCTGCTTCTGGTCGAGGCCGGTCAGGATGCCTTCCCGGATCATGTCGTCGAGCGTCTCGAAGGCGAGGTACGGATTAATCGCGCCGACGCCGTAGCCAATCAGCAATGCGAAATGATGCACTTCACGCGGCTCGCCGGATTCCAGAATCAAACTCGCGCGCGTGCGCGTGCCTTGCCGGATCATGTGATGGTTGACGGCCGAGACGGCGAGCAACGCCGGTATCGGCGCGTGTTCCTTGTCGATGCCCCGGTCGGACAAAATGATGAACGTCCGGCCATCGGCGATAGCCTTGGTGACTTTTTTGCACAACTGCTCGACGGCTTTCTCCAAACCCTTGCCGCCTTCCGCCGCCGGGAAAAGGATCGGCAATGTGACCGGTTTGAAGTTCGGTAGTTTGCAGCGATGCAGTTTCTCGAACTCTTCGTTGGAAAGAATCGGGCTCTTGATGTTGATGTTGGCGCAGCTTTCCGCCACCGGCTTGAGCAGATTGCCGCCCGGCCCCAGCCCGGTCGCTGTGCTCGTGACGATCTCTTCCCGGATCGCGTCAATCGGCGGATTGGTAACTTGCGCGAAGAGTTGCTTGAAATAGCTGTAGAGCAACTGCGGCTTGTTCGAGAGCACGGCGAGCGGCGTATCGGTGCCCATCGAACCGAGTGGCTGCACGCTGTCGCGCGCCATCGGCAACATGACGATGCGGACATCTTCATACGTGTAGCCAAACGCCTGTTGCCGTTGCACGACGGTCTTGTGGTCCGGTTTCTTGACTGGCGCGTCGGGCAAATCTTCGAGCGGGACAAGATGTTCGTTCAACCAGAGCCGGTACGGATGTTCGGTGGCGATCTTCTGTTTGATCTCGTCGTCGGAAACGATGCGGCCTTGTTCCGTGTCGATCAGGAACATGCGCCCCGGTTGGAGCCGGCCTTTCTGCAACACATCCTCCGCCGGGATGTCGAGCACGCCGACTTCGCTGGCCATAACCACAAGGTCGTCTTTCGTGACGTAATACCGGGAGGGCCGCAGGCCGTTCCGGTCGAGGCAGGCGCCGATCTGAACGCCGTCAGTGAACGCCACGCTGGCCGGGCCGTCCCACGGTTCCATGAGGCACGAGTGATAAGCGTAGAACGCCTTTTTCTCGTCGCTCATACTTTCGTGACCGGACCACGGCTCCGGGATCAACATCATCATCGCGTGCGGCAACGACCGGCCGCCGAGCACGAGAAATTCGAGGACGTTGTCGAACATCGACGAGTCCGAACCGTCTTCGTTGACGATCGGGAACAGCTTCTTCATGTCGCCGCCGAACGCATCGGATTCGAGCGTGGCTTGCCG
>JBAXYB010000178.1:0-3513 GCA_037127585.1 Verrucomicrobiota bacterium
CCCCAACATCCATCCCCAAAGTCGTCGCCGAGTTTCGCGATGATTTTTATCTCGATGAGTCCGCCATCCACGCGGCTTACCGGCCGCCGTATCAATTCAACGCGCTCGACAACCGGTCAGCGTTGAAAGTGGACTTCTGGCTGCTGCGGCCGGACCCGTTTGAACGCGAGATGTTTTCCCGGCGCGTCGCCGTCGTGTTATTCACGATACCGGCTCAGATTGCCACGGCGGAGGACGTGATTCTTCACAAACTTTATTGGAATCAAATCACCCCTTCAGACCGGCAACTCACTGACGCGGCCGGTGTCGTTGGCGTTCAGCGCCCGAATCTCGATCTGAATTACCTTCGCCGGTGGGCCAGCCAATTACAGGTGGCAGCGAAATTGGAAGACTTGTTGGCCGGTCGGATTACACCCAAAACCACATAACACGCGACGGGCTACACGTTGAACTTGAAGAGCAGCACGTCGCCGTCTTTCACGACGTATTCTTTGCCTTCCATCCGGTACAAACCTTTTTCGCGCGCGACGGCGACGCTGCCGCACTTCACCAACGCGTCGTACGCCACGGTTTCGGCTTTGATGAAACCGCGCTCGAAATCGGAATGGATCACGCCGGCAGCTTTCGGTGCGGTGTCGCCATTGTGGATGGTCCACGCGCGAACTTCCTTTTCGCCGGCTGTGAAATACGTCCGCAGTCCGAGTAGATGATACGTCGCACGGATGAGCGCGCCGACACCGGATTCGTCCACGCCGAGTTCCTTGAGAAACGCCGTTGCTTCTTCGGGAGAAAGATCCACCAAGTCACTTTCGATCTGCGCGCTGATGACGACGGCTTCGCAGGCGAGATGCGTCTTCACATACTCGCGCACCTTGAGGACGTGCGGGTTGGCGTCCGCAGTGGCGAGGTCGGATTCCTTCACGTTGCACGCGAAAATCGTGGACTTGTCCGTCATCAACCAGAACAGGCGCGAGATGGCTTTCTCTTCCGGTGTGAGTTCGAGCAAGAGCGCGGGCTTGCCGGAGTTCAGGTGCGGTTCGAGTTTCTTCAACACGGCTTCCTGCGCCACCGCTTCCTTCTCGCCGCGTTTGGCGTCCTTGGCTACGGCACCGAGCCGCTTTTGCACCGCTTCCAAATCTGCGAGCACGAGTTCCGTCGTGATGACTTCAATGTCGGAGACCGGGTCAATCTTGCCGGCGACGTGATGAATGTCCTCGTCTTCGAAGCAACGGACGACTTGCACGATGGCGTCAACTTCGCGGATATGCGTCAGAAACTTGTTCCCTAACCCTTCGCCCGCCGCCGCGCCTTTGACGAGCCCGGCAATGTCCACAAATTCAATCGCCGCCGGGATGATGACGGTTGTCTTCGCGATCTGCCGCAACGGCTCCAGCCGCGCATCGGGGACGACGACGACCCCGACGTTCGGGTCGATGGTGCAAAACGGATAGTTCGCCGCCTCCGCCTTGCGCGAGTGCGTGAGGGCGTTGAACAAAGTTGACTTGCCCACATTGGGCAGACCGACGATTCCAGCTTTTAACATAAATAATCCGCTAAGTAGCCGCACCCTTGATGGGTGCGTTCGTGTTTCGAAGTTGACCGAGTCGCCGGTCGCGCTACGCGCCGTGCTCGCGGAGATACCGGCTCAGGACGGCCCAGGCTTTTTGGAGGGCCTTGCCGCGATGGCTGATCCGGTTTTTGACTTCCGGCGAGAGTTCGGCAAACGTCTTCACCTGACCATCGGGAATGAACAACGGGTCATAGCCGAAACCGCCCCCACCCTTTTCGTCATCGATTATCGCACCATTGCAAATGCCTTCGACGCAATCCACCAGTCCATTTTCGTCGGCAATCGCCACGACGCAACGAAACCGCGCGGACCGTTTCTCCAACGGCATCCCTTTGAGATTCGCGAGCAGCTTCTTGATGTTCTCGAAGTCCGTCGCTTCTTCGCCCGCATACCGGGCGGAACGCACACCGGGTTCGCCATTGAGCGCGTCAACTTCGAGGCCGGTATCGTCGGCGAGCGTGAGCCGCTTCGCGAGCTTCGCAGTCTCGACGGCTTTCTTGATCGCGTTATCGCGGACCGTCGCGGCATTCTCGACGATATCCGGCAGCCCGGGAATATCGGCGGCGCAGCGTAGGTCGAACTGAAACTCCGCAAGGATCGCTTCAATCTCTTTTAGTTTGTGTCGGTTCCGCGTGGCGACGAGCAATTGCATGGTGGCGGATTGTATTTGCGACGCCGTAAAAGGGAAGTTTATAGTGCCGGCCATGTTACCCACACGCCAAGGCGCCTTCCGCCTCTTTCAATTTGCCGGCATCGAAGTCTTCCTCCACTGGTCGTGGTTTCTCGTCGCGGTGATCTCCATCCAAACGCGCTCGGAGACCTACTCCTCCTTCGTCTGGAACGGCCTCGAATATCTCGCGCTCTTCGTCATCGTGACCATGCACGAATTCGGCCACGCGCTGGCCTGCCGGTCGGTCGGTGGCCGCGCCAATCAGATTGTGCTTTGGCCACTCGGTGGCGTGGCGTACGTCGATCCACCGGCCCGACCCGGCGCGCAACTGTGGAGCATCGCCGCGGGCCCACTCGTCAACGTCGTCCTCCTGCCGGTGCTGTACACCCTCACAATCCTGACTCGCCAAACCCCCGGCAACATCCATGAATTCATTCTCTCCATCTACATCACCAATCTCGTTCTGCTCGTCTTCAATCTCCTCCCGGTCTACCCGCTCGATGGTGGCCAGATTCTCCGGTCGCTCCTCTGGTTCGTCATCGGCCCGCTGAAAAGCCTGACGGTTGCCGCCATCATTGGTTTCATCGGCGTGGCCGGTTTCTTGGCGTTAGCAATTTGGATGCGCTCCGTGTGGTTTGGCATCATGACCGGGTTTATTGGACTCCAATGTTGGAAAGGCTACCGGCTGGCACAAGCCCTCACCCGGATCACAACTGCGCCACGGCGAGCCGGCGCCGCTTGTCCTGCCTGCCAGGCGGCCCCACCAGTGGGCGCGTTCTGGGGCTGCGGCAAATGCCGGACCCAGTTCGACACGTTCGCAACCCAGGCCACGTGCCCAAAGTGCGCGACGCAGTTCACGGCCACGCGCTGCGTTGCTTGCGGTGCATCCACCCCGATCGAGGCGTGGACGACAATCCGAGCAACCGCTGCGAACTAGGCCGTCGTCCGTCAAGAACACGATTGCGCTCGCGACCGTGAAATGCGCCGGTTAGAGTCCGCGCGCCATGCTCCAGCACCGTCACATCATCTATTGCACCGCCTTCCTCATCGACATGGCGGTCGCCGGGGTAACCTTCGCCGTCAGTCGGCGCGCTGCCGAATTAGGCGCGAGCGCGGCGGACTTGGGCTGGCTCGGCGCGATGTGGGCCGGCGTCTATACCGGAGTGGTTCTCGTCACTGGCCGGCTCTCCGACCGGCTCGGTCGGCGCAACGTTGCCCGCGCGGGCTGTGCGCTCGCCGCCGTTATGGCCGGTGCCTGCGCGTTCACAACCCG
>JBAXYB010000179.1:0-3483 GCA_037127585.1 Verrucomicrobiota bacterium
AATTCCTTGATCCATTCGAGGTCTTCCTTCTTCAGCAACTTCGCCGGCACTTCGCCGAACCCAATCAAGTCGTACGCGAATAAAGCCTCTTTCGTCGCCGGTAATTGGCCCGGCTTGTCACCATGCTGCCACTCATCGTTCAACTCCGTGCCGGCCACCAATGAATTAACCTCCCATTGCGGATCGCGCTCGAACATGTTGCGCAGATACCGGAACTCCCACCGGGGCCGACCGTCGAGCAACAGCAGTTTGCGTTTCTGCGTCACCGCGCGCGTGTGGAACACGGCGGCATTGTTCGTCGTTTCCTTCTCACCGGTCAGCGGTGTGAGGCTGACTTTCATTTCCAGCGGAAAACTCGTGTACTCCGTGGCCGGCCGCCGTTGGCTGGTAGCCAATTCCCTGATCGGAAAATCAAACTCAATCTTCCGGTGATGCGTCCGGTCGGTGACCAGCGCTTTTTCCCACAACGCTTCACCGTTCGACTCGATCCGTAGCGTGAATGCCTGGCCGGCCGGCATGTCATCCTTGATGGCGACTTCACCTTTCACGCGATCTTCGATAAACACCGACTCCGGTGCCGTCACGTCGATCACCGCCAGATCTGTGGGCCGTTCCACCGCGCCGATGCCGACCGTGAACACCGGCACGTTCCGCGCGCCGGCGATCTTGGCCATCTCCAACGGCGATCCGCCGCGATTGTGCTGGCCGTCCGAAACCAACACCACCGCGCTCCGTTCGTCGTGTTGCTGACCGACGCGGGCGGCGATGGGCGCGCTCAAGTCCGTGTACTCGCCGGTTGGCTTGGCCGGGAACGCTTTCGGCAACGCGAGTCCTTGTTCGCCGCTCCACCAACGTTGCGGCCCGGTGTCGGTGATTGCCCATAATTCAACATTGTGCTTTTGCACCAGCGCCGGCAACACGCTGTCGAGCAACATTCGCTCAACGCGTTGCCAGCGCGACACGCTATCGAACTTTTCGATGGCGGCCGTCATGGCATTGGTCAATTTCTCGGCGCTCGCGGCCAGCCCGAACCAATTCGTCGGCTCGAACCAGCCATACGCCTGAGTGACGAGGAGCTTGCGCGACGCGCTCATCGCGTCATCGGTGATGCCCATGCTTTTGGACGCGTCGACGAACACCAGCACACGCGCCAACTCGCCAATCGTGCGCCGGTGATGCAAGACCGGCCCCGTCAAAATCAACACGAGCAAGAACACTGCCATCGCCCGCAACGCCGGCAACACCCCGCGCACTTCCCGCCGGTACAGCCACCACGCCACACCGGCCAGCGCCAGCGCGAGAGCAACCGGGAACCAGACACCCCAGTCGCCAAGCAAACGCAGATCGGTGGTCGTTTGCGTCATCGGCGTAACCTCCCGATGCGTTGTTCGAGGAGGAGTTCGGCGAAGATCAGTCCGAGCAAGGCCCAAAGGAGCGGCCGCCACATCTCGCGACCGTACCGGCGGAGTTGTTCGCGAGCCCGGTATTCGTCTCCCGAATTGATGACCGCTGCATTCCACGGTTTGGCAGCGGCTTTGATTTCGTCGCCGGTCAGTTGCGTGAGGTCGGACTCGGCGCGTGTGGTGTTGACGACGAAATGCAGCGGGCCGTTGGTGGGCGTGTCGAGAATGTAGAGGCCGGGGCGGCGCGTGTCGGCGAAATGCACGAGCGCGCGACCGGCTTCGTTGGTGGCGGTGAGTTTGTGTTTCAAACCGGCAGGATCGGTCAGTTCGAGTTTCTTGCCGGCGAGGGCGGCCGGTAAGGCGGCAATAAGCGGGCGACCGATGTCGACGTTGCGCGGCGGATCAAACTTCGCGGCGAGATAGGTGACGAGTTGTTGCATCAACGGCAGGTAGAACGGGCGCAAGGGGAGGTTCGACCAGTCGGCGGAGCAGGGGACACTGCAGGCGATGACGCTGCCGGCGCCGAAGCGTTTCTCGATGAGGAACGGGTCGCCGTTGCTGAGGCGCGCGAGGACGAAGGGTGAGGCGTTGGTTGTCGAGCCGATCACCGGGGTGTGGCTGCTGCCGGCGTTTTCCTCGGCGAATTTGTACCAGAGGCGAATGGTCGAGTTGGCGAGGTTGCCGGCGCGCGGGTCGTTGAACAGCGCGAGCGCGGGATGTTCGTAGTGTTGGACGAGGATGGTGCTTTGTTTGGTCGTGTCATCGAGGCCGCCTTCGAGCGCGGTCAGTCGCCACGGGAAGAGGTTCGCGAATTTGGTGTTGTACCAGTCGGTCTTGATGCGGCTGCCGGGGAAGATCAAGAGCCCGCCGCCGGCGCGGACGAAGTCTTCCAGGGCTTTGAGTTGATTGGTGTCGAGCTGGGGAACATTGGCGAGGACGACGACGCGTTGGTCTTTGAGTTGGTTGGCGTCGAGCTGTTCCGGTTTGATGACGGTGGTGGTGATGAGGTCGGCCAGACTGGTTTTGACCGCGCTGAAAGGCCGGAGCGCGATTTCGAGGAAGTCGGTTTCGCTGGTGAGCGGTTCGCGGCCGGGATTGCCGTCGACCAACAGGACCGGCAAGCGATCCCAGACCGGGACGCTGGCGAGGAGGATGTTGTCCGACTTGAGCGAGTCCGGCGCGTCGGCTTCAATCGCGATGACGTGCGAGCCGGCGGTTTCGAAAGTGTACGTGAACAACACCTGGCCGTCTTCGTTTGGCCCGAGCGACACTTGCGATGCCGACCGTTCTTGGCCGTCAACGCGGAAGTAGACGCGCAGGTTGGGGTAGGCCGTCGCGCCGTGATTCTTCAGATTGGCGCGCACTTGAAACTTCTGGCCGACTCCAAGGAGAAACCGGGAGAAATCCAACGACTGAACGCTGAGGTTGTTTTTATTTTCGCGGCCGATGTGCAGGAAGGTGACGACCGGCGTGACCGGTAATTGTTTCATCAGGGTGGCGGCGCGATCGGTGTCAGCCCAACAATTCTTTTGAAAATCGCTGATCACGATCAACTCGCGGTGCGCCTCGTGCATCTTGCCGAGCGCGCCCACGGCCAGTTCGAGCGCGGTCGGGGTGGCGGCTGAACCGTAGCCGGTTTGCAGCTTCGCCAATTCGCGGTCGGCCCGGTCGATGGCGAAAGTCGGTTCATCAAGCAGCGGTCCCGGCAGTCCGCTCATCAATAAGACGGTGACTTCCGACCCGCGCGCGAGGTCGCGAACGATCTGGCCGGCGGTATCACGCGCTTGGATGAACGACGTCCGGCCTTTCGCGCCGACATCCATCGAGTAGGAATTGTCGAGGAGCACGACCGTCGAGGTCTTCGCCGTGCCGAGCAGCGCTTGGAGGCCGGTCAACACCGGTCGCGCCATCAACAACGCGAGCACGACCGGGATCAGACAACGCACCACGAGCAGCAGCCAATGCTCGATTTGGATGCGGCGTTTCTGGGTCCGGTGGCGCGGGTCGAGGAGGTGCATCGCCGCCCAATTCACGACCTTGAACCGGCTCTTGTGCAGCAAATGGATAATCAGCGGGATAC
>JBAXYB010000180.1:0-3482 GCA_037127585.1 Verrucomicrobiota bacterium
ACCCCATGCCGATGCGCACAGAATCCTTCGCCTCGGCGTTCAAGTGATGCCCCGGTAACACCGCACGCATCCGCATCCCCACTAAGATCGCCGCCGCGAGACAACCAAACACAATCATCGAAATGACTATCGGGTTCATGAATAATTTCTCCGCCGGTCAGATTATCTGAACCGGGCTCATTCTGGCAACCTCGCAGGATATTGGCTCGGCGAGCTCGTAGGAGCGAATTTCATTCGCGACCGGGCGCTGTCCGATCGCGATTACAAATCGCTCCTACGAGAAGATGTTAGCGCAGTGACTGCAAGAATTCCTGCGCGGGCGCGTAGCCGGGCTGAATCCGCAAAGCACGTTGGGCGGCCGCGCGGGCTTCGTCCATGCGCCCGAGCCGAGCGAGAATCGTGGCGGCGGCATACGGCGCACGCGGGTCAGCGGGGTTGACCATCTCCGCTCGTTTGAGGGCGGCCAACGCGTCGCTGACTCGACCCACGGAATTCAACGCGAGACCGAGGTTGTACCACGCGCGCGCATGATTCGCATCCAACCGGACGGCAATCTGCAACTGTTCAATCGTCTTGTCGATCTTCCCGAGTTCGTTCCATGCCAACGCCAGTTTGTACGGATATTCAGCGTCGCGCGGATCGAGCCGGCAGGCGGCTTCGAGTTGCGCGATGGCGGCGGCATTGCTGCCGATGCTGGACAACACGACGGCATAGTCGTGCCGGATCGGCGCGGAGTTGGCGTCCCAGTCGACGGCTTTCTGGTAATGCGCGACCGCCGCTGGCGCGTCACCGCGTGCGACGGCCAGTGCGCCCTTCTGCATCTGGCCTTGCGGTTGGTCGGCCATGAAATCAACCATTGCTCGCAATTCAGCATCGTCCGGCAAGTTTGCTCGCAACGCCCACGCAGCGTGAAACCGCACACTGCGAACCGGGTCGGCAAGCAACCGGCGCAAGACCGTTTCATCACGGAGCGACCGGGCGACGTTGGCGCGCACGAGCGCGTTGGTGTGGGTCGCCGCACCGGTCAGCGCGGCGTTGATGGTGGGATCGCCGGCCCAATTCTCCAGCAACCTTGCCGCGACGGCATTCCAATAGGGCGGGCCGTTGGTCACGAGTAGCGCGAGCAATCCGTCGCGGGCGGCCGGGTCGCCGCGCCGCGCGCTGGCAATCGTGAGCGCGCGCGACCGGCTGGGGCGATTCATTTTGTCGCCGTACCATTTCTCCGTCCAGGACAACGCCCAGTCCACCGTCTTGTCAGCGTGACACTGGTTGCAGGCGTTGGGGATGCCGGCTTGTTTGGTGAGGAGTGGATCGGGACTGGTGAATCCGTGATCGTGCCGGCGATGACGCTGCATGTAGACCGTTTGCGGCATGTGACAATTCACGCACTCGCCGCCGTTGGTGATGACGGCGACCGAACTGCGTTTGCCGAGCGCGAGTAGATCGATGCCGTCGGGATCGAAATACAACGGATCAACCTTGTGGAAACTGTGTTTGACCGGGTCGATGGTCGGCGCGTTGGTGTTGCTGCCGTCGTGGCAGCGCAGACAAAGCAGGTTGCCGGCGAGTTTCACTTTGGCGGTATGCGGTTGATGACAGTCGCCGCACCGGATGCCTTTCGCGTGCATCTTGCTGCCGAGAAACGCCGCGTATTCGTAATCCTCGTCCCGGACTTGGCCGTCGGGATAGTAGAGATCGGTCTCATCGACAATCGTGAGCAGATGATGATCGTCAAACAAATCGCCGGGCGCGAAGTTGCCGGTGAGTTCGCCCCGGCGCGAATGACATTGCGCACAGGTCTCGAGCATTTGCGTGGGTGTGAAATTCCGCAGCGTCGGATCGTCGTCCCGCTCTTGATTCGGATGGGCTTTCTGCCAGACGACGTGATTCTTCATCGGCCCGTGGCACGCTTCGCAGCCGACGGACATTTCAGCCATCGTCGTGGCGTAACTGTCGGTGCGCTCGTCGTAGTTTTTGCGGAGGCGCGTGTTGTGGCAAGCGGCGCACATGTTATTCCAGTTCATGCCGCGGCCGGTCCAATGCCCCCACTCGCCGGGCTGCCGGTCCTCAGTGCCGTAGACGTTGAACCATTCGGTCGCGTGTGGATCAAAGGAAGCTTCGAGAGTCTGATACCGGCTGCCGGGGAATGGGACGAGAAATTGCCGGAGCGGATCGTTGCCGATGACGCGGGCGACGGCGAACGCGGCATTAGTCGCGCCAGGGCCGCGGGCAGTGACTTGAAACTTACCGGCGGGGAACGCGGTCTGGTCCATGACCGGATTGAGCTGCCGTTCGGCCAGCCCGTGATTGGATTTCTGCCATTCGGTGTACGCCGTCTGGTGACAATCCCGGCAACTCGCGGAGCCGGCATAAGTGGCGAAGGCGGCTGGCTCGGTCCGGTTGTGTCGGCGAACTACGAGTAGTGCAATCACGGCCACGATGAGCGCCGCGCCGCCAAGCCCGAGATTGCGGGAGATTTTTTTAACCGCCTGTGACATGGGCCACCGATTGTACCGTCGGCGTTTTGGAATACAACTCTTGCCTCGACCGGATGTTCCAATCCGCTTTTCGGGAGGGCGAGGAGACCGGATTCCCTCTCCCGTTCAACGGGGAGCCGAGTCGGACGAGACGCCGCACGCCGTACTCCCGTGGCAAAGGGTCAGGGTGAGGGTGTGGTGCGTTCGACGCCATCAGCAACCCGACCGAGGCTCACGCCTCGGCTACAGTTCCCGATCACCACCCGTTGCCGGATTGTCAGAATAATATGATTGCTTCATTTCTTTGGCGTACTAAAATCACGGCGGTATTGAACGACTGATTCCAAACTCACCCAACCACAGAACTGGAGAGTCCCCCATGAAAACGTCCTCAAGTTTAATCGTCGCCCCCACCCTTTCGCGCACCACGCTAACCCTTGCCGCGAGTCTGGTCGTGCTATTCGCTGCCGGCTGCGCTTCGACCAAGGTGTCCAACCGCGAGCAACTCGTGACCGGCCCACTGGCCCGACCGGCGCACATCTGGGTGTATGACTTTGTCGCCACTGCCGGCGATCTGCCGTCCGATTCGCTGCTGGCCGGTGAGGCGGACGTGGACACCTCCCCGCAAACCGCCGAGCAGGTTGCGGAGGGCAAAAAATTGGGCGCGGAAATCGCCACGCAGTTGGCCGCGCAGATTCGTGACTTAGGCATGCCGGGGTTGCAGGCGACTGCGGGCGCAGTCCCACAAGTCAACGATATCGTGATTCGGGGCTATCTCCTCTCGATCAAAGAAGGCAGCGCGGCCAAACGCGTCATCGTCGGCTTTGGCGCCGGTGGGTCTTCGATGCAGACGCTGGTGGAAGGTTTTCAAGTGACGCCCCAAGGCCAACGCAAACTCGGTTCGGGGGATGTTAATTCGGGCGGCAGCAAGGGGCCGGGCGCAGCGTTGGGCGTGGTCACGTTTCTGGCCACCGCCAATCCAGCCGGTCTGATCGTCAGCACCGG
>JBAXYB010000181.1:0-3407 GCA_037127585.1 Verrucomicrobiota bacterium
GGTAGCACATGAACTTCCCGAGCAATGAATACCAACCGGTGGGATGCATCCAGCAACCCGAGCCGCGCGCCCCGTTGCCGACGATATGGACGTGCATATCGATCAGCTTACTCAAGCTGATCAACCTTTCATGCCGGTCAGCGTGATGCCTTGGATGAAGTATTTCTGGGCAAAGAAGAAGATGATGATTACCGGGACCGTCATGAGGAGACTGCCGGCCATCATCATGCCCATGCTGCCACCGGCTTGGACGTTGAACGCATACAAGCCGAGCGACAATGGATAGAGCCGTTGGTCGCTCAGGAAAATCAGCGGGCCCATGAAGTCGTTCCACGCGCCCATGAAGGTGAAGATGGCGATGGCGGCCAGCGTCGGTTTGATGAGCGGCAACATCAGATGCCAGTAGATGCGCCAGAAACCGCAGCCGTCGATCTTGGCGGCGTCTTCGAGGTCGCGCGGGATGCCTTTGAGGAATTGACGGAGGAGGAAGACGTTGAAAGCACCGGCAAAGAAGCTGCCGACCCAGAGCGGATACAGCGTGTTGTACCAGCCGAGATGTTTCATGATCAGGAAATTTGGAATCATGGTGACCTGGCCGGGAATCATCATCGTTGCCAGCATCAGCGCGAAACAGAAGGCGCGGCCGGGCCATTGCAACCGCGCGAAGCTGTAGGCCACGAGCGAGCAACTGAACAGGGTGCCGACCATGTTGAGGATGATGAGGAACAAACTCGTC
This sequence comes from Verrucomicrobiota bacterium, assembly GCA_037127585.1. Taxonomy (GTDB): domain Bacteria; phylum Verrucomicrobiota; class Verrucomicrobiia; order Palsa-1439; family Palsa-1439; genus CAINDI01. The sequence continues at coordinate 737 of JBAXYB010000181.1, forward strand.
GCGACATACCGCCAGAATGGAATGTGATCGAGCGCGAGCCGGTAGTTGCGACTGGCCTTCGCCCACCACGCGCCGAGCGCCGTGGTCTTATTAATCTGAATCGTAATCTTCATCTGCCGCGGATCCGTCACGGCGCTCGTGCCGACCGGGTCAAGGAGCCGCCACGTTTTAATCTTGTTGCTCTTGTCGTCCGGCCCCGGCTCTTGCCAGGTGCCAATGCCCCAGTTGAAGTCGGACAGATCATAAGTGCGAACCGCTTCCAGGCGTTGGCCCTGTTTCTCGACGAAGACTGTGACCGGATGCCAGGAATCATCGCTGCGTAATGAGAGTTCGATCCGGTGCAGCCGGGCCACGTCGAAACTCGTCGTGAAGGTCTGGCTCAATTCAATCGTATTGCCGGTGCTGAAGTCATAATGCAAATCAGCGTACGGCTCGCGGTCGTCGGTGACCGGGATGAGTTTGCCGGGGCCGGTGACTTGCCAGGCTTCGGCAACCTTGGCCGGGTTGACGAGTTGGTCTTCCTGCAAATCGTACGAGCGGGCGCGCAGTTGGCCGATGGAGAGATGCCGGCGGACTTGGTTGAGGACGTCTTTCACCATGGCGGCATCCACTTGTTCGGCGGCGGCGGGGACGAGTTTGTCGGACGGCAAGGTGTTGACGAGTTTTTTGTAGCAGCCGCGCGCGACTTGTTGAACGGCATCGGCGGGGACGAGGCCGGTCACTTTCTGTTCCAGCGCCGGCAAGAGTTCGGCGAGGCCCGGGCCGGCAAGGTCGGTGAAGTAGCGGGTGTCGATGTAGGGCGATTGACTGGCCGGGATGGGTTGCTGCGGCCAGAGGCGGATGCGTTCGCTGAACATCTCGCGGTCGACTTTCACCGAGGTCGTGGCCATCCAGAGGAACGGCCACGAGAAGATGATGGAGCCGGCAATAAGCAGGACGTAAATCCACGACTTACCGGCCAACTCGATGAGTTTGTATTGGGTGGAGGTCTTCATCCTTCCTCGTAATGAACCCAGCGTTCACTGACCCGCATCTGAATCATCGTCAGCCCGAAGACGATGAGGAAGAGGAACCACGCCATCGCGGCGGCGTAACCCATTTGCAGATACCGGAACGCATTGTTGAAAAGATGGTAGGCGTAGAACATCGTCGAGTTGACGGGGCCGCCCTGCGTCATGATGAAGGCTTGGGTGAAAATCTGGAAGGTGCCGATGAGGCCCATGATGCCGTTGAAGAAAATGTAGGGCGACAACAGCGGAATCGTGACGTGCCGGAACTGTTGCCATTTGTTAGCGCCGTCGAGTGAGGCGGCTTCGTAGTAGCTTTCGCTGATGCCCTTCAGCCCGGCAATCCAGATGATCATGCCGCCGCCGGCACCCCACAGGCCCATGAGGATCAACGACCATTTGCTGGTGTGCTCGCTCTGCAACCAGTTCGGCCCGGCAATCCCGACGCTTGCGAGGAGGCTGTTGAGCAGACCGGCTTTCGGGTTGAAGATCCAGATCCAGAGAATGCTCGACGCCACCGCCGGTACGATGGCCGGTAAGTAGAAGAACGTCCGCCACACCGCCACGCCACGAATCTTCAAGCACAAGAGCATGGCGATGCCGAGACTGGCGATCATCCCGAGCGGGACGCCAATGATCATGAAGATCGTATTCTGAAGCGATTTCCAAAACAGCGGATCTTTGGTGAACATCCAAGTGTAGTTCTCGAAGCCGATGAGCCGCGCCGGGTTCAAGATGTCGTAGTCGCAAAAGCTGATGATGATGGAAAACAGAATCGGCCCACCGGTGAAGACGATGAAGCCAATGATCCACGGCGACGCACAGAGCCAGCCGCCACGCCATTGGCTGCGGAAATAACTACTGTGCACGCCTTCAATGGCTGCGACCTCCGCCACCGGGGAGGGCGAGGCTCCCGCCGAGCCGCTGGGGGTTTGGCTCGCCGGGAGGCTCGCCCTCCCAAATGGGACAAGGCGCCGCAGTATTGCGCGAAACTTCACGTTGGTGTCCCACGCGTACACGATGACGATCACGACCACCAGCAAGACGCCGTAGGACCAGAAGAAGAACGTCCAGCCGAGCGGTCGCCCGCGGGCCGGGGCGAGAACTTTGTCGAGTTCGCGCTGCACAATCATCGTGCTCCGGTCGAGCGATTCTTGCGCAGAAAGTTTGTGGTACGTCGCGTTGTCGGTGGCCTCGATGTGTTGATTCCACAGCAACTGACCGACGGGTGTGACCGGCCGAAAGCGCGCGTCCGGCAAGAGGTCGTTGAACACTTTCACGCCGGCAGCAACTTTCGGATCGATCCGCGGGTTGTGAAGAATGTATTTGTCGAAGAGCCATTCGTTGATGACGCGGCTGGAGTTCTGCGTCGGCACGAAGACTCGGCCTTGGCTTTCCGTCGTCAGCTTCTGACTTTCGCAGAGGATCTCGTTGGCGCGTTTGCTGGAAAGAAATTTGATGAGTTCCCAGGCGCCCGTTTTGTTTTTCGCGGTGGACGGAATCGCATAGCACCAGCCGCCATTCCACGAGAGCGTGGTGCGGCCTTTGGCCACTTCGGCGGCCGGCATCGGCGGCGGCGCGACGGCCCAGTTCACGTCCCGGCCATACTGCGCGTAGGTATCGGTCAATTCCCAGAAGCCGGAAATCTTCATCGCAATCTTGCC
>JBAXYB010000182.1:0-3346 GCA_037127585.1 Verrucomicrobiota bacterium
GGTTATCAGAATCAAATCGGCAAGAAGATCAAAGCCGGCGGTGCTCAACTCGTTGATGGTGGGCTGGTGGACTCACCGGAGAAAGCCCGCGAAGCCGCATCGCTACGAGATCGAACGCGCCGCCCGCACCTCGGTCGCACTCGACAAGCTGTGCGAGAATCATCGGCTCGGTTCACTTACGTACTATTACGAGAGCGTGGCCGGCAACGAGTACCAAGACATCGTCGCCAGCGTCATCCCCGGTAACACGTTGCTGACTGGTCGCAACATTCCGGTGGCCGGCGAGTGCGAGGTGAAAAATTGCCAAGCGATGAAGATCATGGACAGCTTTGGCGTCGGCGGTTCTTTCTCGGAATTCTATCTTGCCGATTTCAAGGACGACGTGGTTTATCTCGGCCACGAAGGCCCGGCGCACTTTGCGATCGCGGAAGGCGAAAGTGTTGCGGGCCCGGTCTTGCAAATTGGTAACACGAATAGCCGGTACAAGTTTAATCTCAGCGCCACGCAATTCATGAATGACTGGTCGAATGCCGGCCCCGCGCATCACTGCGCGATTGGCGTCGGCCATATCGCCAGCAAGCTGGAAAAGTTCGCCTCGATCCTGGGGATTGAGTGTAAAATAGTTTGTTGAACTGGTGTAGCCGCGGCTCTGTGAGCCGCGATATGCCGGACTCAGCGCTTCACAGAAGCGCTGCTACACCGGTGACTTCTCCCACGCAAATTTCCCCTTGATGTGCTGGAGGAAGAATTTGCCGGGGGAGGGCGTGGTGCGTAACGACTCGAAGACTTCGGCCGGCACTGAGAAATAACGGTAGATGCCGGTCGCTTTGAATTCGATCTCCAGCGTCTGCGTTGCCGGATCGTAGCCGATGCTGGCGATGTCGCTGGAGACGACGGGTTGACGTTCAATCGGCAAGGAATTCCACCTTGGCGGTGAGTTCGGGGGTGAGGAACTCGTTCGGGTTTTCGATTTGGACTTTCACTTGGAGCGTGCCTTTGGAGCGATTCGCTTCGGGCGCGATTTCGGTGACGTAGCCGGTGTATTTCTTGTCCATGTACGCCTCGGGACTGATTCGGCAGCGTTGCTTGATGTGAATCTTGCTGAGGTCGGCTTCGTTGAGATCGATTTCGACTTGGAGATCGGTCAGGTCAGCGAGCGAGACGAGCGCGGTGCTGGGGCCGCGGGTGCCGCCGAAACTTTGGGGGACGACCAGTTCGTCGGGGTCGACGAGTTTTTCGAGGACGGTGCCGGTAATCGGGGACCGGATCGTGCACCAATCAAGATAGGTTTTGGCGAGCGCAACTTGGCCTTGGGCGGTGGTCAAACCGGCGGCGGCGGCATCGCGGGCGCGTTGGGCCTCGTCGCGGGCGCGCTCGCTGTCGACGTTGCTTTTGGAGAGTTCGATTTGGCGTTTCAAATTGAGTTCGGCGTTGGTGAGGTTGGCCACGGCGAGGGCGACGACCCCTTCGATTTCAAGTTGGCGGGCACGGAATTCGGAATCGTCGAGTTGGACGAGGATGTCGCCTTTGGTGACGTGGTCGCCTTTTTTGACGTTGATGGTTTTCACTGTGCCTTGGAAACGCGGGCTGATTTCGATGCGCGCGCGCGGGATGATGTAACCGCTGACGGTGAGCACGGCGTCACCGGCTTTCACCGGCCCGGTGGGAGTTGGCGCGACGGCGGCGGGTTTATTGTCCGGCTTAGTCGTGCCGCGACCGGCCATCAGGTAGACGCCGCCCCCAGCCAGGAGTGCGAGGAGGATGATGATAAACATCACGAGCGGGCCGCGTTGGCTCCGGACTTTCTTGTCGGCCGGGATGGTCAAGCGGTTGAGATTGTCAGTCGAGTTGGCCATGGCGTTTGTGGGTTAGCATTTTCATATGGAGCGCAACGCGTCAAGCACGGGTTTACGCGCCGCCATCCGCGCCGGCAAGAGTCCGCCGAGCACGCCCATGACGAGCGCGAAGGTCATGCCGGTGGCGATCATGGCCGGGGTGACGCGGAATTGAAAGGCGACTTCAGCGAATGTGGTTTGACTGAACGTGCCGGTGGACAGGAGGTTGAAGGAGAGCGAGACCAAACTGCCGACCGCGCCGCCGAGCAAGGAGAGCACGACGGACTCAAACAGGAAGGACAGGTAGATTTGCCGGCGCCGAAAGCCGAGGACGCGGAGGGTGCCGATCTCGCGGGTGCGCGCGCCGACGGCGGCATACATGGTATTCATGGCGGCGAACGCCGCGCCAATGCTCATGATGACCGCGAGAAACGACGCGAGAAAGCGGAGCAGACCGGCGGATTGGGTTTGCTCGTCGTAATAAGCGGACTCGGACAGGACTTTGACGCTGAGAAGTTTGTCGGTGAGGATGCGTTGTTTCAATCTTTCGGCAGCGGCGGCGTCAACGGGCCGGATGAGAACCGAACCGTAGAAGTTGCGCTTGAAGGCCGACCGGGCTTCATCGGCGTCGACCCAGATTTCGGATTCGTAAGCGGTTTTCTGCGCGTCGAAAATGCCGACGACGTGCCAGGTGGTCTTGCCGGATTGAAAACTGTTGCCGACCCGGCAATTGGTGAACCGATCTGCGATGCGGCGGCTGACGATACATTCTTGGAGGCCGGGCTGGAGCATGCGGCCTTCGACGAGGTTGATCTTCGGCCGGAGTTGCAGCGCGCGGGGACCGATGCCGCGCACGAGAACGTTGGCGCTGCCGCTGCCGTCAATCCGGTCGAGCACAATCAAGACGATGATTTCCGCTGAGGCGAGCGGGTTGCCCTGCGGGTCGCGAACGATGCCGTCCATGTAGAGCATGCGGTGGGCTTCATCGCGGGCGATCTGGCTGCTGGATTCGGCGGTTGAACCTTTCCGGAGGACGATCAGATTGTGGGAGTCGCCGGTATTAATGTAGGTAGCTTCCATCCCGTGCCCGAGCGACCGCACAAAGATGAAAACCATCACGACCAAGCCGATGCCGAGGACTGTGGCAAGCGTCGAGCGCCAGCGGACGCGGAGGCTGAGGAGGTTGTATTTGATCGGGATGCTCAATCTAGTTCCTTAAGTCCGGCAACAACTGTCATCTTCACGGTCGCGTACGTCGGCACGAGACTGCTGACGAGGCCCAGCAGCGCCGCCACGACGAGACCGAGCGCCAGCGTCTCGGCGGTGATTGGGAACTGCGGGATGAAACCTTGGGACATTTTGTAGATGTCAATGTGAGTGAAAAACAGCTTTGCCCCGAAACAGCCGAGCAGTCCGCCAGCCATGGCCAGTCCAAACGCCTCCGCCAAAATCAAACCGAAGATTTGCCGGCCGTCGAATCCGACCGCTTTGAGGATGGAGATTTCCCGGGA
>JBAXYB010000183.1:0-3274 GCA_037127585.1 Verrucomicrobiota bacterium
AATCTGCTCGGCAACGAAGATGGCAAGATTGTTGGCGACCCCGTGAAAGGCCGGCAAAAGATCCGCGACAAATCGAAACTGCTTTCCGAAATGCTCGGCTACGCCCCGCATCACCACGTCGAGATCAACTACTACCCCCCGCGTGGCGACAACAAAGAAAGCTGGGACAACATCGACATCACCGGCTTCCTCGGCATGCCGATGCAGATCAAAGTGAACGCGCTCTACCGGGACAGCATCCTCGCCGCACCGATGTGCCTTGATCTCGTGCGGTTCATGGACTACGCCCACCGCCAAGGTCTGCGCGGCCCGCAAACGTGGCTCAGCCTGTATTTCAAAGCGCCCTACAATTGCCCCACGCACGACTTCCACCGGCAAGAGCGGCTGCTGCTGGAGTTTCTCAGTCCCTGCGCGGCGTGCTGAATTGTAGGCCGACTCTGTGAGTCGGCCTACAAACCGAATACCTTTTCGACTTCTTTCGCCGACAGACAATTGATCACGTCCGGTTTCTCTAACCAGCCCTTGCGGGCGATGCCGATGCCGACGGCGAGATACTGCAAGTCGGGGATGCTGTGAGCGTCGGGATTGATGCTGCATTTCACTCCCAACTCCTTCGCGTGTTTCCACAACCGCCAATCCATATCGAGCCGGTATGGATGCGCGTTGATCTCAATGATCTTCTTGTGCTTCGCCGCGCAGGCGATGACTTCCGGCATGTTGACGGCGTACGCTTCGCGCTCCAATAACAGCCGGCCTGTCGGATGCCCGAGCATGGTGACAGCGGGATGCTCCAGTGCCTTGCAAATGCGCTTGGTCATCTTTTCAGAATCTTGCGTGAAACCCTGATGCACGGACGCAACAACGTAGTCGAATAACTCCAGCGTCTTGTCATCGAAGTCGAGCACGCCGTCGGCGAGGATGTCACATTCGATCCCGAAGAAAATCCGGAACCCTTCCTTCGTAAACTTCTCGTTGAGCTTTTTGACTTCCTCGGCTTGTTGCCGGACTCGTGTCTCGTCGAGGCCGTTGGCTTGGCGCTCGCTCTTACTGTGGTCGGCAATGCCGAAGTAATCCAAACCCAAATCCTGTGCGGCGCGCGCCATCGTTTCGATGGTCTCGGTACCGTCGCTCCACAGGCTGTGGTTGTGAAACGTGCCGCGGAGGTTTTCGAGTTCGACAAGTTTCGGCAGCTTACCGGCTTCAGCGGCTTCGATCTCGCCCATGTCTTCCCGGAGTTCAGGCGCGACGTAATCCAAGTCGAGCGCCCGGTAAATCTCTTCCTCTTTCTTGCACCGAACCGAGCTACCGAGTTCCTTCGCGCTCTTCTCTTTTTCGAGCGCCGGTGAGAACCCGTATTCGTTGAGCGACAGATTCTTCAAACGCAACGCGCGGGCGCGGAGCGCGATGTTGTGCTCTTTGCTGCCGGTAAAATAATTCAGCGCGAACGCAAACTGGTCGTCAGTTACCACGCGGAGATCAGCTTGTACGCCGCCTTGGAGGACGACGCTCGCTTTGGTTTCGCCTTTGGCCGAGACATTCAGAATACCGGGCAAGCTGGTGAAATCCGCGATGATGCCGGGGGCGTCCGCCGGTTTGGCGCTAACAAGAAAATCTACATCGCCAATCGTCTCACGATGTCGGCGGAGACTGCCGGCCAGGCTGCAACGAATCACGCCGTCGTGACTACGTAAGGCTTCGAGGATGGGATCCGCGACCGCGCGGGCTTTGTGGTAGTGGTGGCGCGAGGAGAATTGCCGGGCGAGTTGGATACCGGCGAGGATCTTCTGTTGCGACTTTTCGCCGAAGCCGGGCAGTTCCGCGACCTGGCCGGCGCGACAGGCGGCTTCGAGTTTTTCCAGGGAATCCGCGCCGAGTTTTTCGTAGACGGCTTTGGTTTTCTTCGGGCCGAAGCCGGGAATGCGGAGCAGTTCGAGTAAGCCAGCCGGCAAGGAGGCTTTGAGTTCCTCGTAGTAGGCGAGTTTGCCGGTCGTCAGCAGCTCGGTGATCTTCGCGGCGAGATCGGTGCCGATGCCTTTGATTTCGGTGAGACGCTCTTCTTTGACGAGTGTGTCGAGGTCAGCTTGCAGGGTTTCGATGGTGCGCGCGGCGTTGGCGTAGGCGCGGACCCGAAACGGGTTCGCGCCGGTGAGGTCGAGGAGGGTGCCGATCTCTTCGAAGATGCCGGCGATTTCTTGTTTGGTCATGACGTCAGCAGTTTAACATGTTGGCGGTCGGTGCGGGAGCCCGGTATTACTTCGGGCTACCCACAGGACAGGCGCCGACATTCAGTCTGTCGCCTGCGGGGCGCGGTTCGGCACCGAGTGGGTGGCGGTAGTAGAACAGCGGCACCAGGCTGAAGTCGCCGGCTTTACCAGGGTCGATACCAGCCCCACGGGCCGGTGACTGCGGAGCCAGCCGGTAATCGGCGTGGGGCGCATCGATAAATTGGGGCTGGTCCGTCACGAGATTGTGGGTGGTTTCGCCGGGGCCGGTCAAGACGCTCTTCGTGCCGGTGATGAGGTTGTTGAGCACCCGGACCGTTGTCGGGTTCCCGGCCACGCGGAGAAAACTCCCGGCCGGCACCCGCGCATTGAGGTAGGTATTGTTCACCACATACAGTTCCTGCACGGCGTTCTTGGCGCCCTCGGCCGCGTAGGAAATGGCCACGCTGTTTTCCGCATGGGCACCGTGCTGGAGGATGTTGCCGATAATGAAACTCTGGCCGCCGTTGGGGAGGTCGATCACATAACTCGACGCACCCTCCGGCTCATCCATCAGCCGGTTGTAGAGAATGAAGTTTGTTTGGGCGCGGCTTTTCACGAGGTGCCCGCTCTGGGCGTGATGCGACGAACAGAACTGGAGCGTGAAACGGCGCACTTGGCCAATGTAGATATTGTGCGAGTAGCCATCGCCGTGGCCGTTGTGATGAAACTCGGTGGATTCAATGAGGATGTCGCTCTCCGGATTGGCGCCGGTCAGGATGCCGGTCTCGTTGTCGTGGAACCGGCACTGCCGCACCACGAGGTTCTTGCCCTCCTGACGGATTCCCGCCCCGTTATGATCCGGCACTCGGCAGCCGGAGAACTCGATCTGTTCGATCGTGGTGTCGTTGCCGCGGATGACCCAGATCGCTTTTTGCTGGGCGCTGTGGCCGTTCGCGGCGACGTGCGCCCAGCCGTTCACGCCGCGGATGGTCAGCCGGTTCGCCGACCAAACGGCGACATCACCGGGATATTCGCCCGCCTCAATCTCAATCGTATCGCCATCTTGGGCG
>JBAXYB010000184.1:0-3248 GCA_037127585.1 Verrucomicrobiota bacterium
CTGAGTCACCGGAAGAATTACACGAACTCCGGCAGCTCTTCCGCCGGGCACGCTATCACGGTGAATTCTTTGCCGCCGTGTTCGGCCGACCGTTTCCGGCATTGACCAAACGCATCCACGCCGTCGAACAAACCTTGGCGGCCATTCACGATGCGGATGTGGCCATCGCCCGGCTCGGAACGGAAGGCCCGCCGCCGCCGCGGGGACTGGTCCAGGAACTCCACCGCCGCCGGTCCGCCGCGCAAGCCCAATTGGAATCACGCTGGCAACGCTTCGATAATCTCGTGACGGACCGCGGGGTCCGCCGTAAACTCAAACTCTAGGAGACACCGCTATGCGCTCAACAACAAAAGTTCGTTCCATCGGGATTCTGACTGCCGGCGGCGATTGCCCGGGCTTGAACGCCGCTATTCGCGGCGTCGCCAAAGCCGCGATGCACTACGGCATCAAGGTCACCGGCATCCAAGACGGCTTCCGGGGCCTTGTCGAAAACCGTGTCGTCCCGCTCGACGACAAAGCCGTCAGCGGCATCCTCACCCACGGCGGCACCGAACTCGGTTGCAGCCGCGACAAGCCGCACAAGATGCCGATGGGCGGCAAGATCATGGATATGACCGAGGTGGCCGTTGAAAACATGCACCGCCTCAAACTCGATTGCCTCGTTTGTCTCGGCGGCAACGGCACCCAGAAAAACGCCCTGCACCTGCACAAGGTCGGCGGCATCAACGTCCTGACCCTGCCCAAAACCATCGACAACGATGTCGCCGAGACCGACCTGACGTTCGGCTTCGATTCCGGCATGGCGATCGCGACCGAAGCCATCGACCGGTTGCACACGACCGCGACAAGTCATCACCGGATCATCGTCTGTGAAATCATGGGCCACTCCGCCGGTTGGCTCGCGCTCGGCGCCGGTATCGCTGGCGGGGCGGACGTCATTTTGATTCCGGAAATCCCCTACGATCTCAACATCGTCGCGCAACATCTCATCGAGCGCCGGCAACATGGCAAACGTTTCTCGATCATCGCCGTCGCGGAGGGCGCGATTTCCAAGGAAGAAGCCGCCAAGAACCCGAAGCGGATCGCCGAGCCGGAAGTGGAAACGATGGTCAAAGGCGTCCGGTTGGTGCACGAACCCAAAGCCCACCGGATCGCGCGGCAACTGCAACAGATGACCAGCGTCGAGGCCCGTGTCACCTCGCTGGGCCACGTGCAACGCGGCGGCGAGCCGACGCCGTTTGACCGGCTGCTCGCCACACGACTGGGGACCGCCGCCGGGGCGTTGTTGGCCAAGGGCGTGTTCAACGTCATGGTCGCGCTGAAGGCCGATCAGTGCGTGCCGGTACCGCTGGCCAAAGTTGGCGGAGTGAAGAAAGTTGTCCCGCCACACCATCCGTGGGTCCAGACCGCGCGCCTCGTGTCCACGTCGCTCGGCGATCAGTAGCTTTGTTCAGCTTTCAGAATCTGTTGCCCGCGCGTGGGGGCCGACTAGACGGCATGGCAGATTGAAATCATTTTCCGGCAACCATTGGTGAGTCGCCAAAAGTTTACGCGGTAATCAGCGGACGGCGAGCCGTAGTGGTCTGACCGTTACGCTTAGCGACGGCGGATTGCCGTTTACGCTTGCGCCACTCTGAAGGGGTCGCCCCGTAGCGTTTCTTGAATCGGGACGAGAATAGGCCGACGTGGTTGAAGCCGCTGGCCAGCGCCACATCGATGATTTTGGCGTCGGATTCTTCCAGCATTTGTCTGGCCTTATGCAGACACAGCTCAATGCGCTTGGGGACGAAGGAGCGGCCAAAATAGCTACGGAACAATCGGCTAAAATGGCGGACGCCGCAGCCGCACTGCCGGGCCAGCTCTTCTGGGGGGCGGTTGTGCAATTCACTCTCAACCATCTCCGCGACCAGCATTTCAAAACGATCTTTGGCGTTCAGCACATGACTGACCTGTGGTGCCGGGGGCGGTAAATGGACGGCCAGAATCAGTGCCGAGAGGCGAAGCATTTCACAACGAACCAACAACGCGTGACTGGTGCTCGCTTGCTGACTGAACACTGCGAACTGCTGGGCGAATGGACTTGAAGCCGCCCGATGCAACGGGAAAGTGCGCTCCAGTTGCGCGGCTTCTTCCAGGTGCTGACGTTCCGTGGCACTGATCGTGCCCGTCAATAGTTCCGGGAAAACATAAAAATATTGGATGCGCAGTTCCCCGAGTTGGCTCGCTCGTAATTGACATGAACGGCCCGGCGCATACACCAAGGCATCCCCTTCACTGACCAATAGTGGGGTTTTGCCACGAAATACACAACCCTCCCCGCGCAAAATTCGCAGGAACAACCAGCCTTGCAGGTTGGTACTCCATTCAGTCCCCGCCGGTACGCCCTCTTCATGGAGCACGAGGTGGCTATTGCGAATCATCAAGTCCCGATGATGACAGGCGATTGTTACAACTTAACTTCGGTCTAGTGAGCATCACGCAACGAATGGGTGACGGAAACCCACGCAACATCACCACCGACCGAGCTATTTCGCCTGACCGGACTTGTCTTTGGTGCTCGTGTACGTCAGGACCCGGTCAATCATGAACGAATCGCTTCCGACCACGAGGATCACCGGCACCGTAACGGCAACTCCCGGCTTGGCGTTCGTGGTATTGGTCAACCCATAGGTCGCCCACGGGGTCCGCCACGTTCCCTTGCTGAACGAGGCCTTCACCGTCCAATTGCCGGTTTTGCTGTTGAACTTGATCTGGAACTTGCCGAGCGGGTTCGTCCCCTTGCCTTGGCTATCAAGCACGAACGCGAGGGTCGCGTCGCCAACGGACAACAGGACTTGCTTTCCAGTGATAGCAAACGCCGGATCGAGACCGACTTCGCCTTGGAATTTGACGCTGTCGGCATCGGGCTTGGCGAAGTTGACCTTCATTTGAAGCTTCGTCGTGGCGTTGGTATCGAACTGGCAGGCCACCGATACGGTCAGCGGCGCCGTGTTCGAGAGCGAACCGTCGGACGCCACCGCGCTGGCGCTGAACGGTCCACAGGCCGAATAGGTGTGTTGAACCAAGTCCCCGGTGGCGGTGTCGCCATCACCGAAATTCCAGGAGTAGCTGACCGGATCACTGTTGGGATCAGTGGCTGCCGCAATAAAGACCGCCTGCGTATCGGCAACCACGACGAACAGCGTGCCGTTCGAAAGCACGGCATTGTTGACCCGCGGCCCGAGGACAAATACCGGCGGGAGGTTGGG
>JBAXYB010000185.1:0-3230 GCA_037127585.1 Verrucomicrobiota bacterium
TTGACGGGTTTCCAAGTCTTGGTTCATGGATCACTTACGCGCTTGGCAGCGAGACGGAATCAAGAAGATCGCAATTCTCGAAGGCATTCCGCCCGACATGCCGGCGGTCAATCTTCCACCCCTCGTCGAAAAAGCTGAATTGGCATACGACGTAATCCCAACCACCGAAGACGATTTCCGCGCCATCGTCGCCCGACTCCGCAAACATCCCACCACCGGGGTGTTACTCTGCGACGAGACCCTCGCCTGCCAGTTGAGCTACCGGCAACCCGATGTCATCGCCGCTCTCTTGGGTCAGAATCGCGTCCTCATGCGAACACTGTTCAACGCCGACCCGCGCAGGTTTCAGCAGCGCCTCGTGGACATGGTGCATTTCAACTGGGATCGACTAGCCATCCGGATCGCGGATGATCTGGCTACCGGATCTTACCGCGACTTGGAAGAACCGGCCATCCTGCCAGCCGTTCTACATCTGCGGGCCGCCGCGAGCCGGTTCGCGCTGCCTTACTGACGCTTGCTATGCGTCACCGCATTTGATTCTCTTCGCCCATGCTTTTGACACTCGATCTGAACGGAACGTGGCGCTTGCTGGGCAGCGACGGCGAACGCGGTCGCGTCGAGCACGCCAACAATCCCGTTGCCGACGAAGCGCGCTACATTGACGCGCAAGTTCCCGGCGAAGTGCATCTCGATTTGTGGCGCGCGGGACGCATCGATGATCCGTACGTCGGCACGAATTGCCTCAAAGCTCGGTGGGTCGAAGAATGCTACTGGGCATACCGGCGATGGTTCGACGCGCCGAAGACGACCGGTCGCGTCTGGCTCGTGTTCGACCGGCTCGATCTCGTTGCGAAGATTTTTCTCAACGGCGTCGAAGTCGGCACGCACAAAAATGTTTTCTATCCCTGCCGGATCGAAGTCACCGGCAAACTGAAACCGGGCCGCAATCTCCTCACCGTTCACGTCGAAGGCGGCTTGTTCGACGTGATGGACAAACCGATGGACGGCTACGTCCGCAAGCTCGACCAGCGCCTGCACAAAGGCATCTGGCTGCGCAAACCGCAATGCCAGTTCAACTGGGACTGGAGCACGCGCCTCATCAACGTCGGCATTACCGGCGGCGTGCGTTTGGAATGGACGACCGACCCGGTCCGACTCGACCAACTCGTGCCGCTCGCGGAACTTTCCGCCGACCTAAAGTCCGGTAAAGTCCGGGCCCGGTTGTTTGTCGAGTCCGCCAAAAAGTTGCGCGGTGAATTGACGGTCGAACTGGCCGGCCAGAAAATCATCACGCCGGTCACGATCAAGGCCGGCCTGCATCCGGTCGAAGCCACGATTGCCATCGATCAGCCTGCGCTCTGGTGGCCGGTCGGCCACGGCGCGCAACATCTCTACGATGTCCGCGTGACATTGAAGATCGCCGGTAAGAGCGTCGGCACGAAAGCGGCACGCGTCGGTTTCCGGCACGTGCGCATCAACCAAGATCCACATCCGGAAACGGGCCGGTATTTTGCCGTCGAAGTGAACGGGAAAAAGATTTTCTGCAAGGGCGGTAACTTCGTCCCGCCGGACATGATCTTCCAGCGTTGCGACCGCGCCCGGTACGACACGCTCACCGACCGCGCGCTCGAAGCGAATTTTAACCTGCTTCGCATCTGGGGCGGCGGACAATACGAGAGCGACGATTTCTACGAGTTGTGCGATTTGAAAGGCATTCTCGTCTGGCAGGAATTTATTTTTGCCTGCCACAAATACCCGGTCGTCCACAAAGAGTTTTTCGACAACGTCAAAGCCGAGGCGACCTACAACGTGCGCCGCCTCGCGTCCCATCCGAGCCTCGTGATCTGGTGCGGCAACAACGAAATGGAATGGGGCGCGTGGGAATGGGGTTTCGACAGCGGCGCGATCACCTATCCCGACTACGCGATGTTCCACCTGACGCTGCCGCGCTTGTTGAAGGACGAAGACCCGACGCGATTCTACTGGCCGAGTTCGCCCTACTCGCTCGACGGCGAACCGCCCAACGCCGATCATACCGGCGACCAACACCCCTGGCAGGTCGGTTTCGCTAACCGGGATTTCCGCGATTACCGGAAGATGACCTGCCGTTTCCCCAACGAAGGCGGCTTCCTCGGCCCAACCGCGTTGCCGACGATGCTCGCCTGTCTGGAGGAAAAAGACCGGCGCGTGCAATCGTTCGCGTGGCAAGTCCACGACAACTCCGTCGATAGCTGGGGCACGCCGAGTTATCCCGACGGCATTCTCCCGCTGTGGACCGGCCACGACACACGAAAACTTTTCATCGCTGACTACACCTATTGGGGCGGACTCGTTCACGGCGAAGCGCTCAGCGAATACATCCACAACTTCCGCCGCCGGATGTTCAGCAGCGCAGCGGCGATCTTCTGGATGTACAACGATTGCTGGCCGGCAACGCGCAGTTGGACCATCGTGGATTACTACCTACGCCGCACACCGTCGTTCCATCCGGTCCGGCGCGCCATGCAGCCGGTCACCGTCGTCGTCGCTGAGGAAGGAAAAGAAATTGTCATCTTTGGCATCAACGAAACCAGCCAGCCGGTGAACGCCGAACTCCGGTATGGCATCTTCAATCTTGCCGGCAATTACCCGCTTGACCACACCGAGGCGGTCACACTCGCACCGAACGCCTCCACCCGTCTCGCATCATTCCCGCGTGCCGCGTGGAAAAATCCAAAAGCCAGCGCCGCGTTTGCGATTCTCCACGACGGCGACCGGCTCATCGCGCGTCACCGGCTCATCCTCCCGCTCTTCAAAGAATTGAAATGGCCCTCCGCCCGTGTGAACATCCGCGTGCGCGCCGGTCGTGCGACTTTTGAATCGAAGACCTTCGTCTGGGGAGTCTGCCTCGACCTCGACGGTGAGCGCAAGTTGCCGGACAACTTCTTCGACCTCTACCCCGGCATCCCGCACACCATCCGCTGGACTTCGCGCACCAAGCCCAAAGTTTTGGCTACTGGCAATCTCTAAGAACCAGCCGGTAACGCAGATCAAATGGCGCACCGGCCGCGAGGCGAACATCCCCCGGCGCGGTGATGCAGTGATTGCACATCCGCAGATCACGATTGTTGAACCAGAGCGCCGCCGGATTTTGTGGCGAGGGAATTACCGTCACGCTCCCGTCAACGGTCTGTTCATGGACAACGGCACGAGTGGTTGGCTGATCGAGAGCAACGCGAACTACGACATTC
>JBAXYB010000186.1:0-3196 GCA_037127585.1 Verrucomicrobiota bacterium
TGTGGGTCTTCGCGGCGGCGCGCATGAGTTGGTAGCCTTGCGCGTAGCTGACGAGCTTCGCGGCATACAACGCGGCGCGCAAATCTTTCAGCGCTTTGGCCCGGTCACCCTTGAACACGCTGACCTTGCCTTTAATCTCTTGCGAGGCGGCGACGCGCTCTTCTTTCATTGCCGAGAGACACCGGGCAAAGACCGCTTCGCCGATCAACGTCAACGGCATGCCGTCGTCGAGTGCGGCCACGACTGTCCATTTGCCGGTGCCTTTTTGGCCGGCCGCATCCAGGATCAAATCCAGCACCTGATCCGGATGGCCGAGAATGTCGCGGGTGATTTCGATGAGGTAGCTGTCGAGTTCGCCGGTATTCCATTCGGTAAACACGGCGTGCATCTCGGCGTTGGTCATGCCGAGGCCGCGTTTCATGATGTCATAGACTTCGCAGATCATCTGCATGTCGCCGTACTCGATGCCGTTGTGCACCATCTTCACGAAGTGGCCGGCGCCGTTCTCGCCAATCCAGTCGCAACACGGATCACCTTCCGGGGTCTTGGCGCAGATCGATTGGAAGATCGGCTTGATGGATTTCCACGCGGCAGGACTGCCGCCCGGCATGAGCGACGGGCCTTTGAGCGCGCCTTCCTCGCCGCCGGACACACCCGAGCCGACAAAGAGCAAGCCCTTGCTCTCGACGTACGCAGTGCGGCGGATCGTGTCGGTGAACAGACTGTTGCCGCCGTCGATGAGAATATCGCCGGCTTCGCAGAGCGGCACGAGTTGGTCGATGAGTTCGTCGACAGCTTTGCCGGCTTTGACGAGCATGATGATCTTGCGCGGCTTTTTCAGCGACGCGACAAATTCCTGTAGAGTGTGCGTGCCGGTGACCGGCTTGCCCTTGGCGCGGCCGGCGACGAACGCGTCCACTTTGCTCGTCGTGCGATTGAAGACGGAGATCGGGAAATTGTGGTTGGCTATATTGAGGGCGAGGTTTTCGCCCATCACGGCGAGACCGATGAGTCCGATGTCATTCATATTGTATTGGCCTGGGCTAATGGTTTCTTGCCGTTCAAAACAGCGATCAAATTTTCCGCCGCCATCTTCGCTTGTCGGGCGACGCTCTCATACGTGCGGCTGCCGATGTGCGGCGTGATGACGGCGGTTGGACACGCGAACAACGGATGATCTTTCGCCGGTGGTTCTTCGTCGAGCACGTCGGTGCCATAGCCCGCGAGGTGGCCGGACTTGAGCGCGGCGATCACCGCCGGCAAATCCACCAACTCGCTCCGAGCAGTGTTGAGCAGGACGCTACCTTTTTTCATTTTCGCCAACCGGTGGGCGTTGATGAGATGCCGGGTTTCGTCGGAAAGATTCGTGTGCAAGGTGACAATGTCCGCCGCCGGCAAAGCTTCCTCAAACGTCACCGCGCGTTTCACGGTCAAAGCCGCGTCCCAAAATTTATCGAAGCCGATCACGTTCATCCCGAACGCTTGCGCGCGAATCGCCACTTCTTTGCCGATGCGCCCCATGCCGGCGATGAAGATGGTTTTGCCGAGCAGTTCGTGGCCGGTGAGACGTTTCCAGTTGCCGGATTTCACATGATTGCACTCAACGACGATGTCCCGGTAAATCGCGAGTAACAGGCCGAAGGTGTGTTCTGCCACCGTCGTGTGATTCACACCGGGGCAGAAGGTGACCGGGATTTTCAGTTCGGTCGCGGCTTTGACATCCACCTTGTCGAGGCCGATGCCATATTTGCTGATGACTTTTAACCGCGGCAGGGATTTTTCAATGACCGCGCGCGTAATCATGTCATCGCCGCAGAGAAAACCGTCGAAGTCACCGGCCAGCTCCAGCATCCGCGCTTCCGGTAATGGGCCGCGTTCGCGGACGATCTCGAAACCTTCGATCAATTGGTGGTGACCGCCCGGCGTGTCTTGAAACGAGGTGGTAGTGAGGAGGATTTTCATATCGTCTGCGAAAGGAAACCGCCATCCACACGGATGTCCGTGCCGGTGACGAAACTGCTGGCCTTGCTGCTGGCGAGAAAAATCACAGCGCCGACGAGTTCCGCCGGTTCGCCAAACCGATTCAGCCCGGTGTGGCCGAGGATCGCTTGGGCGCGCGGCGTCGGCGTGCCGTCCTCCTTGAACAGGAGCCGGCGATTCTGTTCGGCCGGGAAGAAGCCGGGCGTGATCGAGTTGACCCGCACACCTTTGCCGGCCCATTCGCGGGCGAGGAACTGCGTGAGATTCAAAACCGCGGCCTTCGCCGCGGAGTACGCGACGACCCGCGAGAGCGGCAAGTGCGCGGACACACTGGCGATGTTGATGATCGAACCGCGCGCCATCGCCGCGCCAAAGATCTGACACGGCAACAGCACTCCGCCGACGAGGTTGAGATCGAAAACGGCGGTCCAATTTTCGCGCGGGATTTTGTCGAACGGCAGCTCCGGGGTGACCGTGGCCTTTGAATCATTCCCACCGGCGGCATTGACCAGAATCGTCGGCAAGCCGGTTTTCAGGAGGGCGTCGCGCAAACTGCCGGTATCCGTGGCGTCGGCGGCCACAAAAGGAAGCTCACTGCGTTTGGTGCGCCCGATGACAGTGACTTTCGCGCCCGCGTCGGCTAGCCCGTGGGCGATCGCGCCGCCGAGAACGCCGGTGCCGCCAATGACGACGGCAGTTTCTCCGGTCAGATCAAAAAGGTTGGTTGGCATGGCGCGATTTTTACGCCAAGCCGGGAAGTGAAGCAAGCTTGACTCCGCCCGCTCGGCTGTCCGATAACGCGCCCCATGCGCCCACGCGGAATCTTCCTGTTGAAGCCTGACTCGGCCGAGTTGATCTACGGCCCGGAACAACGCGCCGCGATTGCAGAATTGGTGGAGATCACAGACCGTCTGGAGGGGACCGAAGTGATTTTCTCCGGCTGGGGCGCGCCGGTGATGGACGAGAAATTTCTCGCCGCTGCGCCGGCGTTGCGGGCGGTCTTCTATGGGGCCGGCTCGATTCGCGGTTTTGTCACCGAAGCTTTTTGGCAACGCGGCATTCTGGTGACGAGCGCGTACGCCGCCAACGCGGTCGCTGTCTCGGAATACACCCTCGCCACGATTCTACTCAGCCTGAAACATTTTTGGCGACAATCCGCCACGATGCGCGCGGCCAAAGCGCGCCCCGCGAAAACCATGCCGGTGCCGGGCGCTTA
>JBAXYB010000187.1:0-3175 GCA_037127585.1 Verrucomicrobiota bacterium
GTGGCTTGTTCGATTACGTCCGCGACCTGATCGCGTTGCGCAAAGCACACCCGGTCTTTCGGATGCGTGCGAAAGAACAAATCGCCGCCTGGCAGAAATTTCACACTACCGACGACCCGAACGTTCTGATGTACACGATCGATTCCGCCCACGTTGCCGGTGAGACTTGGAAACAAGTTTGCGTCATCCTCAACGCCGCCGACAACAGCAGCGCCGAAGTCGTGTTGCCGGCGGGACAGTGGCAAGTCGCGTTCGACAAAGACGGCCCCGCTCAAGATCGACCAACGCTGACCGGATCAATCCGCGTTCGCTCTAAGTCTGGTTTGATACTTTACCAGAAATGAGCCACAGCGCAGTGCAGTTGGGCATCCATGCATTGATGGGGACCGCGTTCGGACGATGCGGGTCGTCTAATCACTAAGAACAAACAGATGCGAGATCGCCCACCAGACGCCTTTGCCGACGTATCCGAGTGGCCCGAGCACTTTCTTCTTCTCAAAGGACAACTCGATCGTAGCTAGATCAACTTGCCCGTGGAGAACCTTGATCCGTCCCTCCATCGAATCAATATCCGCTTGGACACGGTTCAACTCGGTCTCAATCGCCAGCACGTCCTTCACGTCGGTGGCTTTATCCAGCAACTGTTTGAGCCGGTCGCGTAGAACTAGTTTGTTCTTCAGCCGGGCCTCAACGTCGATGTATTGCTCCGTCACATCCTCCGCGCTGACTTCCTTGCTGATGACGGTCCCGATGGATTCAAGGGAGGTCAGCGTTTTTCGAAAAGAAGCGACCGGAACCCGCACGACGATGTGCGCAAAATCTTGCCCACGGTCTGATTTTCGTTCGACCCGTCCACCGGCTTGTTCAACCGCGGCTGACGCTTGGGCCATCGCGTTGCTGACATTCCAGACTTCGACACTGAGACTTGCTTTCCACACTAGCATGCGGTCGGATTGTACTTGCGTGTTCTGGTCTGGTTCACCGGCTAGACTTGCCGCGACATACCCACCGCCAACGCCTCTAGCTGAAACTTTCTTATTATAGAATGTGGAGCTGCACCCAACTAAAAGCATGACCGAAAGAAATAGACCTGTCGAGCGATGATTCATATTCGTTCTCCTTGTCAGTGACTTTTACCAAGTTTCGTCGTCACAATCTACTCTCGCAGGCAACTTATCTCGTATTCACTGAGTG
This sequence comes from Verrucomicrobiota bacterium, assembly GCA_037127585.1. Lineage (GTDB taxonomy): Bacteria > Verrucomicrobiota > Verrucomicrobiia > Palsa-1439 > Palsa-1439 > CAINDI01. Next base: position 1,195 of record JBAXYB010000187.1, read on the forward strand.
GGACGGTGTCCGGCCAGTACTCGGTTTTCATCCGGCGAGCGCCGTCGCCGACGATTAGATAGACCAAGTTATGCCGCCGGGCTTCGGCGTGCCGTGCGCAGACCAATTCGGATGCACTCATGCCGGCGGGGACGGCGGTGGTGGCATACATGGCGATGACTCCACGTTTACCGGCCATGTCGGGTTGATCCATCTCGGAGTAGTACCGTTTGGTCGTGGTGTCGGACCAGGATTCGACGTAGGGGAATTCGAGGTTTTCGCGCACGACGGCCCGGTCCCACCACGCCATGTCGACAAGGTTTATTGTCTGACGTAGGCCATACCGGGCGAGGAGCGGACGGGTGGTGCGCATGAAGGCATGGATGCCGGCCGTCTCGGCGCCGTAGTCGCCGGCAATTCTTCCGAGCGTGTCCCAGTGAATGCCGTCGAAGCCAAGTTGTTTCACCCGGCGCGCCCAGCGGTTAACCATGTGTTCGGCCCATGCGGCGTTTGCGAAATAAGTCGGGAAGCGCGGCTTTTCGGAGCCGGGCGGATGCCAATGCCATTGGCCGACAGCGTTGCGCAGTTTCCAGATTTGTTTCGCGGGGTCTTCGAGATTCTTTTCTTCGGAGCCGATGGACTGGACATAGGCCCAGGCGCGGCCGCCTTGCCGGTGGATTTCGTCGATGCTGATCTCAATCGTGTGCCGGCTGATTTGGCCCTTTTGGAAATACGGTGTGGGCCAGTGATCGCCACTGACCGGCGTGGAGTAGTCGGCAAACCAATCGTAGAACTGAAACTCGCGGATGCCATAGTCGCGCGCCATGGTGGTGATGCGGGCGCGGATCGCTGCTTCGGATTGCGGTCCGAGAACAGCGCTGGAGAGGAATCCGTATTGGCCGATCAGTCCGTCAGCCCGGGCGGTGTGACTCAGGGTGGCAAGCAGGACGGTTTGGAGGAATTGCCGGGCATTCATTGGGTGACCGGGGTAACTTCCACGAGTTCGATTTGTTCCCGGTCCACTTGGCCCAACTTGGCTTTGCCGGCGGCCATGACGTGGCCCGCGCGGTCACCGATAGGGGCAACGTTTTGCTCTTGGCGTTTGGCTTCCACCAAATCAAGACACACGGCATCCAGCGCCACGGCGTCCCGGCTGAAATACAAACCGGCGTACGGCCAGGAATACTGCGGCTTGAAGGCCGGCCCGCCCGCGTAACCGGCATAGAGCGCGTCAGCAATATTAAGCACGAGTTTGCGACGCAATTCAGGCCGGGCGTAGAGTTCGATAATGGCCGGGTCAGGTCGCTGGCCGGGTTGCTCGAAGCGACGGACGTTGTCGGCCATGCCCAGGGTGACGTTGTAGAGACAGCCGGCAAGACCAGCCGCTTCGTGATCCATCAAGACCGGGACGTTGATGAGTTTGGTGATGGTTTGAGTCAAGAGCTTCGGGAAATGCGAGCGGTTGCTCAGCGGTTCTTCCTTGCCGAATTCGAGGTCGCCCCAGATGAGTTTGCCCACGGATGGACTCTCGATGAACACCCCGGCATCCCAGCCGGTCTCGCCGATGATGGCGGCGACGCGGAGGCCGGTATACCCGGCGTCGCGGAGTTTCTTTGGATCGCGGTCGAAGATGATGATGTTGGTGGAGGCGACGCCGGCAAGTTGAAGACCGGCAGCAATCGCGGCGAGAACTTCGGGGTGGGTGACATGCGCCGGCGCCGCGACAGTGCTGACTTTGATGCCGACCACGTCGTTGCTGGAAAATAATTGCTGCCAGGCAGCGGTGAGATTGGTTTGGCTGGTGAGTGATTTCATGCTGGCGTTGACCATGGCGGCGGCGCGCGCGGCGTTGACGTTGCGGCCGTCGAGCACGGCCGGGTCGCGAACGAGGACGACGCGGTTGGTCGCGTGGGCGGTGGAGGCGAGGAGACACAGGGCGAGGAACGTTCGTTTCACGCCGGCATGATGGCGAGCGCGGCCGGCAATTGCAAGCGTCCGACCG
>JBAXYB010000188.1:0-3169 GCA_037127585.1 Verrucomicrobiota bacterium
GTAGGAGCGAATTTCATTCGCGACCGGTTGCGAACGAATAACAATCAGGAGACAAGACATGGAACGTATCGGAGTCGTAGGCGTGGGACGGATGGGCGCGAATATGGCGCGGCGGTTGGTGGACGTCGGTTACCGGGTGACGACGGTGTACGACGTGCGGACGGCGGCGGCGCAGGAGTTGGCGAAGGAACTGGGCGCGACGGCGTGTACCCGGCTCGCGGACGTGACGGCGCAGGCAGACGTCATCATCACCGTGGTCGTGGACGACAAATCCATGGAAGCCATCTTTGCCGGCAAGAAAGACAATTTGTTGCAAGGCGCGAAGGGCAAGACCTTCATCAACTGCGCGACGGTTTCGCCGGAGACGCACGTCAAAGTCGAGAAGCTCGCCAAGAAGGCCGGCGCCGGCACGCTCGAAGGCTGTATGGCATCGTCCATCAACCAGGCGCGCGCTGGGACGCTCTATCTCATGTGTGCCGGTGAGAAGTCCACGTTCGATAAGGTGAAGCCGATCCTCACCAAGCTTAGCGATGACGGCAAGTTGATGCGTTACATCGGCACGGCCGGTAAGGCGGCGCAGGTCAAGGCGTTGGTCAACATGGTCATGAACATCAACACGGCTGGTTTGGCGGAAGGTCTCGGTCTCGGCGCAGCGCTCGGTCTCGATCTCAAGACGTTGATGGAAGTGTTCAGCCAGACCGGCGCAAACTCGCGCGTCCTCGTGACCGACGGCGAAGACATGGTGAATCGCGATCACGCGTGTTTCTTCTCGGCCGCCCACGCGGCGAAAGATTCCGCTATCGCTCTCGGCGTGGCGAAGAAAGCGAAGCTGAACTTGCCGCTCGCGACGGCGACGTACCAGCAGTTCAAGAAGATGACGCAGGTCGGTCTCGGTGATCTCGATAAGTCCGGTATCGCGGAATTAACCTTCAAGGGGCGTGGGCCGAAGAAGAAATGAAAAGTAGCGCGGGCGTCCCGCCCGTTATGACCGATGCACGACACGGGCGAGACGCCCGCGCTACTGGATAGCAACCATTATATGAAACTACATCACATCGCATCGTTCTGGTCGTTGACCCATTATCCCTCGCAGGCGAAAGAGTGGACGCTGGATCAAAAAGTTGCCGATGCCAAAGCTGCTGGGTTCGACGGGATGGCGTCAGGCCCGAACAAGGATTTGCCGCCGGTACTGAAGAAACACGGCATGATAGTTTGCGGCTACATCGCGTCTGGCAAGGCAGTCGACTTCCCGGCCGCGGTCAAAGACAACAAGGACATGGGCGCGCACCATATCAACGTGCAGCTCGCCGACGAAGACACGCTTACGCCGGAAGCGCTCGGCTTGACGATGCTGATGTTGCAGGAAGGCCAGAAGCAAGGCGTTGAACCGGCCATCGAAGTTCACCGCGACACGTGTACCGAGACACCGGAGAAAACATACGCGCTGGCGGATGCTTATCAGAAGGTGACCGGCGAACTCTTGCCGATGACGTGGGATTTCTCGCATCTCTCGGTCGTGAAACATTTGCACCCCGGCAATTACGCGCAACGGCTCATCGTCCGCCCGGACCTGATTCAACGCGCCCAGCAATTTCACTTCCGCCCGTTTAACGGCCATCACTGTCAGGTGCCGGTCACGGACGGGAAGGGGAATTTGACTCAGGAAGTGAAAGATTACCTGCCGTTCGTCGAGGCCGTGCTCAAATGCTGGCGCGAAGGGAAGGGGAACGCCAACCGCGACATCTACGCTTGTCCCGAAATGGGGCCGGTGCCCGGCGGTTACAACTTCACGACGTTGCCGAACAGTTGGGAAGACGCGAAAGTCTTGCGCGTTGAAATTGACAAGATTTGGAAGAAACTAAACTCGTAGGAGCGAATTGGATTCGCGACCGGTCGCGATTGGAAATCGCTCCTACAAACACAAGGAAAGCAGAACATGGCTACAAAGTACGTCCCGTTGATTAGTTCAGGAATTGCCGGCCCGCTCGGCGTGTTGCACCTGCCGCGGCTCTGGCAGAAAGTGTTGTTGGAATCCACCGGCCAGCTCGCCGATGGCTATCCCGGTATCGGCAAAGGCTATGACTCGATGGTCATCAGCGCTCTCGGCCTCAATGCCGACGAAGTGAAGAAGTTCATCGCGACCAAGCCGACCTATCCGCAGTTCGAAGCGTGGGTGAAGAAGCAGCCGGGCGTGAAGCTCGACAAGGCGACGATTCAAAAGTCGAATCTCGCGATTGCCGGCTACATCCATGACGACGCCACGCGCAAGAGCATCTTGAGCGCGAGCGGCATCACCGATGAAGGTTCGGTTTGCCCCGACGCGATCAACTTGAACAACCTCGACGACTGGAAAGAATTCCACACGTCGGTGACCGGCAAGTAACATTTACCGGCAAAACAAAAGCGGCGACCCAACCGGGTCGCCGCTTTGTTTTGGCAATTTGTTAGGAGCGATTTGTAATCGCGACCGGTCGCGAATAAAATTCGCTCCTACGTTGCGATATATATCAGCCCTTGCGGCCGGATACGCCCTTGGTGCTGGCGGTGATGGTCTTGGCTTTTTCCGCCGGACGCAAAGAACGGACGGCGGCACCGGCGAGCCACATTTCGCTGTTGCGCATGATGGCGATTTCCTTGGCGAGCCGGGCGGGGTAGCTCTTGGCGCCGCAGGTCTTGATGACGTGCGCGGCTTCCTTGCCGCTGCGGACGTTCTTGTAGAGCGCCTTGAACACCGGCAGGGTGGCTTTCTTGAATTTCGGTTTCCAATCGAGCGCGCCGCGTTGGGCGGTCTGCGAACAGTTGGAGTACATCCAGTCCATGCCCTTTTCGTCGACGAGACGGATGAGCGACTGGGTGAGTTCTTCGACGGTTTCGTTGAACGCTTCGCTCGGGCTGTGGCCACCGGCACGGAGCACGTCGTACTGCGCTTCCATCACGCCAGCCAGACAGCCCATTAACACGCCGCGTTCGCCGGTGAGATCGCTGTTGGTTTCGTGCGGGAACGTCGTCGGGAACAGGTAGCCCGAGCCAACGCCGATGCCGAGCGCGAGACAGCGTTCTTTAGCGCGGCCGGTCGCGTCTTGATAGATCGCGTAGCTGGAATTGATGCCGGCACCGCTGAGGAAGTTGCGGCGGACGTTCAAGCCGCTGCCCTTCGGCGCGACCATGA
>JBAXYB010000189.1:0-3160 GCA_037127585.1 Verrucomicrobiota bacterium
GCTGACACGGAAACGCAATCAACCCTTCGTACCAAAGGAATCCGTTATGTATCGTTTCAAGTTGCCCGTTGTTGTTCTTGCTGTGGCGCTCGCCACAGTACCGGTCGTTTCTGATGTTTGTGCCGACTGGACGCAGTTTGCACTGCCGAATCTTTCCGGGGCATTTGCTCCAACCGCCGTGACCGTTTTACCAGACGGGCGTTACGTGTTTGCTAATCAGGGGGCTTACTACCAGCAAAACAGTTTCGGCGCGGCTGGTTATACCGCTTACAGCAATGTGTCGCCGGGCAATAGCGCGGACCCTTCGTTCCTCGCCGTGTGGGACGCGACTCACGCCGTGGCGGGCGGCGGTGGGTTTGGTTCGAGCGATCTGTACCGGTTCAATCCGTCCTCAATAAGCGCACCGACTTTCGTCGCGCAGAGTTTGTCTTTGAATAATTATTCAGGAGTATTTCGCGACGCCGATGGCCTTTATGTCGGGGGCGGCAATAGTGCCGGGGGCACGCATGGCATCGCGTATGTTGACCTTAATACCGCCACCACCAAGCTGATCATCACCAACATCTCGACGTACAGTTGCGGCTTCGCGCGCGATGCCGCCGGCAATCTCTACGTCGGCGATAATGACGATCAAAAGGTCTACAAATTTACCGCCGCCCAGTTGAGCTTGGCGATTGCCGGTACGCCGCTGACGATTGAGGATGGCACTTTCGTTTATCAGTCCGGTAACTCGCTCGGCACGATGGCGGTGGACGGGTTGGGCCGGATTTGGTCGACCGGCTATCTGGCGAACGGCCTGCAAATGTATGATCCGTTTTCCAACACGGAAACCTCCGTGATCCCCGGCTTGACCAACCGCAACTACTTGGTCACGACCTTCTCCGTCGGTGGTCTGGACTATGTCGCCTACACGGATCAGGCCAATCCTTTCCAGGGTGGGACTGCACAATATTACGGGTTCATAGCCGTTCCTGAGCCAGGGACGGTGGGCCTTGTTATTGCCGGTCTGGCGTTCTTGGGCGTCAGCCGGCGCAACTACCGGCGTTGATTGTGAAAGCGCAGTTGGCAATTACCGCAGCAGTGGTGTTGATCGCCGTCAACGCGATGGCGGGGCCGTTTGCGGACTACAATCAGGGAATTCGTTCCAATGATGTTCGCATTACCGGCTGGGCGACCGGCTGGCAGGATTACATTCGACCCAATCCGGCCGGCGGCGGTTATTGCCACAATAATAGCAATCAACTGGATTCTATCGACAACGCCATCCTGGGAGCACCGACGGACTTTACGTTGAATGGCACGACGAAGCATGTGCTGGCACTGGGACACGGCGCGTCGATCACGGTATCGTTTGGGCGGGCGATTCCCTATCGCGCGGGCTGGAATTTCGCGGTCTTTAACAATTCGTTTCCATCCGCGGCGCCGGCACTGGCCGAGCGCGGCGGCGGGACAAACTATGTGTACTACCAAAGCGGCACCAACTTGGTGCCGGTCGTGCGCGGGAACAACTTCCTGTGGTGCAAGCCGGCCTTTGTGGATGCTTCTTCGGATGCGTTGAACTGGGCGCGATTCCCTGTCACGTATCTGAACACGGACGTTCTCTTTCAAGCCACCGTAGCCGACAACTCCGCTCATTGGTTGAGTCAGGATGCCACCATGCTGGACGGCTTGGCCGGCAAGATGGCGTTGCAGTATGGAACACCGTTCGCGTTAGCCGCGCTGACCAATCATCCAAACGTAGTGAACGGATCAGTGAACCTGGACAACATCCGCTATATCCGCCTGACCGACGTGATTGGCGATGGCAGCACCGTGGATCAATACGGCAACCCCATCTACTCGCCCTATTTCGATGGCACACAATTGCCGGCACTGGTTGCCACTCCGGACTCAAGCACGGACGGATTCGCCCTGCGCGGCGTGGCGATTCTGGAAACGCCCGTCCCCACGATTGACGCAGCATGGATGGTGCAGCCGAACTTCCTGATCAATATCAGCGGGCTGGTTAGCGGTCAGGCTTACACGCTGCAAACCAGCACGAATTTGGTGGCCGGCATCTGGTCGAATGAACTGCACTTCATTGCCGGCTCAACTGCCACAACCTTGACAAATGATGCCGGCAACTTACCCCGGAAGTTCTATCGCATCGGAGCCAGCCAATGAAGCGCAACGGGTTTACCCTTGTCGAGGTGCTCGTGGTGATTGCGCTCATCGGCATGCTCACGGCGTTGCTGCTGCCGGCGCTTTCGCGCGCCCGCGATACGGGTCGCCAAGCGACTTGCCTGAGCAACCTACATCAGCTTTACCTCGCTAACCTCGCCTATGCCGGCGATTACGATGGGTATGCTCCAGCGGCGCCGGATATTTTTGGGAATAATTTGATTCGGTGGTACGGCTCGCGGCCCGACGCCAGCACGCCTTTTGATTCGCGGACCGGTCCGCTATCTCACTACTTTGGCGATAGCCAAGCCATCCGGGCCTGCGCTTCCATGAGCCAATGGAGTTTCTCCACCAATGACGCGGTGGCGTTTGAAGTGGGGTGCGGCGGCTACGGCTACAATTACCTCGGTGTCGGCACGCGGAGTTATTTGGCCGGTTACACAGAAGCCGCCTGTCAGGCCGGTATGCACCCCGAGCAGATGAGCCGGCCCACCACCACTGTCATGTTCGGCGACGCCGGCTTTCCACAGTTTAGCGCCGGCCAAACGTTTCTCATCGAGTATTCGTTTGCTGAACCCGACAAATTTCTCAGTGCGACCGGCGTCATGTACGGTAGCCCTGCGCCGTCCCTTCACTTCCGTCACCGCCGCCGGGCGAACGTCGTCTGGTGCGATGGCCATGCCGCCGCAGAAACCATCACCCGGTCGGACAACGCAACGTCCTGGAAGTTTCTCGTCGGTTGGTTTGGCAACCAGACCAATAACTACTATTTCGCCCCATGAACCCACTCCATCCAGCCAAGTCTGTCGAGTCACCCTGCATCGCCATTTGCCGGATGGACGAGGCGGACCGGGTTTGCCTCGGGTGTGGGCGGACACGGGCTCAAATTGCCGGGTGGCAGGAAATGACAGCGACCGAAAAGACTCGCGTGCTGGCCGGCCTACGCGCCGATGCGCTCTTGAATCAACCCGGTAATCTTCTCGGCCAGCGCCTGGATCTG
>JBAXYB010000190.1:0-3153 GCA_037127585.1 Verrucomicrobiota bacterium
GCGGCACAGTCGAGGCGTTTTAATTGGAACAGGTAAACGGCGTGGCTGCCGGCCAGTTGCACTAGACTTGGGGTGTGCGACTGACCTTTCTGGAATGTCGGCCGAGTCTCGGTGTCGAAGCCGATAACGCGCTCATGGCGGAGGGCTTCGTGCGCGGCGTGAAGATCGGCGTCGGTAACGCAGAGGTGGGTCGGGCCGTCGTACCGGAGGATGGGCAACAGCATCAGCTCGTCATGGGGGAGCCGCCGCGGTTGGAGTGAGGAAGGCTCGGGTGAAGTCATGGTGATTTTTGCTGCTGCCGCCAGTAGTCGCGGAAGGAGCGCAGCCGGGGAAGAGATTCGCGGTCCTTGGCCCGGTTGGTCGCGGTTTTGCTAGCGATGATGTCGTCGATATGACACACGGGAAAACCTTCCACTTCCACCCGCCGCTGCCAGGCATCGGCAAAACATTCGATGCCGTCAGGAGCGAAAATTAGGTCGAGGTCGAAGGGGCCATTTTTGAGTTGCACGAAATCTTTGCCACGTTGAATCTCGCTGGCTTGGCCATCGGTCAGGTCAAAACCCACTTCGCGTAGGGCGGTCACGAGCGCTTGGCAGTTGGCGGCGGTGCGGTCGATATAGAGGTCAGCATCCTGGGTGGTGTCGGGGAACCCCAGAAGAATCGCGCCGGACTTTCCGAGAAACAAGTACCGGATGTGGTTCCGCCGAAAGACGTCGCGAACCTCCTCCGCTTGCCGGTACTCAAATGCGGGCATAGCCCAGCCAGTCGGGGAGGCTCGCCTGACACCATTGCCGGTAGTCCGCCATCGTATCGAAGGCGCGATATTGGACATCGTCGAGCACGGGCTTGTACGTGTGAATAAAGGCGTACCGCCAGCGAACGGGTAATGGCCGGCGGGCGGCGGCTTGAAATTCCTCCAGCCACTCGCGCGGGATGTTTGAGGTTGTTGGCGCTGCATTCACAGATGAATTTTACTTTACCACACCGTCAATTCAAGCCACTTACTTGATCAAGTTGATCAGCGTTTCGCCGATCTCGGCCGGGGTTTTGGCGACGGCGATGCCGGCGGCTTCGAGCGCGGCGATCTTATCGCTGGCCTTACCGGAACCGCCACTGATGATTGCGCCGGCGTGACCCATGCGGCGGCCGGGGGGAGCGGTTGCGCCACCGATGAAGGCGGCTACGGGTTTGGTGAAATTGTCTTTGATCCACGCGGCAGTTTGTTCTTCGGCGTTGCCACCGATTTCGCCGATGATGATGACGGCTTCGGTTTGCGGGTCGGTCTCGAACATTTCAAGCAGGTCGATGAAGTCGAGGCCTTTGACCGGGTCGCCACCAATGCCGATGCAGGTGCTCTCACCAATGCCGCGGCTGGTGAGTTGCCAGACGGCTTCGTAGGTTAGGGTGCCGGAGCGACTGATGATGCCGACGGGGCCGGGCTTGTGGATGTAGCCGGGCATGATGCCGATTTTGCAGGCGCCGGGGGTGATGATGCCGGGGCAGTTGGGGCCGATCAGTTTGACGGACGTGCCGGCGAGGGCGCGTTTGACTTTGACCATGTCCTGCACCGGGATGCCTTCGGTGATGGCGATGACCAGTTCGATGCCGGCGGCGGCGGCTTCGAGGATGGCGTCGGCCGCGAAAGGGGCGGGGACGAAGATACAGGAGACGTTCGCGGCGGTTTCGCGGACGGCGTCGGCGACGGTGTTGAAAACCGGGGTCTTCTTGCCATCGAGTTCGACGGTTTCACCGGCGCGATTGGGGGTGACGCCACCGACAATGTTGGTGCCGTACTTGGCGCATTGTTCGGCGTGGAATTTGCCAGCAGTGCCGGTAATTCCTTGGATGATCAGACGGGTGTTTTTATCAACGAGGATGCTCATGAAAGACTCGCGTGTTTGTGGGAGACGATGGCCATCAGGCCACCGATTCGGAAGCTGGAGTTTTTCCACTGGAAGGTTTCGACGGAAGTGTCATGCAGGGCTTCTTCATATTCCTGCATGAAGCCGTCCACCTCGGTGTCGCCAAGCTCGATCGCCAGTGGGTGTTGGACGTTTTCGTAGTAGAGGTAAAGTTTCATCTGGAGGCGGCGACGATTTTCTGGGCGGCATCGGCGAGACCGTCGGCGGTGATGATCGGGAGGCCGCTGTCCTTGAGGAGTTGCTTGCCGAGTTCGACGTTCGTGCCTTCGAGCCGGACGACGAGCGGAACGGTGAGGTGAACGACTTTCACTGCGCCGATGATGCCGGTGGCGATGACGTCGCACTTCATGATGCCGCCGAAAATGTTGACGAGAATGCCTTTTACGTTCTTGTCGCTGCAGAGAATCTTGAACGCTTCGGTGACGGTTTCCTGGGTGGCGGCGCCGCCGACGTCGAGGAAGTTGGCGGGGTTGCCGCCGTAATGTTTGATGATGTCCATCGTGGCCATCGCGAGGCCGGCACCGTTGACCATGCAGGCGATGTTGCCGTCGAGGCCGATGTAATTGAGGTTGTGCTTCGAGGCTTCGACTTCGCGCGGGTCTTCTTCGTTGATGTCGCGCATAGCGGCGATGTCTTTGTGCCGGTAGAGCGCGCTGTCGTCGAAACCGATCTTCGCATCGAGCGCGACGACCTTGTTTTCATCGCTGATGATCAGCGGGTTGATCTCGATCATCGACGCGTCGGTATCGACGAATGCCTTGTAGAGATTGAGGAGCAGCGCGACGGTTGCGGGCAGGTGTTCGCCGCCGAGGCCGAGCCCGAAGGCGATTTTGCGGGCTTGATAGGGGAGCATGCCGGTCGCGGGGTCGATGGCTTCGTGGACGATTTTCTCCGGGGTGTTGGCCGCCACGGTCTCGATGTCCACGCCGCCCTCGGTGCTGGCGAGGAATGAAACGCGCCCGACGGCGCGATCGACGAGGAGGCTGAGGTAGAGTTCTTTCTTGATGCCGACCGCGGCGGCGATGAGAACTTTCTTCACTTCCTTGCCGGCAGGACCGGTCTGGTGGGTGACGAGAATCTTGCCGAGCATTTCTTTCGCGAGCTTGCCGGCTTCTTCGGGAGTCTTGCAAAGTTTGACTCCGCCCGCTTTGCCTCGGCCGCCGGCATGGATCTGGGCTTTGACGACAAGATTGTTGGTCTTGAGTTCGCGCGCCACTTGTTCGGCTTCGGC
>JBAXYB010000191.1:0-3027 GCA_037127585.1 Verrucomicrobiota bacterium
GGTTTTCTCAGCCTTCGAGATGGTGTCTTCGGCTGTCACGTAGCCGGTCATAATCACGGCAATTGCCGCACTCCACAAAATACGTTTCATTGTCTTCAGGATCCTTTCATTACGGTTCGGAATGGTTGTGGTCAATCATCTGGCGCGCAGGTGCAGTTGGGGCAGCGCGCCGCGGATCCGGCCTTCGTGGAATCGGATCGTGCCGGTTGCCAGCGCAGCGCGCAGTTGGGTGGAGTCACCGGCGAACAGCCCGCCTTGGTCGTCCAGCACCCCGCGACCGGTCTCTACCGGCGGCAGCGCCGCCACGAGATCGTGCGCTTCCGTCAACATGGCATGCCATTGGCGCGACAGGGCGGCGGCATCGGGGGGAGTTCCGGCAAAAGACAGGGCGGCAATCTCCGCCGCTGAATAGCGTGCAGAGCGTCCCGCCTGTTCGAGAATGGCCGCGGGGCTGAAGCCGGGGTCTTTGCCGCTGACAGCCCACGCGAGATACCCAAGGGGTTGGATGCGCGCGTGGCACTGAATCAGATCCACCCAGTCACGGGGTTCGAGCCGGCCGACGAGGGCCAACACCTTATTCGTCGCCAAATCAAATGGATGCAACGTCAGCCCAAAATCCGCATGCTCGATCAGTGGGAAGAACCGAAACGCACTGTCGGCGGCCCATTGCAGCAACACACTCGCGCCGGCCTTGGCCACAGTCGCCTCGACGAACGCCGAGCGTTCGCGGGCATCGTGGATTTGATACCCATGCGCCTCCAGTAATTGCCGGTCGGCTTGCCAACTCGCGGCCACTGCTTCCGCCGTGTCGTGAAACAGATCAATGTCACGGGAGATGCGCGCGCTACCGGTCAACGTGTTCAACGCCACGCCGCCGGCCACATAGCTTTCACCGGTGGCGAGACGTTGCCGGGCGATTAAGCGGCAGACGGTCCGTTGGAATTCTGTGAGAGCCATTGTCTTAGGGTCGCTGCTTTTTGAAAGGTTGCCACGTCGCCATGCCGCTCGATGGATTCCAACACGCGACACGCCTCGGCGGGCGTCTGCGGATAGTAATCTTCCCGCAGAAACCACAAACAGCGCACCCGCGATTCATCTACGAGAGCGTGGACGCGGCGCATCACGGCGTTCGTGTTCTCATTCATGGCGGAGGAAGACTAGCGCGGGCCCGCGCGGATAACAAGCCGTGGATTCAGCAACGCCTACACAAACGCAACAGGCCGTCCCGAAGATGTCCGGGACGGCCCGCGTGTTTCACAATCGAAACGGATTCTTTACTTCACGAGTTCAATCTCACCGGGCCGCCACGTCTTGTCCAACCAGAACTCGTAATTGACCGCGTAGTTCATCACGAGCGGGAGGCCGTAGATGAAGCCTTCTTCGGCGATGGCTTTCGTCTCGGCGATGCCGGGCCGGTCTTTCTCGGTTTTCTCAGCCTTCGAGATGGTGTCTTCGGCTGTCACGTAGCCGGTCATAATCGCGGCAATTGCCGCACTCCACAGTATGCGTTTCATGTTTGTTTTTCCGTTCGGGATTGAATTCGCAAGCCGACCCGAAAATTATGGGTCGGCTTGCGCGGTTCAAGACCGAAACGGCGTTACTCCATGGCTTTGACCGGCGGTATCTTCCACGTGCCGTCGAGAATCGAGGGCGCTTTCTCCTGCGGCCAATAGAGCCGCATCATGAGGATGAACTTGTCCTTCGGCGCCGGCAGCCAGTTCGATTCCTTGTCGGCGCCGGGACTTTCGTTCTGGATATAGAGGTCCACCGAACCATCGGCATTGGGCTTGAGATTCTGCCGGGCGCTGATGCTTTGCCGGTTAATCGGATTCTTCACGAAGAAGTAGTCCTTGTCGTACATCGTCAACGACCAGAAACCGTCCGCGGGCGGCAGTTCGCCTTTACCGAAGTGCATGACGTATTTCTTCTCGCCCGTGTACGACCCGAGAATGTCCGGGCCTTCCGAGGTGGGATAGACGGCGTCCTGCGGACGATTCGCGCCAAGGCCGATGGCGGTGATCAACGCGCGCTGAATGTAGTTCACGCCGTAGAGGCCGGTCTTGGTAGTGAATACCCAGCCATTCTCCAATTTCATGTCGCCGGCCAGAATGCCTTCCTTCATCCAGCGCATGATTTTGTCGTTGGCGATCTTCGGCACTTTGTCGAATTCGTCCTTGGCGACCGCGCCGAGTTTGCTGCCGTCAAACGGCTGACCGGGGACGATGCCCAGCTTCGCCAGCTTCTTGACCATGGGCGCGTCGGCGGCGGCGGGCGGATTGTCTTTCAGCAATTTCGCCAGCAGATTGAAATACTCGTCGGCACTGAGGGCGTTGACCTGTTCGCGCACGGCGGTCTTCATGTCGATGGACGGATCAACCTTGCCGGCGGGCGGCGTGTACGGTTTGCCGTAGGCACTGAGCGGCACAATCGAAATCTCATCCTGCAATTTATGGACAGCGGCATAATCTTCCGGCGTGCCGGTGCAGTAGATGCGTCCGAGCAACCAGACGATGGCGGTGGGCGATTTGTATTCCTTCACGCCCGCCGGCAACTTGCCTTTCCAGCCGGGGCCGGTAATCGCGTATTTCTGCGCGCCGGTCCCGGTCGTGCGTTTGCCCGGCACTTGAAACACATCCGTCCAGCCGTCGAGCATCGGGAATAGGTAGTACCGGTCGTGCGCATCCGGCAGGGTTAACACCCACGGCTCCTGGCCCACGTCCACCCACACGGTGGTGTAAAGCGTGTCGGCATTCGGGGCGGTCACGTCGCGAAACGCCGCGGTGGGATACTCGCGCATCCGCACGAAGTTCCCCATCGGCGCGCGCGTGCCTTCGGGTTTCTCGACATTGGTCATGACGCGGCGGGTCATCTCCATCGTGACCAGCGGATAACCGTAAACGTAGGCATCGATCGCCTCCGGCAACGCCTCAAAGACAGTTTCCTTGGCTTGCCCGGTATTGATAGCGGCCAACAATGCTGCGGCCAGCACTGAGTTCAACAGCATCTGTTTCATCTTCTGCGATCTCC
>JBAXYB010000192.1:0-2998 GCA_037127585.1 Verrucomicrobiota bacterium
CGCGGGAGAGCTTGTTGGCGAGCGATTGGTATGCGGCTCGACTGACGGCGCAGCAAGCCCTCGACGAACGGCTTTGGACGCGGCACGTTGGCGCGCTGGAGCAGTTCGCCCAGAAACCCGGTTACGCCGAAGAAGCTGGCCGGCTTGGGATCAAAGCCCGGCTCGATAGCGCGCGCCAGCGACAGGACTTTGTTCGGTCCGCCACTTACCGAGAGCAATTAATCGGCACGCTCGGGGCGCAGCCGCTAAACTAGTACTTCGTCAAACTACATTGGGAGGGTGTGCCTCCCGGCGAACCACGGCTCGGCGGGGAGCCTCGCCCTCCCAAACAACCCTTGCATTCAACTTTGTGAGAGCAGTAGCTACAGATTCAGCCGCTTCACGTTTTCGAGAACGTGGTCGGCGGACTTCTTGAGCATGCCGAGTTTGTCGCCGGTGAGCTTCAGCTCGATGACCTTCTCGACGCCGTTCTTGCCGCGCACCGCAATGTCGCCGCGTTCGTTGACTTGAAATTCTGGGTGATAACCAAGTTCGACGAGCCGGTCGGAGAAATCTTGAAGGTCGAGCTTCTGGCCGAGCGTGATTGTGAAACGCAGTGCGGTGAATTGGTTCGGTGAAAAGGTGCGCTGCATTAGGGCTTGAACAGAGGTGACGATCATCGGCTGCGGACGGCGCGGCGCGCCGTCCCTACCGGGGGTTGTTGGCAGGGCGCGCTTGCCGAGCGCGCCGCCGGTCATGCCGCTCAACACCTTCAGCCGGTCGGTAATTGTGGCGGCGGGCGGAAGTTTATCTTCGTGTGGCAATGTTTCCCATGCCGGGTAGAATTGCGCTGCCTGCATCAGTTGTTCACGGCTCACAAAGCCACGGCGAATCTACGGAGACGTGTCGCAACGCGCAAGCCACGAAGCGGTTTGTTGACAGGCCGCGATTGGGCTGCCAATCTGCGCAACCATGAGGCTCGGTGGACCAACGTTCGGAGAAAGCGACGCGCCGGAGAAATGGATCGCACAGGTACGGCGCCAAGGTTACCGAGCGGCGTACTGCCCGGTAACAGCTGACCAACCCGCGGACGTGATTCAGGCATACGAGAAGGCGGCACGAGACGCGGACATCGTGATTGCCGAGGTGGGCGCGTGGAGCAACCCGTTGAGCAAAGACGAGAAGGCGCGGCTCGACGCGATTGGGTACTGCCAGAAGCAACTCACTCTCGCCGATGCCATCGGCGCCCGGTGCTGCGTGAACATCACTGGCTCGCGCGGTCCGAAATGGGATGGTCCATGTGCCGAAGACCTGACGCCCGGGACATTCGATCTGATCGTCGAGACGGTGCGCACGATCATTGATGCCGTAAGGCCGACGCGCGCTTTCTATGCGATTGAGACGATGCCGTGGATGTACCCGGACTCACCCGACAGCTATCTCCAGTTGCTCAAAACCATCGACCGTCCGCAGCTCGCCGTCCATCTCGATCCGGTCAACATCGTCAGCAGCCCACAACGTTTCTTCAACAACGCCGCGCTGATTCGCGAATGCTTCGCCAAGCTCGGGCCATGGATCCAGAGCTGTCACGCGAAAGACATCGCGCTTGGCAACAAACTCACGGTTCATTTGGACGAAGTCTGCCCGGGGTTGGGTGGCCTGGATTACCGGGTCTACCTCACCGAGCTCGCGAAGCTACCGGCGGACACGACATTGATGCTCGAACACCTCCAAACCGAAGCGGAGTACGCTCAGGCGGCGACGCATATTCGGAACGTCGCGAAGGGAAACGGGATCCTACTGTGAACCAACAAGCCATCACCTTCACCGCGCCCGAACAGGCGGAACTGTTGACGGAAGCGGTCGACTCAAAGCCGCTCGGTCCGAAAGAAATTGCGGGCCGCACCTTGGCGAGTGTGATCAGTGCCGGTACGGAGTTGGCGGTCTACACCGGCGTGGCGTCGTACGCGAAAATGCCGACAGTACCGGGTTACGCGGCGGTGTTCGAGGCCGAGGAAGTGGGCGCGGAGGTTAACGGAATTCGACGAGGTGACCGGCTGTTGTCCATGGGCGGGCACCGTTCCCGGCAACGCACCTCGGTGGAGCAGGTGATGATGGTGCCGGCCAACCTGGATTCCGAGAAAGCGGTGTTCGCACGATTGATGGGCGTGAGCATGAGCACGTTGACAACGACGACAGCGCGGCCGCCCGGAAAAGTGGTGGTTACCGGTTTAGGGCCCGTCGGAAACTTGGCGGCGCAGATATTCCAGAACTGCGGCTACGAGGTGACCGGCTGCGATCCTTCCGAGTCGCGCCGCACTTTAGCGACGCAGGCCGGAATCAAGCACGTCCTGCCCGCAGTGCCGACGAGCGAGGGGCAGTTTGCGGACTTGGTGCTGGAGTGCTCGGGGCACGAGCAGGCGGTGGTGGATGGCTGCCGCGTGGTGCGCAAACGCGGCGAGGTCGTTTTGATCGGTGTGCCGTGGCAACAGCGGAGTGAGGTTTCGGCGCACACGTTGTTGCACGCCGTGTTCCACAACTACATCGTGCTGCGTAGCGGTTGGGAGTGGGAATTGCCACCTCGGACCACAGAGTTTCGGGCCGGTAGCATCTTCGCGAACTTCGCTGCCGCGTTGAACTGGCTGGCGGACGGCCGGATCAACATCGAGGGCCTGTACGCCGTCGCACCACCTCGCGATGTGCAGGCGGTTTACCAGGACATTCGACACAACCGCACGACACGCTTGGCGACCGTGTTCGACTGGACGAAGCTGAGCTGAGTTACCGGATTACAGATTCAGCCGCTTCACGTTTTCGAGGACGTGGTCGGCGGACTTTTTGAGCAGGCCGAGTTCGTCGCCGGTGAGCTTTAACTCGATGACTTTCTCGACGCCGTTCTTGCCGAGCACTGCCGGAACGCCGACGAACATGTCGTTTACGCCGTATTGGCCGGTGCACCACGCGGCGACCGGGAGGACGCGCTTTTCATCGTGCAGGATGGAGCGAACCATTTCGACGA
>JBAXYB010000193.1:0-2978 GCA_037127585.1 Verrucomicrobiota bacterium
GCGTGGTCACGTTTCTGGCCACCGCCAATCCAGCCGGTCTGATCGTCAGCACCGGAATGAAAGTCTACGGCGAAGCCAGCGGCAAGAGCACGGTGACCGGCCGGGCCACCGCGACCGCCAAGGAAATCTCGACGGTACTCAAGAAGCGCTTCCAGGAACAGGGCTGGATTAACTGAGCCATTCTTTACTAAGTTCCAATCGCTGGCCCCCGTCGACCTGAAGATTTGGAGAGAATGAAAACCCAGCACAATGCGGCGCCGCGCGGTCGGGTGCTGGTTTTAATCCTGCGCGTTGGTTGGCAAATCATTCTGCTCGCGATCCTGCTCGGCTTGGTTGTCTGGTCGGCGGCCGCCCTGTGGATCGACGGGCCGACCTCGCGCAAACTAGCCGGGGTCTTGGCGGTAGGCTTTATCGTCGGCAGCGGCGTGGTGCTGTATTCCTTCGAACGCTTTCGGAACGGTGTGTTGGCGGTGCTCGGCTTGGTGGCGGTGGTGATGGCGTGGTGGTTTTCGATCCCGGCCCGCAACGACCGCAACTGGCAGCCGAACGTTGCCCAATTGGCGACGGCGGATATTCAAGGCAATGCCGTGACCATCCACAATGTCCGCAACTTCGAGTATCACTCCGAAACCAACTTCACCCCGCACTGGGAAACGCGCCGGTACGACCTCGATCAGATTGTCGGCTGCGACCTCTTCATGTCGTACTGGGGGCCGACGCTCATCTGCCACACGATCTCGAGTTGGGCCTTCGCGGACGGCCAACACTTGGCGGTGTCGATTGAGACCCGCAAGGAAGTGGGCGAAGACTACTCCGCGTTGCTGGGTTTTTTCCGGCAGTACGAGCTCTACTACGCCGTGGCCGACGAACGCGATGTCATCGGCGTCCGGACTGATTACCGGGGCGAGAACGTTTACCTGTACCGGATCAACATGCCGCGAGCGGCCGCGCGGGCGTTGCTTGTGGATTATCTCGATCAGATCAACCGCCTGGCCGCCCATCCCAAGTGGTACAACGCGCTCACGCAAAACTGCACCACGACCATCCGCCAAAACGCCAAGCACGTCGCCCCGGTCCGGCGGTTCAATTGGCGGATCCTCGCGAACGGCTATTTCGACGAAATGCTCTACACCAACGGCCGGATCGACACCAATCTCCCCTTCGCCGAACTCCGTCAATTAAGCGACATTACCGCCAAAGCCAAAGCCGCCGGTCATAGTCCCGACTTCTCTCAATTGATCCGTGTTGGATTACCCATGCCATGAACGTCAATCCGGCCTTCACGCCCGAACCGCTGCCGACCGGCTACGCGCACCGGTTTCACGCGATGATCAAGCCGGTCGGTTCACTGTGCAATCTCGACTGCACGTATTGCTATTACCTGCACAAGGATGGCCTGCTCCATCAGCCAGACCGGCCGCACATCTCGGATGAGATACTCGAAGAGCACATCCGGCAATACATCGAAGCGCAGACGGGCGAGGAAGTGGTGTTCTCGTGGCAGGGCGGCGAGCCGACGTTGCTCGGGGTAGATTTCTTCCGCAAGGTCGTGGCGCTCGAAGCCAAGTACAGGAAACCGGGGCAGCTCATTCAAAACGATCTGCAGACCAACGGCACCTTGCTCGATGCCGAGTGGGCGAAGTTTCTGAAGCAACACGATTTCCTTGTCGGCTTGAGCTGTGATGGCCCGGAACATTTGCACGATCATTACCGGGTGACCAAAGGCGGGCAGCCGACACATGCGAAAGTCGTCGCGGCGGCGCGGTTGTTGAAAAAGTTTGGTGTGCCGTTTAATGCGCTGTGCGTCGTCAACCGGCTGAATGCGAAGCATCCGCTCGACGTGTACCGGTTTCTCACCCGGGAACTCGGCGTGCGACGTGTGCAATTCATCTCGTGCATCGAGCCGAAAGTTTTCCGCAACGTCGCGCCGCAAAAGTGGGATCCGGCCACGATTCCGATCGTCGGCACGCCGCAGACCAAGCCGGGGACGGCGGATTCCGTGGTGACCGATTGGTCGGTGGACCCGGACGAGTGGGGCACGTTTCTCTGCAAGGTCTGGGATTTTTGGTATCAACGCGATTACGGCAAGGTGCACGTCGATATGTTTGAGACGGCGGTCGCGCAAACCATGGGGATGCCGTCGCAGCGCTGCGTCACGGCGGAGTTTTGCGGTAAGGGGCTCGTTGTCGAACACAATGGCGATGTATTCTCGTGCGATCACTATGTGTACCCGGAGTATCGGATTGGTAACATTCGTGAAACGCACTGGGGCGTGCTGGCATATGGCGAGGCGGCGAAGAAATTTGGTTTTGCCAAACGCGATTCACTTCCGCAATATTGCCGCCAGTGCGAGTACCTGACGTTATGCTGGGGCGAGTGCCCGAAGAACCGGTTGGTGCGCACGCCGGATGGCGCGGTTGGACTGAACTATTTGTGCCCGGGCTTGAAACAGTTTTACGCGCACATCCAGCGCGACCTGCCGGAGATTTTGCGGCGAGTGAAACAGGAGCAGACGTTCCGCACCTGAGAAATCAACACAAAGGAGAATGCGATGAAAGCGACATGGAAGCTCCCGACACGAAATATCGTGGAGGAACTAAGTAACCCGATCCGGTTACTTACAACACTAGGCATCATTGGTAGCGTGGCCCTCGCACCGGCTTGGGCACAGGAAGTCACCGGTCAACTGGGTCAGCCCGGCGCCACCACCACCATCAGCGGGAAGCAACTCCCGGCCAACGACCCGAAGTTCGGTGGCGTAATCAAAGACGACGCTTTGACCTCGAAGTATTGGTGGGCGCCGCGGATTGTGCCGCCCAAACAAGCGCCCAATGTCCTGCTCATCATGACCGATGACTCGGGCTTCGGTGTGCCGAGCACGTTCGGTGGCGTCATTCCGACCCCGACGATGGAGCGCCTGGCGAAGGCCGGGTTGCGCTTC
This sequence comes from Verrucomicrobiota bacterium, assembly GCA_037127585.1. Taxonomy (GTDB): domain Bacteria; phylum Verrucomicrobiota; class Verrucomicrobiia; order Palsa-1439; family Palsa-1439; genus CAINDI01. Next base: position 2,942 of record JBAXYB010000193.1, read on the forward strand.
AATAACATTCACTCCACCGCGCTCTGTTCGCCGACGC
>JBAXYB010000194.1:0-2944 GCA_037127585.1 Verrucomicrobiota bacterium
GACAACTCCGGTAAGTCACCGGCAAGCTCTTCGCGTCCGCGTCATAAATCTCCCCCGCAAAACTGACGTACCGGACCCACTCGACCACATCGAACGTCTGCTTCCCCATCGCCCCGGCATTCATCCGCAACGCTCCGCCGAGCGAGCCGGGAATCCCTTCCAAAAATTCCAGCCCGCCCAATTCCGCACGCTTCGCCGTATTCACGATCCCCTTCAACCGCGCCCCGCCCCGCGCAATGATCGACCCGCCGTCGACTTCCACTTTGGAAAACTCTTCGTTCGCCAGATGAATCACCACGCCCGGAATGCCGGTATCACGCACCAGCAAATTCGTCCCGCGCCCAACCACCGTCACCGGGATATTCCGCGCGTGGCAATACTGCAAAACCTTCGCGAGATCCCGCTCGTTACCGGGCTCGACCCACAACTCTGCCGGGCCACCCACCCGCATCGACGTGTGGCGCGCCATCGGTTCATCGGCGCGAATGATGGCCAACTCCGACAACAGTCCCTTCACATCCGCATGAATGTTCATTGGTGACTCCAGGGTGGCAGCTTTGGTTGGACGACGCGCCGCGAGTTTCTCGGCCACGGTTTGGGCCACCTTGTGAATGTCGCCCGCCCCCATCACGAGAATCAAATCTCCCGCCCGCGCTTCCATCGTGAGATGGTGGGCGAGTTTCGCTAAATCCGGTTCGTACGTCACATCCACCTGACCGGCCGCGATGACCGCATCCCGTAACGTCCCGCCGGTCACCCCCGCAATCGGCACCTCGTTCGCGGCATAAATCTCCGTCAGAAACAATTTGTCCGCCTCGTGAAACGCACTCCCGAATTCCGGTTGAAGCGCCTGCGTCCGCGAATACCGGTGCGGCTGGAACGCCGCAATCACACGCTGGTATCCGAGTGTCTTCGCTGCGGCAATTGTCGCGCGAATTTCCGTCGGATGGTGCGCGTAATCATCCACCACCACGATCCCATCCCCGTCGAACCGGCGTTCAAACCGGCGTTTCGCCCCGGTAAACTTGCCCAACGCCTCCGCCACCTTGTCGAACGGCATCCCGAGCTGATCCGCCACCGCCACCGTCGCCAGCGCGTTCACGACATTCTGATTACCGGGAATCACCAGCTCCATCATCCCCAGCTGCTGCCCCCGGCAAGTCACCGTAAACTTGCACCCGCGATTCGTCGGCGTGATGTCGTGCGCTCGGTAATCCGCCCGGCCACTCAAACCAAAAGAAATGGCCGACCGGTTTTGCAGGGCCAGCGTCGTGCAGTTCACACAGTCCGCGCAGAAAAACACCGTGTTCAACGTACTGCGAAAGAACACTTCAAAGTTCTCCAGCAAACTGTCCATCGACCGGTGATGGTCGAGATGTTCCGCTTCGATGTTCAGACAAATCGAATATTGCGGTGTGAACCCAATCAGCGTCCCGTCGCTTTCGTCCGCTTCCGCCACAAAATACTTACCGGCGCCGAACTGCGCGTTTGTCCCCAACACCGGCACATTCGCGCCGACACAATAACTCGGCGAACTGTCGCTCCGCGTCAGCACATACGCGATCATCGCCGTGGTTGTTGTCTTCCCGTGCGTCCCGGCCACTGCGATGTTGTTCTGATGCGTCATCAACGCCGTCAGCAAGACACCGCGCCGCACTGCCGGTATTTTGTGCGCGAGGGCGGCGCGCAATTCCTCGTTGTCGCTGGTGACCGCCGAGGTGTAAACAACCAACTCCGTTTCCCGGTGGACATGCTTGCCGGCATGGCCGACGAAGATCTTCGCGCCGAGTTTTCGCAAGCCGGTGGTTTCGCCGTTACCGTTCAGATCCGAGCCGGTGACTTGGTGGCCTTGCTGAATGAGCAGCCGCGCCAACCCACTCATCCCGCAGCCGCCAATGCCAACGAAGTGCACTCGCCGGGATTGTGTGGTCAAAAAGTCGATCAATTGTTGTCTAGTTTGCATGCGCCTCCACCAAATTTGCGATCCGCTCCGCCGCGTCATTCACCGCCAACGACTGCGCGGCGCGTCCCATGCCCGCACGGTCACGAAGTAATGCGGTCAAAGCCGGCACCAAATCGGGTTTCCGTTCGACAATGCGGGCCGCGCCGGCGCGTTCAAAAACGCGGGCGTTATGCCACTGATGATTGCCGGCCGCTTGCGCGTACGGAATCAGTATCGCCGGCAACCCAAAGGCCGCCAGCTCCGTCAACGACGCCGCCCCCGCGCGCGCGATCACGAGATCCGCTGCGCTGTACGGCAACTCCATTTGATTACAGAAACTCATAACTTTTGCTTCAAATCCATTTCGTTCATACGCGGCGCGCAACTCCACTTCGTCGCGCGCCCCACTCAAATGCACAAACTGCGTCTGCCCCCGCCAGTCCTGCAACCCTGGTAACGCGGCGGTCATCCACTCATTGATCGCGTGCGCGCCCTGACTCCCGCCCATTACGAGCACCGTCAGCCGGTCGCGCCGCAATCCGAACCGCTCGTGCGCGCCGGCCACTTTGCCTTGCCGGAGCGCTTGCCGGATCGGCGTCCCGGTCACCGTGACCGGCTTCTGTCCAAAGAACTTTGCGCACTCGGCCAACCCAACCGCGATCTGGTCGGCCACTTTCCCCGACCACCGATTCGCCTTCCCCGGCACGGCGTTCGACTCATGAATCAACTTCAGCCGGCCCCGCGCCGCGAGCAGTGCCGGCGCGGACGTAAATCCGCCCATGCCCAATACCGCGGCCGGTTCAAAATCCCGATACAACGTCGCGCAGTCGCGCAGGGCGCCGGCGAAACGGGTGCAACAACGAATCGATCCGCGCCAGCCGGTAAAGCCCACGGCCCGCAACGGCTGAAAGGTGATCGGCGAAGCGGCGGAGGTGTTCGTCCACGCAGACAAGGCGGCCTGGTCCACGGCCTTGTCCGAGACCAGGAGTTTCACTTGATGCC
>JBAXYB010000195.1:0-2922 GCA_037127585.1 Verrucomicrobiota bacterium
TCGGTGCGGCCGGTCGTGATGGCCGGGCCGTTGCCGGCAAATACGATCGCGTTGATCAACGCGGCGAGTTCGGGCGTCTCCGCGTATTTGCGGAAGAGCACGCTGTCGTTCTCGGGGCTGGTGCGGCTGTAGAGATCTTTGTCCACGATGGCGACGAGGCCTTCGTTGAACAACGGATTGCCTTGCCGGGCGACTTGCACCCACTTACCGGCGTTCTTGTCGGATTCACCGCGCAGGATGCGGACGCTTTGCCGGCTGGTGGTGGCGTACACGCCGACGACTTGTTGGTCACCGCCGAGTTCGCTAATCGGGACTTCGAGCGCCATGAAGCCAATGTTGAATCCGCCTTGGGAATCTTTGCCGGGACTGCGCAGTTGCAGCAGATCGAAGATCGACTGGATGTCGGCGTAGAAGCCGTCATCGCGCTGGCCGGCAAACGACCGGTAGCCGCCGTTCAATGATGTGATGGCTTCCTTCGTGTACCGGTCGAGATCGTTCTCGTCGCGGACACCTTGCTTGGCCGGCATCTCGCCGTTGTCGTCCTGGTTGTAGAACGGCGTGGCGATGCCCTGGTTGTTCGGCGGCACGATGCCGGTGCCGAGCACGGTGGTCACTTCCTTCTTGCCGCGACGATCCACTTTGGTGACGGTGTAATTCTGGATCAGATTCTGGCTCGCGTCGCCGGCGTGTTGAATCACGCCGAGGTACGATTGCAGAATCGTGTTCACGTTGCGGAACGTGGTGGTGAAGCGGAACTGATAGCTGATCGTCGGCCGGCCCGCGGCGCGATCCGCGCCGAGCGCGACGTGGATCTGGTAGAGCACGTTGTCGTCGAAGTTATACTTGTTCGGCCCGATGCCGGGTTCTTGGTGTGGGTAAACACCGAGGCCGAGCACCAGATGTTTTGGGGTGTTGGTCGCGTCTTGATCGACGAACGCGTAGACGTCCGTCGTGTTGGCGGCGGGATCGCGGGTGATCAGCGGCGCGTCCATGTGGCTCGACGCAAATGCCGAACTGCCGGCGAGCGTCAGGGCTGTGATAATACTGCGTGTCTTCATTACTGCATCTCCTGGGGTTGGTTTGGGTTGGTTCGAAAAGGATTACGTTGCGCCTGCGCGATTGGATTTACCGGTAGAAACTTTTTCTCCGAGGGCAGCAACAATTCCGGTTGGACCGGCAACGGCTGGCCGAGAATTACCGCCGCGTGCAACGCGAGCCGGGCGTCCACTGTGCCTTCGGCGAGCGCGCGCTGCATCTGCGTTCGCGCTTCGTCCGCCTGACCGGCCGCGTGCAACGCCCACGCCAGCACGTCGTAGGTGAACACATCTTGCCGGTTGAGTAATTCTTCGCGGGCGAGTCGGACCGCTGTCGCGACATCTTCGCCTCGCGTGGCCAGATACAATGCATAGGTGCGCGGGTCTTCCAACGCGCCGCGTTGCCGGAGCGTTTCCTCGGTGGCTTGTGCGTCGGTGAGTTTGCCGGCGGCGCGTTGTTCGTCGGCGAGCGCCCAGAGGTATTCCGGCAACTTCGTCGCTTGCGCGGCGCGGGTGAGCGCGGCGAGGTCGTGGGTGATTTTTCCGCGCAACAGCAGCGCGGGCGGGAAGTCCGCCGGGAAGACGACGTTGGTCTGACCGGCTTGCAGTTCGTAGAAGGCCAGCCGGGTTTGCATCCAAGGATCGGTGCCGGCCAGACGCATCAACTCGATAGCACCGGTCAGATCGCCTTTGAGCCAACGCAGGTGGGCGGCGCGGCTGTAGGCTTCGGGGCCGGGTTTTTGATCCATCATCGCCTGATACGCCGGGACGGCTTCGGCGAGCCGGCCTTGTTCCATCAACACGTCGCCGAGCAACGCGTAGTCGAACCACAGCCCGCGTTTGGCGACGAGTTCACGGGCGATGGTTTCGCCGGCTTTGAATTGATGGAGGCTGTGGAGGACGTGGCCGCGCAGGAGCGCTGCGTCGAGGTTGCCGGGGGCTTTGTCGGCCATGCAGAGGGCGGTCTGTTCGGCGAGTTTGTAGTAGCCGGGATCGAAACTGGCGCGGGCTTTGGCGATATACGCCCAGCCGAGTTTTTCGAGAAACGGGAGCGGATCTTTTGCCGATTGAATCCTGGTTCGCAACTGGTCATCGGCTTCGGCGAGGGCGATGTCGCATGGCGTGGCAGCTTGGGGGGATGCCGGTTGTTGATGATGACAGGCGGACAACAGGACGGCCAGGACGGGGACAAGTCGGGTTTTCATTTGGTGGCAGTGATCTCCACCAAAGACTACGACGGGAACAGCCGATTGGATTTCTTAGCCGAGCATTTCGTTCTGCTGCGAGGAGAGAACGAGGTACAACCCGCCGGCTTCCGTCCAGACTTCGCCGTGGATGCTGTTGGCATCGCCGCGGCAATAATCGCCGGTGACCATCTTTTTGCCTTCAACGATAAGATCGCCCTGGAGGATGAACAGCTCTTCTGTCTCGGCGTGCCGGTGACTCGGGAAGCGCGTGCCCGGCTCCATCCGCAGCAACATGGTCGAGTATTGGCGCGCGGCATCGACATACAGCGGTTTGACCGACATGCCGGGCACGGGCGTTGACTGCCACGGCATATCGTTGGAACGGGCGATGAGCAGGCCGGCTTGGTTGAAGAGGATGCCGGGTTGCGGCGCGACGGCGTCGAGCACCCGCGCGCGGAGGCGGGCCGGCGGGGTGACCGGCGTGACGGCCAAACCGAGTTCATCAGCGACGCGCTGCAAAACCTGTCGTTCGGCGGGCGTGCTGCCGTCCAAATTATGAAGGGTGTCGCTCATATCTCTGTGGCCCAGAATTGCAATTCTTCCCGCAGCCGGTTCATGCCGAGGCGAATGCGGGTCTTCACGGTGCCGAGCGGGGCTCCCAGCCGCTCGGAAATTTCGCTATGGCTCAGACCGCCGTAATA
>JBAXYB010000196.1:0-2911 GCA_037127585.1 Verrucomicrobiota bacterium
TGCTGGATGCATCCCACCGGTTGGTATTCATTGCTCGGGAAGTTCATGTGCTACCACATCGGGTTGGGAGGAATCAGCTTTCAGTCGCCGGACTTTGACGAGCGATACGTCGCACACCTCTTGAAATTGCTCAAAGCGTCGTCGCTCGCGCAGGCGGTGATTCTCGCCAACGATCAGGTCTATCATGCGGATGGCCGGTTGATGGCAGGGGCGGGGACGTTCTATGTGCCGAATGATTATGTGTTGAAACTGGCGCGGGAACATTCCTCAGTCTTCTTACCGGCAGTTTCGATTCACCCGGCGCGGCCGGATGCGTTGGAGGAACTCGACCGATGTGTGGCGGCGGGCGCGGTCATGATGAAGTGTTTGCCGAATTGCCACAACATTGACTGCAATGATCCGCGGTACCGGAAGTTCTGGGAGCGGATGGCGGAACTGAAGTTGCCGCTGCTGGCGCATACCGGCGGGGAGCACACGCTGCAGATCATCGAACCGAAGTATGCCGACCCGCTGGTGCTGACGCTGCCGTTGGAATGTGGCGTGACGTGCATCGCGGCGCATTGCGGTGGCCGGGGATTTATCGACCCGGAATATTTCCATATCTTCGAGGAGATGACGACCCGGCATGCGAACCTCTATGGTGACATCAGCGCGTTCAACATTCCCTTTCGCAGCAAGCATTATCGGGCCGCGCTACGGCCTTTGGTGCAACGCTTAGTGCATGGGAGCGATTATCCGGTGCCGGTGTTCACCCATTGGGCCTGGATGCGCGGATTGATCGATTGGCCGACGTTTCGCCGGTGTGAAGCGATTGCCAATGTGATCGAGCGCGATTATCAGATCAAACGGGCGATCGGATTCCCGGAGGAAGTGTTCACGCGCATCAGCAAGTTGATGCGCGGTCGACCGGTCTGATTGTAGGGCGGGATGCCTCGTGTCGTTTCGAGGTATCCCGCCGTTGGGGGTTGGTTCAATGCTCGCGGCGGGATACCCCCGGGACGACATGGGGGCATCCCGCCCTACAAAAGATTCTGGTATACTTTCGCCCATGCCCGAGCTGCCAAAACGCCGACATCTGCGGCGCATTTCTGTTTGGCTGCCGCTCCATCAACCGGTCGTTTACTTCGTCACGGCTTGCTGCTGGGAACGGCAACACATCTTTGTGGATCATCCGACTGTTCTGGTCGCGGCGGAATGTCTGATCCGGTGCGCGCGCCGGCAGGCTTGGACGGTCGCGCAGGTTTGTTTCATGCCGGATCATGTGCATTTCTTCGCCGCGCCGTTGCGGGGACGGGAGCAGCCGCTGGCGGATTTGGTGCGGGCTTGGAAAAGTTGCGTGACGTTGCGGTTGCGACGCGGGCCGATCTGGCAAGAGGAGTTCTTCGATCATTTATTGCGGTCGGACGAGAGCGCGACGGTGAAGTGGGAGTATGTGCGGTTGAATCCGGTCCGGGCCGGGTTGTGTGCGACACCGGAGGAATATGCGTATAGTGGGACGCCGAGGGAGATTGTGGAGAGATTGAAAGTTTTGTAGGGCGGGATGCCGCGCGTCGTTTCGAGGTATCCCGCCGTTTGGGGGGAACGCGTCACCACACTCGCGGCGGGATACCCCAAACGACAGGGGCATCCCGCCCTACAATTTCTTGTAATCCGTCTCGCGAAGATAAATCGGTTCGAGCGGCAAGTTTGATTCGCGGGTGCGACCAATCCATCCGACGGCCGCGGCGCTGGGGAAAACCGGCTGTTCATAGATCGTCGCGAAGCCGCCGAAGGTTTCACGCAACGCGTCCCGGTATTTCTCAATCTCCGGGCTAACGAACCAAATCGGGTTGTGGACTTCATCGGCAATCGCTTCAAGCGGGCCGAGCCGGCAGGGGTGGGTCGGTTGGCCGTCGCGATCGTAGAGCGCGTAGTAAATCTCATCCCGGCGCGCGTCGCATAAGACGCACAGTTGCGGGCAATCACGCGGCAGTTGCGGGAGGACGGTCAAGGCCAGGGCGTCGAAACTGTTGACGGCTTTGATTGGGATGTGGCGCGGTAAGGCGAGTCCTTTGGCGGCGGCCAGACTGGCGCGGATGCCGGTGAAGGAGCCGGGGCCGACGCCGACGATGATGGAATCGAAGTTGCCGGGCTTGAGTTTTTCCAGGGCACTAAAGAGGCCGTCGCGGCCGAACTGTTCTTCGCTGACGGGCCGGTCGTCATGCAAAACGGCGACGCTGCCGCGCGTGGTCGAGGTATCGATGGCGAGCGTGATCATGTGACCTCAATCTGACGCGAGTTCTCATCGACGACCGCCAGATGAATATGTTTGGTGTGCGCCGGCAAGAGGGTGGCGATGCGTTCGGCCCATTCGATGACGGTGATGCCGGGACCGGGGAGGTGATCTTCGATGCCGATGTTGAGAGCTTCGCGCACGGAGTCGAGCCGGTAGAGGTCGATGTGGACGAGTTGACCGTAATCGTGAATGAGCGTGAACGTCGGACTGGTGACTTCCTGGGTGATGCCGAGACCGGCGGCGATGCCTTTGACGAGGCAGGTCTTGCCGGCGCCGAGGTCGCCGGATAATGCCAGGACGTCACCGGGTTTGAGTGACGCGGCGAGTTGCCGGCCGAATTGCATGGTCTCAGCGGCGCTTTTTGAAATGGTCATAGCCCTGGGCTTGGAGGGGTTGGCCGTCGAGGAGGACGACGGGCTGTTTGATGACGCGGCCGATTTCGTGAAACTTTTTCCGCAACTTGCCGGCGTCGCGCGGGGCGACGGTAAAGAGCAGTTCGAAATCTTCGCCGTCGGTGAGGGCGTGGTGTAGCCGCGCCTCTGTGAGGCGCGTGCCGGTAGCGGAATGAGCGGCTCGCAGAGCCGCTGCTACACCGGGGGCAACCGGGATCTTGGCCGACTCGATGTGGAAGCCGAC
>JBAXYB010000197.1:0-2909 GCA_037127585.1 Verrucomicrobiota bacterium
ACCGCGCGCGGAGAAACAATTTCGCACGATGCTCGAATCCGATAGCCCCGAGCGCCGGCAGATGGCCGTGATTGGCTTGTTGCAAGTGAGCGACGCCCCGGAAGACCTCGAACGCGTTCGCGCGCGGTTGAAGGATGACAGCTCGATTGTGCGGTGGTCGGCGGCGGTGGCGTTGGGACAGAGCGGCCAGATCGAAGCGGTGCCGTGGTTGCAAGAGGTCGCGCAGAACGACAAGAGCGACGAAGTTCGGGAAGCCGCCACGGAAGCTGTGAGTCGGATTCAAGCGAGCATTCAGTGGGAGCGCGAGTTGCCCAAGGCATCGCCCAAACCCATGCTGGTCTACTTTTTCGTGCGCGGGTCGAATTTGTGTCAGCAATTCGAGGACGGCGTGTTGACGGACAAGAGCGTGGCGGAAGCCTCGCGGAATTTCACCTGTGTCCGGCTCGATGCCGGCAAGGCCGAAGCGGAATCCCGCCGGCTTGACGTGCGCGGGGCGCCGACGGTGTTGATTCTTGATGGCCGGGGGAACGAGATTTCCCGGGCGAGCGGGCAAGTGGAGAAGGAGAAGCTGTTGGCGAAGTTGGCGGACGCGCAGGTGAGCAAGTTGACAGTCCGGGAAGCTCGCCGGTTGGCCCAGAAGAATCCGGCCGACGTGGAGGCGAACTGGAAAGTGGCGGAGACTTACCTCGATGAAGGCCGGGAAGATTTGGCCGACCCGTACCTCCGCAACGTCATTGACGCCGACGAGGCCAACCAGCACGGGCATACCGGCAGTGCGATTTTTGCGTTGGGGTTTGCGTTCGGCAAGGCCGGTAAACATGCCCAGTCGGCATATTGCATGGAACAGCTGGCGGCGAAATATCCGCAGTTCAAAGATCGTGACAAGGCGTTGTATTGCCTGGGTCTCAGCGAATTTGCGCTCGGCCGGAAGGACAAGGCACGCGCCACGTTGGCGAATTTGGTCAGCGAATTTCCGGACAGTGCGGCGGGCCGGGCGGGGAAACAGGCATTGGATAAACTGGGGGCAAAATGAAGCGGTTCATCGTAATTTTCTTGAGTGTGTTGACCATGGCCGGTGCGGCGGAGTTGAGCGATGCGGACAAACGCGCGATCACGGAAGCTAATAAGTTCGTTCAGCGAGGGAACGATGCGGTGAACAACAATTCATTGACCCGCGCGCGGGCGGAGTACCAGAAAGCGCTCAAGATCTTCCCCGCGCACGTCGATGCGCTGTACAACCTTGCCGTCGTTTGCGAGAAGCTCAAACAGAACGACGAGGCGATTGAGCTCTACAACCGGTATCTCGCCATCCGTCCGAACGATGCGGATGTGTGGACCCAACTCGGCGTCCGCTACGACGATGCCGACAAGAAGGCGGACGCGCTGGCGGCGTATGAGAAGGCGTTGGCGATTGATCCGAAATTTGGGCGCGCCCATAACAATCTCGGCGTGCTGTTAAAAGAGCAGGGCAAGCTGGATGACGCGCAGAAACATTTTGAGACGTTCTTGCAGTTGGAGGAAGCGGCAGGCCGGCAGAATGGCGACGCGTATTACAGTCTCGGCTCGTTGCTACTCTGGCGCGGCCGGGTGAAGGACGCGAAGCACCTCTTGCAGAAGGCGCTCGATACCGATCCCTCCATCTCCTATTACAATAATGCGATGGGCGACGTTTATCTGGCCGGCGGCGAGACGGAAATGGCGCTCGCGGCTTACAAGAAGGCGTTGGAGAAAGACCCGAAATATGCGCCCGCGTACAGCGGCATGGGCGACGCCTTCCGGCAAGCGGGCAATATCGACAAAGCAGCGGCGGCGTATGCCAAGGCGTTGGAATTGGGGAAAGACTACTGGCTGGTGTACTACAAGACCGGGTTGCTGTGGGAAAAGACCCAGCCGGCGGAGGCAATTAAATCGTTTGAAAAATACCTCGCATCTGATAAAACTCCCGTATTCCAGAACGAGGCGAAAGCCAAAATCGAGCATCTCAAACAGGCAAAAACAAATGTCACAACACCGTAGTCTCAAAGGTTCAAATAAGATTCAGGCCAAGCGCAACGTCATGAAACGTTTCGAGCGCGTCGAAGTGCTCAAGAAGCTCGGCCGCTGGAAAGAAGGCCAGCGCGTGTTCGGCCTCCCGAAGACCAAGCCCACGATTTAACTGTAGCCGAAGCGTAAGCTTCGGATGGCAGGTTGTGACGTGCTCGTTCGACTCCAGAAGTTTCTTGCCGAAGCCGGTCTCGGCTCCCGCCGGCATTGCGAAACCCTCATCACCGCCGGCAAGGTCAAGGTCAACGGCCAACCGGCCACCACGCTCGGCACAAAGATCGAATCCGACACTGACCGGGTGAGCGTCGCCGGTAAGCCCGTGCGGATCGAGCGCAAGGTCTACATCGCGCTCAATAAGCCGGCCGGTTATCTCTGCACCAGCCGCGACACCGAGGGGCGGCGAACCGTCCACGAACTCTTGCCGGGCGAATTGCCCCGGCTCTATACGGTGGGCCGGTTAGACTGTGATACCGATGGGCTGCTTTTCCTGACCAATGACGGCACTTTTAGCTTGCGGCTCACGCACCCGCGTTACAAGATGCCGAAGACGTACCGGGTGGAAGTGGTCGGGGAATTGACGGCGGCGGAAACCACCCAATTGCTGCAGGGCGTTCGCAGCGACGGCGAGTTGTTATGCGCCGAGAAGATTTTTGATGTCCGCCATGCCGGGGACGCAACCCAGTTGCACGTGGTGTTGCGCGAAGGGAAGAAGCGACAAGTGCGCCGGATGTTGGCGGCGGTCGGACACCCGGTCACCCGACTCACGCGGCTGTCGATTGGTTCAATTACGTTGGGAAAACTTAACCTAGGTCAATGGAGGTATCTGACAGATGAAGAAGTTCGCCAGTTGGTCACTGCTTAGTGTG
>JBAXYB010000198.1:0-2895 GCA_037127585.1 Verrucomicrobiota bacterium
CGGCGGACGCCTGCCGGCTGATGGAGACGAAGGTGTGTTCGCTCATGCTCTTGAACGCCGAGCGCGACCAGCTTGAACTCCGCGCCTGTCACGGCGCGAGCGCGGATTATTTGAACAAGCCGCCGCTACCGGTCAGCGAGAGCATCATCGGCAGCGTTGTCCGCCGCTGCAAGCCGGTGCAAGTGTACAACGTCCAGCGCGACGACGCATTCCAGCACATCGAACTCGCCCGGCAAGACGGTCTCGTGTCGTTACTGGCGGTGCCGTTGCAGATTGGGGGAAAAGCCATGGGCGCGTTGAACGTGTACAGCGCAACGCCGTACCGGTATTCGACGCAGGACGTGAAAATTCTTTCGACGCTCGCCAGTCTGGCCGCCGTCGCCATCACCAACGCGCAGTTGCATGAGAAAATGGTGTTAGCCGAAGAACACCTCCGGCAAGCCGAACGCCTCAGCACGCTCGGCTTGCTCGCCGCCGAAGTCGCGCACGAAATCCGCAATCCGCTGACGGTGATGAAGATGTTGTTTCATTCGCTGGATTTGAAGTTCCCTGCGGCCGACCCGCGCACGCGCGACGCGGAGATCGTGGCCGAGAAAATGGAGCACCTCAACAAGATCGTCGACCGGCTCCTCGGCTACGCGCGCTCGAACGAGCCGTCTTTGGCGGAGGTGGATTTGAATGCGGTGCTCGGCGACGTGTTGTTGCTCACGCGGCATAAATTGCAGCAACAGCGAATTGAGTTGGTCACCGACCTCGACCGGCACCTGCCGAAGTTGCGCGCGGACCGGGGTCAGATCGAGCAGGCCTGCCTCAATCTCATTCTCAACGCCGCCGAAGCCATGCCGGAGGGCGGGTTGTTGACGATCTCGACCGGCATGCAGTCGGCGACCACCCTGGTGTTGACGTTCCGCGATACCGGCATTGGGATGACACCAGAACAACAGGCGCGATTGTTCGAGCCGTTTCTCACGACGAAAGCGCACGGCACCGGCCTCGGCTTGGCCATCGTCCACAAGATTATCGTGGACGCCCACCAAGGCCGGATCGAAGTCGAAAGCGCTCCCCGGCAAGGCACGGCCTTCCATATTCTCCTCCCGGCCTAGCCGCCCCCCTAGATCGAATCAGGGGGTAGCTAGGGTTGACCGTTTACCGGCACGGGCGTTAATCTTCGTCAGAAATTCGGAGTCGCTCGCGTTTGGCGGTCCCGTGGGTTTGGTATGAAATGGCGAGTTACAACGCAGCACACGGATGGATGGAGGAGTCGGGCGCGATGAGCACGGCCACACTCGATAGTCCCACTGTCAGCGCCAGCGACTGGGCGCACCTCGCGTTGGACGCGTTACCGGATCAAGTTTACGTGAAAGATCTGGCGAGCCGTTTTGTTCTGCTCAATGCGGCGACCGCGCGCTTCTTCAATCGACCGCCGGCGACGCTGGTGGGCCGGACGGATTTTGATTTCTTCCCGACCGCCTTGGCCGAGCAATTCTTCGCCGAGGAACAGGCGCTGATCCACTCGGGCGAGGCGGTCGTCAATCGCGAAGTCCAGGTAAACGATCCCCAAGGTCGCCCGCGGTGGCTGCTCACGACAAAAGTCCCGTTACGCGACGGCACCGGTGAAATCATCGGCATCGCCGGGGTGAACCACGATGTCAGCGACCGCAAGAAAGCCGCCGAACAACTTCAGCAACTGAATGCCGATCTCGCGCGCAGCCAGCTTGAACTGTTGCAGACGTACGAAAATCTCAAACTGACTCAGGCCCAACTCGTCCAAGCCGAGAAACTCGAATCCATCGGCCGCCTGTCAGCCGGCGTCGCCCACGAAGTCAAGAATCCCCTGGCAATTCTGCTGATGGGCATCGGTTACTTGGAGGATTCTGTGCCCACCGGTGAGGCGGCGACCGATGGCGTCCTCCGCGACATGCGCGACGCCGTCGAACGCGCCGACGCCATCGTCCGCGAACTCCTCGAATACGCGTCGCCCCGGCAATTGGAAACTGCCGTGGTCGATTTGAATTCGGTCGTCGACCGGGCGCTGCGGTTGGTGAACCACGAGCTCAACGTCCGCCACATCACTGTGGTCCGGGAAGCCGCGCCGCAGTTACCGGGGCGGCGGATTGATCGGATCCGGATCGAACAAGTCTTCGTCAACCTGATCATGAACGCCTGCCAAGCGATGCCGAATGGCGGCACCTTGACCGTCCGGACTTCGGCGCACGACAACGATGTCGTCGTCGCTATTTTGGATACCGGCAGCGGGATCCCGCCGGAAGCGTTGGCAAAAATATTTGATCCATTTTTCACCACCAAGCCGGTCGGCGTCGGCACAGGAATGGGCTTGGCCGTCGCGAAACAGATTCTGCTCCAACACGCCGGGGACCTCGAATTAACCAACCGGCCCACGGGTGGCGTCCAAGCCACCGTCACATTTCACAACGGAAAGGAACATGACCATGCCACTGATCGCCCTGCGGGAAGTTCAAACGGTTCTAACTGACGCCTTCGCGACGGGGCTGCGCCTGCGCTACGGCCCGGACCTCGGAGCGCTCTACCGGGAAGTCGCCGAGTACCGGCCCCGCGTCAGCCTCGACGAAGCCGCGTTGCGCCGCTGTGTGGAGCTGGACACTCCGCCGGCCGTCCAGAACATTGTCGCCAACAAAGTGACCGGCGCGACATTGCGGGCGTTCCGCTCGTTGCTGATCGGCGGCGCGCTGTTGGGAGACAAAAGCGCCGTCGAGCGCTGGGCGACTGAGGGGCTGAATCGGTGTCAGTACGGGGATGGTGACTGGCCGACCACGCGTCCGCAGTGGCAGGCAGTGCTGAAGGATCCAGACGGATTCATTCAGATGGCGCGGCAAATCAAATATTACCTCAACCAACTCTAACCGGAGAATGACC
>JBAXYB010000199.1:0-2851 GCA_037127585.1 Verrucomicrobiota bacterium
GGGCCCGGTAACGCGCGCAAACCTTCGATGGCGGCGCGCAATTCCATCCGGTTGTTGGTCGTGGCCAGTTCGCCGCCGCTGAGTTCGCGAACGTGATCGCCCTGGCGCAAGATGGCGGCCCAGCCGCCCGGGCCGGGATTGCCGGAGCAACCACCGTCGGTGTGGATGATGGCTTTTTGCATCGCGCGTTCGCGGTCGTTGCGCGACTACGGGTATTGCCGGGCTTGCAGGATTTCCAGCGCGAGCAGGCTGTAGCTGGTGACTAGGACCGGGTCGTTTTCCCACCACCGATTGTTGTCGTTGATCCAGAAGCCTTCGGTTTTTTGGGTGCCGATGAGTTTGTTCATCAATTCATACCGCCAATCATGGGGCTTGCCGGCGGCGTCGGTGAAGACGTCGTCACCGTAGACGGTCAGGGCTTTGGCGACGGTGTGGTAGTAGTAGAATAGGCCTTGCTTGCCGAGGCCGGGGTTTTCGTCGAGCGCGTAGGTTTTCTTTAACCACGTCATTGCGGCGGTGACGCGCGGGTCATCTTTTTTCAATTCGGCGTAGAGGTAACTCTTCAAGCCCGCGTAGGTCATGCTGGCGTAGCTGCGGAGCGGTGTCTTTTCGTCGACGGGCTGGCCGTCATTGGCGAAGCTGACCGGGGCGATGCCTTTGGCGGGGTCGCCGGGCATGTAGATGAAGCCGCCGCGATCTTCGACCGGGGCAACTTTGGCCCAGGGTTGATCGTTTTTCTCCGGGAGGTTTTGGCAGCGTTGGAGGAATTGCAGGGCTTTGTCCCAATGCAGTTTCGAGGGCAGGTGGGGGGATTTCTCGGACGGTTTTTCCAGGGACTCGGTCAGGCGCAATGCTTCGAGCGACCATTGCATGTTCGACATGTCGGGGCGCTCGCGTTTGCCGTAGCCGATGCCGCCGTAGCTGGCGTCGTTGGTGGAATAGCCTTCGCCGTCGTCGAATTGGGATTTGAGGAGAAACTTGCGCGCATTGAGAATCGCGGGGGTGAATTCGGATTTACCGGTCGCGAGTAACGCCATGGTGCAGATGGCGGTGGAGTAATTGGGGTACGGATCTTTGGTGTCACCGCCATAGATTGCGCCATTGGAGCGGACGTTGGACACGATGAACTGGATGGCTTTGTCGGTGGCGGCCTGTTCATTGGTGGTGAGCGGGCGACCGGCTCGGAGGACGGCGGTGGCGGCGAGCGCGGTGATGGCGGGGTGATGGCGCCAGGAACCGTCCGGCTCTTGTTGGTTGATCAGCCAAGTGATGCCGCGTTGTTGGGCGGTGGTGACTTCGTTGAGGAACGAGGGTTCCTGGCTCGGCAGCGACGGCGCGGCAAAGCCGGTGATCGCGGACAGAGCCAAGAGGAAGAATGTTAAAGTTTTCATAGGTGGTCTTGTTGTACCGAAAATCCGGCAAAGTCAAGTGAGCCTTAATAGCTTTGTAAGGAAACTGGAGCGTGAGCGGCTTCGTTGCCGGGGCCGAAGTTCCAGCCGAACACGACCCAGAGTTCGACGTGCGGTGAATCACTCGTCAAGCCGATCAGCGGGGCCACGTCCACATGCGTCGCCTTGGTGGGTCGCCATTGGATACTCGGGCCGAGATCGATTTCAAGCGGGGCATTATCGCGGGCGCCTTTCTCCGTCTCGCTCTCGATCTTTAATTCCATACCGGCACTGAACTTTTCGTCGATGACCGTGTAGCTCAGCGCGAAGCTGCCGCCGATTTCCGTGGCGCGACCGCCGCCGGTTTCCTGCTCGTAGATGCCGTTGAAGCCCCAATGCAACCGCGGCGTAATCTCGTCGCCGAGGAGGAGCTTGAGTTCATATGCGTCAGCGCCTTGGTTCTGCGCGGCAAACTTCCATTCGCCGTAGAGCGTTGGGTTGCCCCAAATCTTGCCCCAGTCCGCCAACGCCCACCGGATTTCGGCAGCCGTGCTGTCCTGAAACACCTTGCCGCGGTCGTCGATCCGCCAGTTCTCATAGAGATCGATTTGGGTGCGATAGGGCAGACCGATTTCCATTTCTTCCTGGAACAGGTAATTGGCCGCTTCACCGCGCGGCCACTGGGCCTTCACCCATTGTTCGACACCGAAGCCCCACGGCTGCTGCTGCAGATAAACGCGCGTGTTGGGAAAACGCCGGGCGGTCGTCCATTCCGGTTGGTTGTAGGGGCCGACGGGTTGCGCTTCCAAGATTCGACTTTGTTCATACTGATAGCCCGGACTTGACTTGGGATCCGGAACTTGTTCCGAGTCCGCGTGGACGAGGGAGGCGGCGGTGAGACCGACAACAATTGCATAAAGGTAGGTATTCATTTTTGGGTGCGACACCATGGACGAACGATTGTTCCCTTGCTCGCGAAATTTTTCTCCGGCAAACTGGCGGTGTGACCATTGCCGAACATCTTCGTGCGATTTCAAAAGTTGATTTGGATCGATTAACACCGGATGAATTGCTCGCGCCCGCCAGAATCGTGTCCCGGCCCGATGCCGACCTCGTGAAAGCCGCGCTCTACTTGAAACTCGGCTGCCTCGATGAATGCCACAAGCTCGCGCAATCAGTCGCCACGCCGACCGGCAGTTATTGGCACGGCATCATGCACCGGCACGAAGGCGACATCAGTAACGCAAAATACTGGTACGCTCGCGTTGGCCGGCATCCCGTGCTCGACGCCATTGGTAGTTATCCCCAAGATGCGGCGACCGAAGCCCGCGAGTTTGATCTACTCCTGGCCCACACACTCCACGCTGCGACAGGCACTTCCACCGCGACTGAATAAGTGCCCGACCCGCGCGTCTCAACGGTAACGCCCACGAAAGGAGCGCCAGAAAATGAAACGCTTACTA
>JBAXYB010000200.1:0-2817 GCA_037127585.1 Verrucomicrobiota bacterium
TCGAACGTCACCAACCCGACGCTGTCGGCCTGGCGCAACATCAAATACGCGAGACAGGCGGCGAGTTGGATGGCGTACTTGGATTTGCTCACGCCCGAACCGGCGTACGCCATCGAGCCGCTGACATCGACGAGCAACGTCGCGCGCAAGTTGGTTTCTTCCTCGTATTCCTTGAGGTAAAGCCGGTCGGTCTTGCCGAACACCTTCCAGTCGAGCCGGCGAATTTCGTCGCCCTGCACGTATTGCCGGTGTTGGCGGAACTCAACGCTGAACCCTTTGTGCGGCGACGCGTGCAGCCCGGAGCAGACGCCCTCGACGACTTGGCGCGCCAACACCTGCAGGTTCGCGATCTTCTGCAGATCGGCTGGCGAAAGAAAATCAGCCGGGCCGGCCATATCTGATCCTTACAGAATCTTGGCCGGTGTGCCGCGCGGGACGGCTTTGAGGATGCGGTCGATGATCTGATCGACGTCGAGACCTTCAGCTTCGGCATTGAATGTCGGCACGATGCGATGCCGCAAGATCGGATGCGCGAGCGCTTCGATGTCGTCGATCGTCACGTGAAACCGGCCCTGCAACACCGCGCGGACCTTACCGGCCAGCACGAGATACTGACAGGCGCGCGGCCCGGCACCCCATTCGATTAACTCTTTCACCTCAGCCAGCGACTCCGCTTCGTCGGGCCGCGTGCAGCGCACCAGATCGAGGACGAAATTCATCACGTGATCCGGGACCGGCACCTTCCGCACGGTTTCTTGGCAGGCGATGATTTCCGCGCCGCTGATCACCGGCGTAATCTTGCTTTCAAATGAACTAGTCGTGCGGTTGACGATCTCACGCTCCTGTTCGCGCTGCGGATATCCGACCTTCACGTGGAACAGAAACCGGTCGCGCTGCGCTTCCGGCAGCGGATACGTGCCTTCCTGCTCGATAGGATTCTGCGTGGCCAGCACGAAGAACGGCTCGACCAACGGATACGTCTTCCCGCCGACCGTCACACAATGTTCCTGCATCGCCTCGAGCAACGCCGACTGCGTCTTCGGCGGCGTCCGATTGATTTCATCGGCGAGAATCATCTGCGCGAAGAGTGGTCCCGGCAGGAAGGTTAGATTGCGCCGCCCGGTCGTCGGATCTTCATGAATCACTTCCGTGCCGGTAATGTCCGCCGGCATCAAGTCCGGGGTGAACTGAATCCGGCGAAACGACAAGTCCATCACCTGCGACAGTCCGCGCACCATCAACGTCTTCGCCAATCCCGGCACGCCTTCGAGTAAACAATGCCCGCGCGCCAGAACGGCGATCATGAGTTGTTCGACAACCTCATCCTGGCCGACGATGAGTTTGCTCAGTTCCGTCGTGACGCGCTGATAGGCGTCGACGAGCGACTTGGCGCGCGCGACATCTTGTGGTTCGGGGTCATTTGGCATGCTGTTCTCCTTAGCTGTGTTGCTGGCGACGTAATCTACTATGACAAGAGCGTTTGCTTTCTTACACAATTAGTGGAGAAGGGCGGGGGGAGTAACCGTCAGATTCGAGCCGGCCAGGTACCGGACTTGAGCTGGGATCTCTTTGGCGGGTTCGAGAGAGTGGGGCGAGCCGATCGTGGGCCAAGCGTTGGTGATCGTCCAGAAGGCCGGTGTGTTGGTGAGATAGTAGCTGGCATCGGTAAGATTAGACGTACCGGGTGGTTGCAGCCCGCGCGCCTTCGAGTTGTTGCCGAATTCGAAATTCTTCCCGATGAGCGAGTAGCCGTTACCGAGAAATGGCATGTAGCGCCCAAGCAATTCGTTGCCGACAACATTCTGGTTGCTGGCGGCGGCATCGGTAACGTTGAAACCGTACGCTTCGGCACGATTACGGAAGAAGGTATTGAGCGGGCTGTTCGCACCGTGCGAATTATCGATCCAGATGTGTTGGACGATGTTGCCCTCGAACAGATTCGCGTACGGATAGTTGCCGTGGATGGTGATGTCGCTCGACACTTGCGACGGGAACTCCGTGCGCAACGGTTCGCGTGAATAGTTGTAGCCGAAGACGTTTCCGTTCACGCCCAACTGCGCGAGCATGGAATGCCGGAGATGCTGGAAGATGTTATTCTCGATCTTGCACTCGCCGGTCTTGTACTGCAACCGCACGCCGTAGCCCGACCCGGCGCCGTCGTAATCCCACGCGTGATGGAAATAACTGCCGGTCACTTCGCACTGTGTTGACGAATCCATCGCGATGCGGCCACCGAACGTATTGAACCCCTCGACTCCGCGTATCCAGCAGCGCGCCGCATAGTTCAGATAGATCGTGTAGATGTTGTCTCGCTGCTTGTCGGTCCCCGTCAAGAGCCGGTCCACCTTCAAATTTCGGTGACCGGAGTGATCTTGCGGATTTCCGGGTTGAACACCGCCTGGTAGTCGAGTCGCAACGGACGCTCCAGAGTCAACGTGTTACCGGCGCGGGCGGCAATGCGTCCCAGTTTGACCCGAACCTCAGTGTCCTTCTCTCCGTATACAGCCGCGTGAGAGCGGTTCTCGGGAAGAGGATCATGTTCTACTAGTAGAGACGGTACAGCTCGCACATCGCCGGTTTTCAGTTCGAAGATATTGTCAGTGCGGGTGAGCGAAATGATCATTGCGCCGTCCTGATCGTCTTAGAGTGCAGATGGACGCGCTTATTGATCTAGGTAACAAAAAACCGGGCACTCCTTGCGGGATGCCCGGCTTTTGTGAAGTACCGGTTACAGGCTCTTGCCGACCTTCTTGATCAGATCGACGCAACGGTTGGAATAACCCCATTCGTTGTCGTACCAACTGACGAGTTTGAAGA
>JBAXYB010000201.1:0-2781 GCA_037127585.1 Verrucomicrobiota bacterium
GTACGAGTTACCGGCGAGCGTGGCGATTAGAGCACCGCCGCGGCGAAGTTCATAGCCGACCGTGTTCGCCATTGTGGACCAGCTCAGATCGATCCGGTTGGTCGCGCTGGCGGTGGCGGTAAGAGTTGGGGTTTGGGGCGGTTGGTTGAAGAGCGTCGTGGCGCAGACGTTGGTCGTGTAGGTCGAGGTGCCGACGGTGTTGGTGGCGGCGACGCTGTAACAGTAGTTGCTCCCCAGCCCGAGGCCGGTATCGCTGTAACTGGTGATGGTGCTGACGGCAATCGACACGCCATCGCGCTTCAATAGATATTGCGTCGCGCCGGCCGAGGCTGCCCAGGCGACGTTGATCTGGTTGGTGGCGACCGGCGTCGCTGAGAGATTTGTCGGCGTGGCCGGCGGGGTGGGGGGCGCGCTGCCGTCATCTTCCACGTAGACGTGTTGGATGTCGGACTTGGTGCTGTTGCCGCGGGAGTCGACGGCCTCGATGTAGTAATCGAGGAGCACGTTTTTGTAGCCGGTCACTTTCGCCCAGTAATAATCAGCGATGAATTGCGGGAGTTCGAAGAAGTCGATCTGGGGATTGGCGGTGACATTGGTTTTCGGAATGGTGCGCTTGGTCATCGCGATGGCTTGCCACGCGCCGACTTCGGAGCCGCCGGCATAGGTTTCGTTTTGATTGCTGCTGAGCGGATTGTTGCCGTCGTTGTCGGCGCGAACGTAGAGCGTGAGATTGGTGATGCCGTTGACGTCGAACGCGTGCGTCCAGATGTAGAAGTTCGACGACCACGGCGGCTGGCCGTTGAAGCCGACATCCTTGTAGCCAGTGAGCGGGCCGAAACCTTTCCCGCCGGGATTCCACGGGAAACGTTGCGGTTTGAAAACCGTCGGTGGGGTCGTGTCGGATGCGAGGCGCGCGTCGATGTACGGTTTGATGATGCTGATAGCTCGGTTGCAGGCGATGGATTGTTTCACCTCATCGTCGAGCGAGGTGCCGTAATACATGAAGCCGCTATCGAGTCCGGCCAGATACATGTGCCAGGCGCGTTCGGCGTCGAGCGGATTGTTGTAGGTGCCGTTCTTTTGATACGGCTCTTGAATGCGCCAGGCTTGAACGGTGTTGCCGGGGTTTTGGGAATTCCAGATTTGTTCGCCGGTCTCGACGTAGTTGGCGCCGGCCACGAGCACTGCCCAGTTGCGCCAGTCTTCGGTCCAGCCGGGAGTTTCGAGGTCGTACCATGTCCGCGCGTCGAGGTTGGTGTAGCCGGGGTCGCTGGTTGGACGCGTCGGCGGCCAGAGCCAGTTGATGTATTGCGGATGACCCCAATCGCCAGCAGCATTGACCCACGCGCCGTCTTCGACGTGAACGACGTCCGAGTCTGGCACTGGATGATAGGCCAGAAATTGTTCAATGGTGGTCGGCCGGTACCCTTTGCTCGCGGCCTCATTCATCAAGTTCGGGACGGACTCGAAGTAATAGCTGCTCCCGCCGCCCCACGCGTTGTCGCCGTCGTGCGCGAGCAGGACGATGGACGGATGGCTCGTGTCATTGAACGGGGCGATGTGCGCGTCAATGACGCCGGTGCCCATTGAGGCGTAACCGTTCTCGTAGCTGAGATAGTCGCACATCGGCACGATGGTCATCTTCGTTTCCGTGCCGGTGTTTGGGTCGACGTACTTCGCCTTGTGTGCCTGATAGGCGAACGGGGCCGGGAAGGTGCCGCCGCGGGCGTCGCGCGTGCCGGAATACCATTGATTGGCGGGCACCGTCGGCCCGAGTTGATCGGCGCGGTTGGGTGGGTCCATATTCCAGCCGCCGGTGCCTTTCGAGGCGACGCTGAGGTAATTGGGGCAAGTGCGCGCGAGATGGCTGTTGGCGATGATGACCCAATTGTATCCTTCGCTCGCCAAGACCGGAATCATCGCTTCCGAGAACGCGGCTTCGACCGGCCAGAACCCTTTCGAGTGATCGGATTTGTTGGCGTTGCCGCCCCACGATTTCCACCAAATCTCTTTGAAGATCTGAATCTCTTTCTTCAACACCGTCTTCGGCAGCAATGGACTGAACGCATGGTGATACGTCATCCCGACCATGTCCGCGCGCGGTTTGCCGCCGGAAGTTGTCCAGCCGCGCGCCGTTGTATTGCCGGAGTTCCAGTTCGGGCCATACCCGTAACGTGAATCTTTCCCGAAGCTCCAGATGTTTTCCTGCAACGCGCCCGAATAACTGATCTGCGCCCCGCCATCGGGATGCGCGCCGAGCGTCGCAATGGAATCCTTCGGCCCATTTTGATACGCGGCCGTCCGGTCGGACTTGTCGAACACGCTGTCGAACTCGCCGCCATCACCGTTGACGAGCAGATTGCGCGGATGCTCGAAAGTGGAGCCGGGGTAGTAATTGCCGGTGTTATTGAGTTTCAAATCCACCGACTCCGCGCCGAACTGATACCGGTTCAAGCCCGGCTTATAGTCCGGCCAGTAGATCGGCTGATGCAAATGCCAGTGATAAGCAATGTGGACGCTGTCATTAGCCAGACCTGCGACCGGTGCGGCGAGCACCAAACCGACGAGTATCAAGATTCGATTGAGGCATCCCTTCATGGGGAAATATCTCCAGTGATAAACCGCTTTACTAACTTTGCTAAATTAAAACGGAACAAACCTCTGTTCCGCTAATTTGCTGACTCCGTCGTACGGATGCTACTTAGCATCCGCCTGGATGTAAGGCAAGGTCTTTTTGGCAACTCCGCGGTTCAATTCGGGCTTATCGCGCATCCGCAATCG
>JBAXYB010000202.1:0-2774 GCA_037127585.1 Verrucomicrobiota bacterium
GAAATCTCCGCCGCATTGGCTTTGGAGCCGATGGTGTTGAGTTCCCGGTTCATCTCCTGCGAGAGAAAGTCCAGTGTGCGGCCCACCGGCTCGCTCGACTTGAGACAATCTCGAAACTGCTGAAAGTGGCTATCGAGCCGAGTGAGCTCTTCGGTGATGTCGCACCGGTCCGCAAAGAAAACGACTTCCTTCATCAACCGGTCGTCATCCATCGGCACATCGAGACCGGCTTCCTTGACGCGCGCATGCAATTGATCCCGGTAGCGTTTGATCGTTTCGGGTGCCGCCTGCCGGATTCGGCCCGCGCCGGCAGCCAGAATATCGAAGCGCTTGGTCAGATCCTCGGCGAGGAATCGGCCTTCCTTCTCCCGCATCTTCACCAATTGGCCGAGCGCCTTCTTCAAGGCCAGTTCGACCGACGGCCAAACTGACTCGGTGTCCCATGTCGGCTCGGAGAGTTTAAGAACGCCGGGCGCTCGCAAGACCGTGTCGAGTGTGATTGCACCGTCGAGCTTAGTGGTTTTCTGGAGTTTGTGAATCGCCTTGAGGTATGCGAGCGCGAGCGACTCATCCAACTCGACTTGTTCCGCCGCCGCTGTCTCGTTGCGGTGGTACGCAACAACCGCATTGATCCGGCCACGCGCGAGCTGCGCGTTAATGCCGTCGCGAATGCGCGGTTCAAGCTCGATGAGTTCCTTCGGCAAGTTGATCGCGATGTCGCTTTGCTTGCGATTGATCGAGTTCAACTCGACGGTGAACTTGCAGCCCTCTTTGGCGCTTTCACCGCGCCCGTATCCGGTCATTGATCTCATTTGGTTAGTTTCACTCGCACCCGCCACACGCAGTAATACAGTATCGGCCAGAACAACACCACCCATCCCGCCACCCACGCCAACGTCCACCAATCGGCTTCGACCGCCGGCAGTTTCCAGTACAACAGTCCGATGCCGGTCACGAGTAACGCACAAGCGACTCCGATCAAGACGCCGTAACTACTCTTCTTCATCCGCCAAATCGTACCGCACTTCGAGCACAGCCGTTGCCGTCCGCCATAACTCTGCCGCAGCCCGCCCATCAACGTTCCAACGTAGCCTCGGCAGTACGGACAACGTACCGGCAATATCACAGCTTCATCAACTCCGCCGCTTGCATCACATCTTTGTCACCGCGCCCACTCATGTTGGCGATGACAATGGCGCCGCGGCCAAGTTTCTTCGCATGTTTCCGCACCCACGCAATCGCGTGGGCTGATTCCAGCGCCGGGATGATGCCTTCCGTTTGCGAGCAGTATTGAAAAGCTGAGAGCGCGTCAGGATCGGTCGCGTAACTATATTCGATGCGCCCGGCATCCCGCAGATAACTATGTTCCGGCCCAACCGCCGCGTAATCCAACCCAGCGCTCACCGAATGCGTCAGCATGATCTGCCCTACGTTATCTTGGAGCACGTACGTCCGCGTCCCCTGTAACACCCCAAGTGATCCGCCCTTCTGAAACCGCGCGGCATGATCACCGGGCTTAATCCCGCGTCCCCCGCCTTCGACGCCAACCATCCGCACGCCCTTGTCCTTCAAGAAGGCATGGAACAGCCCGATCGAATTTGACCCACCACCGACGCACGCCACCAACACATCCGGCAACCTTTTCTCCAGCTTCAAGATTTGCCGGCGCGCTTCCCGGCCAGTGACCGACTGAAAATCGCGAACCATCATCGGATACGGATGCGCCCCAAGCACGCTGCCAATGATGTAATGCGTGTGCCGCACATTCGTCACCCAATCGCGCATCGCCTCGCTGATGGCTTCCTTTAACGTCCGCTGTCCGGCCGTGACGGCTCGAACCTCTGCCCCAAGCAAACGCATCCGGTAGACGTTCAATGCCTGCCGGGCCATGTCCACTTCGCCCATGTAAATGACGCATTCCAACCCGAACATCGCCGCCACCGTTGCCGTCGCCACGCCATGCTGACCGGCCCCAGTCTCGGCAATGATGCGCGTCTTCCCCATCCGTTTCGCCAGCAGAATCTGGCCCACGGCGTTATTAATTTTGTGCGCCCCGGTATGCAGCAAGTCCTCGCGCTTCAGATAAATCTTCGCGCCGCCGAGTTGCTGGGTCATCCGCTCTGCAAAATACAACGGCGTCGGCCGCCCAACATATTCACGGAGGTAATACGCGACCTGCTGCCGGAAGCGTTTATCGCGGCGCGCCTTCGCGTACTCCTTCGCGAGTTCTTGCAACGGAAACATTAACGTCTCCGGCACGTACATACCGCCGTACGGACCGAAGTGACCTTGTCGATCGGGAACAGTTTTCATGCTCTTTTGCACGCTTCGAAAAATCTCCTCAACTTCTCCGTGTCTTTCTGACCGGGTTCACGCTCCACCCCACTCGCCACATCCACCGCGTAGGGCTGCACCTGCCGGATCGCCTCCGCGACGTTCTCAGGATTCAAGCCACCGGATAAAATAATCGGCGGCGACAACAACTCCTGCGCCTTCTTCGCCAACGCCCAATCAAACGTCTGCCCGGAGCCGCCTCGTTCCGCCGCAGTGTAGGTATCGAGCAGAACAGCGTCAACATCGTACTCCTGCGCCGCGAGAAGCGACGCCTCGTCCTTCACCCGAATCGCCTTGATACTCTTCGCGGGAAACTTCTGACAAAACCCCGGCGGCTCGTCACCGTGAAACTGCAATCCCGTCAGCAAGCAGTCGTTCAACGCCTTCTCAATCTCGTACTCCAACTCATCCACAAACACGCCGACCTTGCTCACGAACGG
>JBAXYB010000203.1:0-2773 GCA_037127585.1 Verrucomicrobiota bacterium
ACCTGCGCCGCTCCGAGCAGTTTCTGCACGCCGGCAATCAGTTCGGCGCGGCGCGGCATGGCCGCCATAAGTCTCTCTTGCACGTCGATCACAACGAGCGCGGTATTCTGTGGAGTCAATCGCCAATCACTCATACCGGTAAACTACTGATTTCGGGACGGGGATGGAAGGCGGCAATTCAGTTGGCTGACTATTGCGGCGGCTTCGGCTTGAACAAATCGTCCAGCTTGGCAAACGGATCGGCGATCTTGGCGGACGGGGGCGCAGCGCTTTTCTCCAAGTCGACATGGCCGGTGAGTTTGTACTTCTCGTGTTCATGGTCGTGGCAGTAGATGCAGAGCAATTCCCAATTCGAGCCGTCATTGGGGTTGTTCTGGTGAATGCCGTCCTTGTGATGAACCGTCAGCTCTTTCAGCCGTTTCCCTGAAAATTCCCGCCCGCAACTGGCGCAAACATGGGGGAACAAACTCAGGGCGCGTTCGCGATAACCGTTTTGGCGGATTTCGCGGTCGCGGCGCAACTTGGCCAGAATCGCGGCTTGCCGCTGGGGATCGGGAGGTGAAGATGGTTTCATGGGAGCAACTTGATGAAT
Organism: Verrucomicrobiota bacterium; assembly: GCA_037127585.1. Lineage (GTDB taxonomy): Bacteria > Verrucomicrobiota > Verrucomicrobiia > Palsa-1439 > Palsa-1439 > CAINDI01. Next base: position 593 of record JBAXYB010000203.1, read on the forward strand.
TCGGCTTCGCTCAAAGTTTTCACTCCGAGTTTGGTGGCCTTCTCGAGTTTGCTGCCGGCGTCAGCGCCAACGATTAGGTAGTCGGTTTTTTTGCTGACGCTATCGGTGACGTTGGCGCCGGCTTGACGGAGGGCAACTTTGGCTTGGTCGCGGGAGAGTTTTTCCAAGGTGCCGGTCACCACGACGGTCTTGCCGGCGAAGGGGCCGGTCGCGACAGGAATGTCGCTCCTACATTGTGGGTTGATGCCGGCCTTCTTCAACCTGTCGATGACTTCCCGGTTGCTAGGGTTGGCAAAAAACTCGTGGAGGCTTTCGGCCATCACCGGACCGACGTCGTTGCATTGTTGGAGGTCGTCGGGTGAAGCGGCAGCGAGCTTGGCTAGGTTGCCGAAGTGCGCGGCGAGTTTGCGGGCGGCTTCTTCGCCGACGTGCGTGATGCCGAGACCGTGGAGCAAGCGCCAGAGGTCGCGCGTTTTACTCGCAGTGATACCGGCGATGACGTTGGTGGCGGATTTTTCGGCCATGCGGTCGAGGCCGGCTAATTGTTCGACCGACAACGCGTAGAGATCGGCCACAGTTTTGACTAGGCCGGCTTCGACGAGTTGGTTTACGAGAACTTCGCCAAGTCCTTCGATGTCCATGGCGCCCCGCATGGCGAAATGTTCGACGTTGCGTTTCAACTGAGCGGGGCAGGAGATGTTTTCGCAGCGCAACGCGACAAACTCCGGGTCGCGGTGGACGGGGCCATCGCAGGCGGGACATTTCTTCGGCATCTTGAACGGCTTCTCTTCGCCGGTACGTTTTTCTTTCACGGACTCGACGACTTCGGGAATCACCATGCCGGCTTTGCGGATGATGACGGTGTCGCCGATGCGGATGTCTTTGCGATTGATTTCTTCTTCGTTGTGCAAGGTGGCGCGGGCGACGGTTGAGCCTTGGACGAAGACCGGCTCTAATTCGGCGACTGGAGTGAGGACGCCGGTGCGACCGACTTGGACGGTGATGGCGAGGAGTTTGGTTTCGGCGGGTTTGATCCAGTGTTCGGGTTTGAAGGCGATGGCGTAGCCGGTGGCGCGGGCTTTGGCCGGGATCTGGGCTTGCTGGGCGAGGCTGTTGACTTTGACGACAATGCCGTCGAGTTCGTAGGGGACTTTGGTGCGGAGGTCGCCGGCGTTGATCTCGGTTTCGTAATGCGCGAGGACTTCGTCCATGTCGCGGCAGAGCCACCAGAAATGCGGCGTGGGGAGGCCGAGGGATTTGAGGTAGGTGAGGGATTCGGCGTGGGAGGTGAACGAGCTGGAAGCTCGTTCTACGACGGCGGCGTAGAAGACGGCGTTGAGCGGGCGGCTGGCGGCGATGCGGGGGTCGAGTTGTTTGAGGGTGCCGGCGGTGGCGTTGCGCGGGTTGGGGAGGTGTTTCGCGCCGGTCGCACGGAGTTTGTCGTTGAACTTTTCGAACTCGGTTATGGCCATGTAGGCTTCGCCGCGAACTTCGAGCGTGACCGGCTGGGCGAGGCGGAGCGGGATGGCTTTGATGGTTTTGATGTTGGCGGTGATGTCGTCGCCGATCTGGCCGTCGCCGCGGGTGGCGGCTTGAACGAGGAGACCGTTCTCGTACCGGACGCTGATGGAGACGCCGTCGACTTTGGGTTCGAGGACGTACTCGATGGGTTCGCCCGGCAATTGTTTCTGGAGATCGGCTGCGAACTTGGTCATGCCGGCAAGGGTGTCGGTCTTTTCGAGCGACAACATCGGGATGGCATGGCGGACGTGTTGGAATTCTTTGAGCGGGGCGTCGCCGACGCGTTGAGTCGGTGAGTCGGGTGTGGCGAGGTCGAATTGTTCTTCGAGCTGCTTGAGCTCCGCGAAGAGTTTGTCGTAGTCGTAGTCGGAAATCTCCGGCAGGCCGCGGCTGTAGAGCGCGTCGTGCCGGTTGATTTGCTCACGCAGTTCGGCGATTCGCTTTTGCGGATTCATACGCGTAATAGACGGCAGCGGCGGTGCACCCGCCGAGGGTGTCGGCGAGCCAATCATACACGTCACACGTGCGGTGCGGGACGTAGCGTTGGTGGAATTCGTCGGATGCGCCGTAGGCCGACGTGATGAGGATAGCGAGGAGGACGGTTTTCGGCAACGGCAGGTTGTGGGCGGACCGGAGGGCGCGGGCGCTCAGGCAACCGAG
>JBAXYB010000204.1:0-2715 GCA_037127585.1 Verrucomicrobiota bacterium
TTCTCGCGGCCCTTCGGCGCGATGAGCAACATCCGCTCCTGCGATTCACTGAGCATGATTTCGTAGGGCGTCATACCGGTCTCGCGCTGCGGCACCTTCTCCAAATCGATCTCCACACCCGTCCCGCCGCGACTCGCCGTTTCGCACGTCGAACACGTCAACCCGGCCGCGCCCATGTCTTGGATGCCGACGACCAACCCTTCGACGCGCATCACTTCGAGACACGCTTCGAGCAGCAACTTCTCCATGAACGGATCGCCGACCTGCACCGCCGGTCGATCCGCTTGGGATTCCTCGGTCAGTTCCCGGGAAGCAAACGCCGCCCCCGCCAATCCATCACGTCCCGTTGCGCTGCCGACGTAAATCACCGGATTGCCGACACCCTCAGCCTTACCGCGCTTGATCTGGCTGTGCCGGATAATCCCGAGCGAGAGGGCGTTGACGAGCGGGTTGCCGTTGTACGACTCATCGAAATAGACTTCGCCGCCGACCGTTGGAATGCCGATGCAATTGCCGTAGTGAGCGATGCCGGCCACGACGCCTGAGAAAAGCCGGCGGTTCGTGGCGGCCTGCTCCGAGTTGCCTTCGATCGGGCCAAACCGGAGCGAGTTCATATTCATCACCGGCCGCGCGCCCATCGTAAAAATGTCGCGGATGATTCCGCCCACGCCGGTCGCCGCACCTTGAAACGGCTCGACGGCGCTCGGGTGATTGTGGGACTCGATCTTAAACGCAATCGCCCAGCCGTCGCCTACGTCCACGATGCCGGCATTCTCTTCACCGGCTTTGACGAGGATGAAATCGCCATCGCGCGGAAACTTTTTCAACTCGGGCCGGGAGTTCTTGTAACTGCAATGCTCCGACCACATCACGGAGAAGATGCCGAGTTCGGTGAGATTCGGGTCGCGGCCGAGGATTGCTTGGATGCGTTCGTATTCCTCGGGCGTGACGCCGTGTTTGGCGATGATGGCGGGAGTAATTGGGATGTCAGTCTTCATAGAAAAGGCGCGGCACTGTAACGAAGCCAGCCCCGAATGACAAATCTTTCACGCGCTCAGTTGGAAGCCGAGCGCGGCGAACTTTTCCCGGAGGCTGGCCGACGCACCCCGGAGGGTGAGCATCGTGTTAAAGAATTCGCGCCGCACCGGATACTCAGCGCGTTGCTTGTCAAAATCCGGCACGTTCGCGCGCAGCCGGGCGTCGTCCGCCGTGATGTTGTAGACGCGCTTGATCACGCGCCGCAACACGTCCTCTTCATCGTCGCCGCTGCTGACGCTCATTTCGATGACGGGCACCGCCGGCGCCGGCAACTGGGGCTGCCACGTAGCCGGCATGTTGAAATGCCGGCATGCCGCCTCGTAAATCATCCGCGTGCCGGCCACCTTGCCGTCGAAACTGTAGCCAGCAATATGCGGCGTGCCGATGTCGACAACGTCCAACAACTCCGGCGAGAGGTTCGGTTCGCTTTCCCAAACGTCGAGCACGGCGGCAGGAATCCGGTCGCCGTCAATCGCTTTGAGCAAGGCGCGGTTGTCCACAACCGGGCCGCGGGCGGTGTTGAGAAGAATGAATCGCTCCAGATTGTCGTGATGCAACAGGTGGCGCGTGGTTTCCAGCAACGGCACGTGAACGGTCACGATATCGGCGGTCAATGCCGGCTCGTGGAGACCGCGGGGCGGATCGTTTTCGAGGACGCGCATCCCAAGCGCGCGGGCGTACCGGACCACTTTCGTGCCGACGTTGCCGACGCCGATCACGCCCAGGGTTTTGTCGCGCAACCGGAATTTGTGCCGGTCGCCCAGTTCGAGCAACGCAGCGACGATGTATTCCGCGACCGAATTCGCGTTGCTGCCGGCGGCGCTGGCGAAGCCGATACCGCGCTGTATCAAGTAGCGCTCCTCAACGTGGTCGGTGCCAATGGTAGCCGTTGCGATAAATTTCACTCGGGATCCATCCAGCAACGCGGCGTTGACTAGCGTGATCGATCGCACAAGCAAGACGTCGGCAGCCTGCACGCTGGCGGCGGTAATCTGCCGCCCCGGAATAAGTGTGATGTCGCCGAGAGCGGCGAACGCTTCTCGGACATACGGGATATTGGGGTCGGCCACGATCTTCATTTGTCGCGCGGCATACTATCTTGCCGTCAAAATGAATTCGACATCGATTTGCCGTTGGTTGGGGGAAATTCCGTTGGTTCGAAGGGAATTTGCTGTTCATCCGTCCGTATTTGCGCGACCTTGCACTCGCGCACTTTGGTGATTTTTGAATGAACCGCTACCCCGCATTTTTTGTTTCGCTGATCCAATGGGTCGACGCGGATTTTGCGTCTGACGACCGGGTGGTGACTCGCGCCAAGCCCGACAAAATCGAAATCATTCGCATTCTGCCGTTCGTCATCCTGCATCTGGGCTGTCTCGGCGTGATCTGGACTGGCTGGAGTTGGACGGCGGTCGGGGTGGCGGCGGGGTTGTATCTGGTGCGCATGTTCGCCGTCACGGCGTTTTATCATCGCTTCTTTTCACACAAGACTTTCAGCACCTCCCGGCCGATGCAGTTTCTGTTCGCGGTGGTCGGCGCGGCGGCGGCGCAACGCGGCCCGCTCTGGTGGGCGTATCAGCATCGCCACCACCATCAACATTCTGACGGCGAGACCGATGCTCACTCGCCGCGCTGTCACGGTTTTTGGTGGGCGCATGTGGGCTGGTTTTCGAGCGC
>JBAXYB010000205.1:0-2709 GCA_037127585.1 Verrucomicrobiota bacterium
GCGCAGCCTGGTAGCGCACTTGCATGGGGTGCAAGGGGTCGCGAGTTCGAATCTCGCCGTCCCGACCATTTAAATTTCAACACGATTGGACAGCATGGATCCGCTCTTAAAACTACTCGAAGAACACGCCCTCCGCACGCCGGTCGAACTGGCCAAGATGCTGAATGTCTCCAGCGAAGAAGTCGCGCGCCGCATCCAACAGTACGAAGCCGACAAAGTCATCCTCGGCTACAAGGCCGTCATCAACGATGACAAAGTTGATACCGACCTCGTCAAAGCCGTCATCGAAGTGAAAATCCAACCGGAACGGGAAGGCGGGTTCGACCGCATCGCCAAGCGCATCGCAAAATTCGATGAAGTCACCAGCTTGTTTTTGATGAGCGGCGGCTACGATCTGCTCATTTTCGTGGAAGGTCACAACCTCCGGGAAGTCGCGCAATTCGTCGCCGAGAAACTCGCGACACTGGCCGGCGTCACCAGCACCGCCACCCACTTCATGCTCAAGACCTACAAGGAACAAGGCGTGATGATGGAAGGCGCCGAAGAATACGAGCGCTTGAAAGTTAGCCCGTAACCGGCCCCCTGCCTACAACTGTTGCTGGTACCAAGCGACGGCCTTCTGAATGCCGGCCGCGAAATCAACATGCGGCGCCCAGCTAAGCAGCTTGGCGGCTTTAGCGATGTCGGCCTGACTGTCTTTAATGTCGCCCGGCCGGTTGGGTTCGTGTTTCGGCGCAATCTGTTTGCCGGCGAGTCGATTGACCGTGGCCACCAAGTCCAGCAGCGAGATCCGGCCACCACAAGCGATGTTGAAAGATTCGCCGCACGCCGCCTTACCGGCTTCACAGGCCGCGAGATTGGCGGCAATCACATTTTCAACGTGCGAAAAATCACGGGTCTGCTGGCCATCACCGTAGATCGTGGGCGCTTTGCCTTGGAGAATGGCGGTAATGAAACTCGGAATGACCGCCGCGTACGCCGAAGCCGGGTTTTGGCGCGGGCCGAAAACATTGAAGTACCGGAGGGCGACGGTTTCGAGGCCGTAGAGTTGGTAAAAGCACCGGCAATAGTATTCGCCGGTAATCTTGTGGACGGCGTAGGGCGAAAGCGGCGATGGAATCATGTCCTCGCGCTTGGGTAATACCGGCGACTCGCCATAGACACTCGACGATGAACTGAAGACGACCCGTTTCACTCCGGCATCGCGGGCGGCAATGAGAACGTTGAGGGTGCCGGTAATGTTGACGGCATGAGTCTCAGCCGGCTTTTCGACGGACAGCGGGACACTCGGCATCGCGCCCATGTGAATGACATAGCGGACGCCGGTAACCGCGCGTTTGACGTCCGCCAGGTTGGCGAGGTCGCCCTCGATGAAGTCGAGATTGCCGGCCAGATTCGCACGCTTGCCGGAGGAGAAATTGTCGAGAACGCGGACGGCCTTGCCGGCGCGCTGGAGATGCTCGGTAATGTTCGAGCCGATGAAGCCCGCCCCGCCCGTAATCAGATAATCAACCATGCCGGAAGTCTATCAGGTGCCAGGCCATATCGTCAGCCGCAATTTTTCACCGCCCAACCCGAGCGGATCCCCCTAGATAAAATCAGGGGGTAACTAGGGTTGCGAGACGGTCCGCATTGCCGCTACAGTGCTCCTCGGAAAGTTCAACACAACGAGTGGCGAGGAGACATCCATGAAAGAGCAATACGATCAGATCATGTTGTACGAGCGGCTAACCATGGTGGTGATTCTAACGGCGATGGCTCTAACCACGGTTTGGCTGCTCTATTTCTTACGGTCATGAAATCTTTCTGGAGAATTGCCGGATTGTGGATCGCGTTGGTGACATTGAGCGGAGCGGCTGAGAGCCGCCGGCCCGCCGTACCGCCTGCTGCGAAACCGAAAATGTTCTGCGACCCGGTTTGCGAACTCCGGTCGCAAGATGCCGCCTTTAGCTTGCTGGTGGAGACGTTCCGTCAACATCAGTCATACAATATCGAGATCGACTACCAATATCGTGTGCAAGCCATCACGGAGAAACATAATGATCGCTCGGAGTTTTTCATCGAGTCCAACTCCGAAGGTTTGAAGGCGCTGCGACGGCTGTTGTACGGCATGGCGAAACGCGAACGCGAGCTGCGGATGAGCAAACTCGAAACGCAGGTTGAGAACTTTCAAGCGGCCAATAGTTGTGCCCGCAAGATTGATGAAGACTTCGTCGGTGAGAAAGTTCCCAAGAACCTCGACCGGCGAGTCGCCCAAGCGACACTCAAGGAGTTTGTCATCATGACCCCGGGGACATTGGCCAAAGGCGATGCCGCCCGCTCACGGAGCATCCCGCCAGCTTGGTCTTAATGAACCCGACCCCCGCTCCCGTGAACGATCGCGAACTGGTCGAACCATGTGACTAATGAATCCGGTGTGAGTCAAGACCCGGCCTGCGAACGGTGGATAGCACTGGCGCAGGAGCTACACTGTCCCCGGCATCAGCAAACCGCCCGCGTCATGATTGATCCGTTGCCATTCGGCGGCGTCGAGTTTGAGGTCTTCGCCTGTTGTCACGATTTTGAAGTTCGCATTCAAACGCTGCTTGAGCGCGAGGCCCAACGCGACACAGAGATGAGTTAGCCTTGAAAAAGTGGAGCGGGCGAAGGGAATCGAACCCTCCTAGCCAGCTTGGAAGGCTGGAGCATTACCACTATGCTACGCCCGCA
>JBAXYB010000206.1:0-2685 GCA_037127585.1 Verrucomicrobiota bacterium
TACAATCATCTGTATTATTTCTGGATGATCGCGCGCGAAGGCAGCGTCACGCGCGCCGCCCGGCAACTTCGCCTCTCGCAGTCGACGCTCAGCGCCCAACTCAAGCAACTCGAAGACAACCTCGGCCAACCACTGTTCGACCGCGCCGGCAAGACTCTCAAGCTCACCGCGTCCGGCCAAGTTGCGTTCCAATACGCCAACCACATCTTCGAGTCCGGCCGCGAACTACTCGACACGTTTCGTAACCGACCCACCAACCGGCTCCCCGCGATCCGCATCGGCGCGGTGTCGCCGCTCTCGAAAAATCTCCAGTACGATTTCATCGCGCCGGTCTTGCAGGCGGCCGAGGCGCGCGTCGCGGTCACACAAGGTAACCTCAGCGAATTGCTCGTCGAGTTGCACAATCACCGGCTCGATCTGATTCTGTCCGACATGCCGGCACGCACCGATGCGCCGGCCGGACTGACCAATCATCTGCTCGGCGAGATGCCGGTGTTTCTTGTTGGCAAACCGCCGTTCCGGATTCCGAAGAAACCGTTTCCCGGTTGGCTCGTGGGCGTGCCGCTGATTTTGCCGAGCCGGCAAAGCACGTTGCGCGCGGAGTTCGACACGCTGCTCGATCGGGCGGGGATCGTGCCGGAGATTTGCGCGGAGGCTGATGATATGGCGTTGATCCGTTTGCTGGCGTTATCCGGCGCGGGGCTGGCGTTGGTGCCGGAGATCGTGGTGCAGTTTGACCTCGCCGACCGGAAATTGTTGCGGGTGGAATGCGTGGCCGGGTTGACGCAGAAGTTTTACGCGATCACCCCGTCCCGGCAATTTGCGAACCCGCTGGTCGGGCGCGTCGTTCAGCGATTCCAGGATTGGTTGCGAAAAACATTTACGAGGAAAAAATGAGCAAAGCACTGGTAGGTGTGATTATGGGCAGCGATTCGGACTTGCCGACAATGAAAGCGGCGGCGGATGTGTTGACGGAGTTTGGCGTGGCGCATGAGGTGCGGGTGGTGTCGGCGCATCGGACGCCGCGCGACATGGCCCGGTATGCCGAGACGGCGGAACGGCGGGGGTTGCGCGTGATCATTGCCGGCGCGGGCGGGGCGGCGCACTTACCGGGGATGGTGGCGAGTCACACAATCTTGCCGGTGATTGGGGTGCCGATTGAGAGCCGGGCGTTGAAGGGGTTGGATTCGTTGTTGTCCATCGTGCAGATGCCGGCGGGCGTGCCGGTGGCGACGGTGGCGATTGGGAATGGGAAGAATGCCGGGCTGTTGGCGGTGAGCATCCTGGCGACGGGCGATGCCGGCTTGCGGCGGAAGTTGGTGATGTTTCGGAAGAAAATCGCGGCGGAGTCGCGGGCGAAGACGAAGCGGCTCAGTGTTTGACCCAGAGCGCGTCTGAGACAAGGCAGACGCCACCTTGTTCGCGAAGAATCGGGCGAATCTGGTCAACAATTTGTTCAGCCACTGCCGGCGAGACCGCAATGATCAGGTAGCAGTTGGAAAACTCGCCCGAGAGACCGTCACCGGCCATGCGACCGCGATGGCCACGGCCTTCGACGTCGCGGATGAGGGTGTAGTCTTTGACCCCAATTTGTTCGAGCCGGTCGAGCAGCACCGACAAGGCCAGGTGGTCGATGATGATTTCCAATTTTTTAACGGGGTTCATGGCTTACTCCCAAAGCCAGCGCAGTACTTTGAAGTAGAGCGGCAGGCCGATGGTTAGATTGAACGGGAATGTCACTCCCAGCGCCATGCTGAAGTACAGGCTGGGGTTGGCTTCGGGAATCGCGAAACGCACCACGGCCGGCACGACGATGTAAGAGGCACTGGCAGCCAAGACCGCCAGCAGGACCGCATCGCCCAACACCAAGCCGAACAATTTCGCCAGCACCGTGGCGACGGTCGCGTTCACCAATGGCATCACCAGCGCGAACGCGACCAGGAATGGCCCGACGGTTTTGAGTTCCCGGAAGCGGCGGCCGACGAGGATGCCCATCTCCAGGAGGAAGAAGGTGAGGATCCCCTTGAATATATCGCCGAGAAAAGGGCTCATCGTTTTTTTGCCGGCCTCGCCCGTGATCGCCCCGATGACCAGACTGCCGAGGAGCAACAGATGCGCGCCGTCCGTGAACGCTTCGTGGAAGACTTTGCCCATGCCGAGAGTCACCCGGTCAGCGGCGCGGTTGGGGTCGCGGGACCGGACGAACGTGGCGAACAACACCGCCATAAAAATGGCCGGCGATTCCATGATCACCAGGGCCACCGCCATGTGGCCGCCGACGGCACAGCCGGCCCGTTCGAGCATCGAACTGGCAGCGATGAACGTCACCGCGCTGACCGATCCGTACGTGGCCGCGATGGCCGCGGCGTCGTACGGAGGAATTCGCCGGAAGCGTAAAACTCCAAAGCTGTACAAGGGGACGAGGGCGGACATCAAGAATGCGCCCAGCAGCGCGAACATCATTGCCGAGTTCAACCCGCTGTGGTTCAGCGCCACACCGCCTTTGAATCCCAGCGCCATCAGCAGGTAGAGCGACAGGAATTTGCCAACCTGACTGGGGACTTCGAGATTGGATTTGATCAGCGCGGTAAAAACTCCCAGCACGAAAAACAAAATCGGCGGGTCGAGCAGGTTGGTCAGCAACTTTGAGTCGAAAGGCATGCTTGTGAGCTTTTCGTTAGCACA
>JBAXYB010000207.1:0-2670 GCA_037127585.1 Verrucomicrobiota bacterium
GCCGCTCCCGTATAGGCGCCTTGCGCACCGGCGAGGAATCCGGCCCCGCCTTCCATCATCCCGCCTATTCCACCGACGACCCCTCCAGCAAGTCCGCCGGCGAGCCCGACATACCCCATAATCTGACCCGCCTTGAGGAGGCTCTCATTCTTTGTAATCATCCCCACGGCCGTCACGGCCAATCCGGCCACACCGATTGCAATTGAGGTGGCTACGATCGCGGCCGCAACCGTTGCCATCGCGGGCGCCGCGACGGCTACTGCTATCGCAATCGCCGCTGCTGTAAATACCATAACTCGCTCCTATATCTCGCCGTCGTAGGCGACTTCGATGGGTCGAAGTCCTAATTGGCGATAGACGTGCGCCAGTTTCACCGTCGACGCCGATTCGTTCGGCATCAAAATATGCACCATGCGTAATCGAGTCGCCCCGTGCGCGGCGCCCCAGATCTTCAGTTCCTTAATCAATCGGATCGGCCATGTGCCGTGTCTCGCGTCCGGTTGCACGTACCAGAACAGTTCGTTCACCGTCATCTCCCCACTGGTGAGATCCGCCACGACAATTCCGCCAAGCCCACCGATCAACGTCTCCCCGCGCCAGAGCCCGAGGATCGTCCCGATACCGGACTCTATAAACTGCGTCCAGTTTCGAACGAAAGTTCCAACATTGAACGCTCCAGGAATACATTTTTCCGTATGAAAGGCGATACCGAACGGTTCGCACAACGGAAGGTCCGCAATCAGAAGATGGGAGATACTCAACGTCGTACTTGTGGGAGTCGTGACAGACATATATACCTAACCCTGTTGTTGTGCCGCCAAGGCCGCGCGTCGAGCTTGTGCCGCGGCAAGCGCGTCTTGCGCGTCCATAATTGCCGCGTCCCATCGAGTCTTCCGTCGTTCCGACGCGTCGGGTTCCCCGTACGAGGGGGTGAGTTCTCCCGATCGAGCGCGTGCAAGGTTCGTGGTGAGTTGCGCGATTTCGGTATCGGACGCGGCGAGTTGCGCCGGGATGTCCGCTTGGAAATACTGACCGAGATCGAGATTGACAACGTCGGCCGCTTGTGTCGAGGCGATCCCCGCCATCGTGCGCAATTGCTCGTTTAGCATATTCATCTGCGTATTCGTCGCCAGGTCTTTCGCCGTCTTATTCAGTTCTTTGTTCACCGCGATGTTGGCGATATTCGTCACCGCTTGCACGTACGCGTTCGACGCGCCGAGATTCGTTTGGAGGAGTTGCTTGTACTGGTTGTCCATCGTCGTAAGCGCGGTTTTCGTATTGGAATCGAGATTCGCCAGCGCCACTTGCGTTTCGTTATTGAGCGTGGTGTTCGTCAACGTCGTCGCGGTTTGGAGCGATTGGGCAAACGCGTTATTGATCGAGGCCGCGTTGGCGAGCGAGGCGGTGTTTCCCGCGCCGGCGCCGAACTGACTCGCGGCGTTCTGTTGATTCGCCGTGTTCGTCATTGCTTGGTTGTAGGTGTTCGCGTCCTGCTGCGCGATCGGTAACGCTTGCGCAATCACCGCGTTTTGGCCGGCTTCGATCCCGATACTCGAGTTAAGGAGCCCGCGCTCGCTCATCTTACCCTTGGCGATCGTCGCCGCCTGTTGCATGAGCGGGGAGTCCTTCCCCACGATCTGCTTCACTTGGTCTTGCACCGTCTGATTCGGCGCGACGGTATAGGGAGTGGCGGTATACCCGCTGCCTGTTGCGGTAGCCGGGGTGTACGGAGGAATCGTTGGGGTCGTGGGTGCGACCGCCGGCGGAACCGTCGCGGCAGCCGTTGGGGTCCCGGTGGGCGTCTGGGCTCCATTAAGCAAACTGTTCGAGGCGACCGTCGGGCCTGACGTCGTCGGTGAGGTTACAGAAGGAAGCACCGTAGTATCAGTAGGGATCAGGGCCATGCAACGTCACTCCTTACCGACCGGAATTGAGCAAACCTTTGTGCCCTGTTGGTTTCCAGCCATGGTCGACCGCATTCAATAACCGCTGTTGCGCCATGGCCTTTTCTTTGGTCGTCCCCTTCGCATGTACCATGTTCGGGGTCTTCACTTCGTATTTTCCGTCCTTCTTAATGACCTTCGCCGGCATGGGATCCTCCGGTTATTCTTTATAACACGCCTTGAGACGAGCGTTCACACCCTTCAAACAGTCCCGATTGACCGCATACAGCTTGGTATCCACGTTCCCGTCCTTTTTATAGGCGGGCTGTACCTCACAGATGAACGGCTCGACCTTACTATTGATCAGGGAACAGCTTGTCAACGCGAGACATGCCAGCATCAAGCTCATCCACTTCCACCTTGCCCAAATCATTGCGGTTGGCCTTTCGTCGATTCAGTGCTGAGATAACCACCGGGATCAGGGCGAGGAGCGCCCCAATCAAGGCGATAATTTCTACGCCCATTACGGCACCGGCACCGGAGTGGCGGCGTTCACCTGCTCCACCAGGGTTTTGATCTGCGCGGTGGCATCGTCCAGGGCCAGTTGCAGCGAGAGGGTCGCGCTGTTGGCGTCCTCCAACTTGGCGAGCCGTTCGGCAGTGGCGACATCCTTGGCGTGCTCGCGTTCCTCGCGGGCCTTAATCGCCGAAGCCAGTTCTGTAATCATCTCGGTAAACGGGGTTAGGTTCAGGTCCGACATGGGGATTCCTTTCAGTGGACTCGCCAA
>JBAXYB010000208.1:0-2666 GCA_037127585.1 Verrucomicrobiota bacterium
CGATCATTGCGCCGCAGGAAATCCCGATTGGCGTGGTCACGGCGTTGGTGGGCGGACCGTTCTTCCTCGCGCTGCTGTTGCGGCGTCGCAAGGGGAGTTGGCTCGAATGAACGCCGTCGTTTGCCAACAAGTTTCTGCAGGCTACCGGGATCTGCCCGTGTTGCAAGAGGTGTCATTGACCATCGCCGAGGGTCAGATGGTCGCGTTGCTCGGACCCAACGGCGCCGGTAAGTCCACGTTGCTGCGCGTGTTGACCGGTCTGCATCCGCACACTGCCGGGACGGTCCAGTTGTTTGACCGCGATGTGCGGGGGATACCGGCGGTCGAGCGGGCCCGGTTGGTGGCGGTCGTGCCGCAAGAGGTGACAACGCCGATGGCGTTTACGGTTGAGGAATTGGTAGCGCTGGGGCGCAGTCTCCCGCGCGGCCGCTGGGGACACGTTGATCCCGCCGAGGTCGAACCGGCGTTGCAGTCCACAGATCTGTGGGAATTGCGCGACCGGCTCTATACGGAATTGAGCGGCGGCGAGAAACAGCGCGCCATAATTGCGATGGCGTTGGCGCAAGAGCCGAAGCTGCTGTTGCTCGACGAACCGACCGCGCATCTCGACATCAATCATCGGCTGGAGATTTTGCAGTTGCTGGAGAAGTTGAACCGCGAGCAAGGTCTGACCGTGTTGATGACGAGTCACGATTTGAATCTGGCCGCCGAGTTCTTCCCGCAACTGGTGCTGATGAACCAAGGCCGGATTGTCGCCGCCGGTACGCCGAGCGAAGTGTTTCAGGAAGCGCGCTTGGCGGAAGTGTTCCACTGCCAGTTGCTCGTGCGGCCCGGTCCGACTGGCACAATCACGGTGACTCCGAAACGATGAAAAAACACACCCTATGCATCGGCATGACCCCGGCGGTTCAGGAGTTGCGCGAGTTCAAAAAACTCGAACTCGGCGAAGTGAATCGCTCGCCAGCCATCCACCGCAGTGTGGCCGGCAAAGGCCCGAACGTCGCGCGGGTGCTCCGGCAAATTGGTGGTAAGCCGCTGCTGCTTGGATTTGTCGGCAGCGATTTCATTACGACAAATCTGCGCCGCGAAGGCGTGGTGGAGAAACTGATTCGCACGAAACAGCCGACGCGCGTTTGCACGACGTTAATGGACCACGCCACCGGGGCGATTACCGAGTTGGTCGAGGAGGCCGGTATGCCGAGCGCGAGCGCGTGGCGTCAGTTTTTCGCGACGTTTCGCCGGAGTCTCCCGCAAGCCCGGTTTGTCGTCATCGCTGGCGCACTCATGCCGGGGGCGTCACCGGAGATTTACCGGAAGATTGCGCGGGGCGGCGTACCGGTAATCATCGACTCGCAACGCGAGCCGTTGCTCGGCGTGCTGGAATACCGGCCGTTCATCGTGAAGCTCAATGTCCACGAGTTGGAGAACACGCTCGGCAAAGTGGAGATCATTGCCGGCGCGCGGGAGTTGATTCGGCGCGGCGCGCAGAATGTCGTGGTCACGGACGGGGCGCGGGGGGCGTGGTTGGTGACTGGTAACGCGGTGTGGCATTACCGGCCGCCACGGATCAAACCAGTAAATCCAATCGGGAGTGGCGATGCCATGACGGCCGGGATTTGTCGGGCACTGGAACGTGGTGCGGATTTGCCGGACGCGGTCCGCTACGGCATCGGGTGCGGCACGGCGAACGCGCTGACTCTGATTGCCGGGACGGTGCGGCTAAAGGATGTGCGGCGACTGGTGGGGCAGGTAGGCGTTGACAGCTGAAGTAGGAAATCATACGGTGTCGGTATGAAAGCGATCCTTTCCGAGAAGGGCCAGGTAACGATTCCGAAGGCGTGCCGCGACCGGTTGGGGCTGCAGGCGGGGGCGGTGTTGGATTTTGAGGCGCGTGACGGCAAGCTCGTGGCGGTCAAGGCGCAGACCGAAGATGTCTTTCATAAATGGCGCGGTAAAGGGAAACTCCCAGGAAGCGCGACGGTGGACGGGTATCTGAAGAAAATTCGGGGATGATTTCGGCACTCGACAGTTCTGTCATTCTTGACGTGCTGACACCGAATTCGGCTTTTACCAATGCGGCAGAGACGGCGTTGCGCCAGGCGATGACCTAGGGGAAATTGGTGGTATGCGAGTGTGTCCTTGCCGAAATCACACCGGCGTTCCCCGACACGAAAACGGTTCTGGAATTTCTCAGCGACTGGCAGATCGAAGTCGTTCCGTCGTCGCAACGGAGCGCGTTGATCGCCGGCGAGAATTTCGCGCGGTATCTGGCGCGCGGCGGCAAGGGCGGTCGCATTGTTGCCGATTTCCTAATTGCGGCGCATGCGTTGGTTCACGCGGACCGACTTGTGGCGCGTGATCGGGGCTTCTTCCGTGACTACTTCGCGAAACTCCGGGTGCTCGATCCGTCTCAGGTAAAGACCTGAATGTTTAGGTTACCTCCGGTAACACGATTTTTGATTGTTGACGATCTAGGCCGTCCCGAATCCTTTCGGAACGGCGTTGTTATTGAGGAATTCGCCGACTCGCAGAGCCGGCTTACAACCAATCCCCGGTTTTGGAGAATTACCGAAGGCGCCCTTTACAGATTCCGCATCTTGAAAAACTTGTAGGCGCGCAGGCGCGTGTCGTCGGGGACGAAGATGCCGGCAGTTTTCGGCGGCAAC
>JBAXYB010000209.1:0-2659 GCA_037127585.1 Verrucomicrobiota bacterium
CCCGGCAAGGAACTGGAATTGGCAATCAAGGAAACAATGACCGCCGCGCCCCGGCAAGACTTCTTCAACGCGCTCCTCCGCTTCCCGGCCAATCCGTTGGCGGACGTGGAGCATCGCTACTACTGGTTCAAGCAGACGGTGGAGAACCGGCCGACGTTCATCCTCGCGCATCGGACGGAACGGCATACCGCGACCGCCGCGCTGTTGACCGAGGAACAGTTTTACGTCGGGCACAGCTACAACTCCAACTTCATTGCCGGCGGTGCGCTGGAAGTGCAGGGCGGCACCTTAGTGTTCTACGTCAACCGCACCTTCACCGATCAAGTGGCCGGCTGGGGCAGCAGTTTGAAACACAGCATCGGCCGCAGTCAAATGTTGTCTGAAGTCAAAGCGAGCCTGACCCGCATCCGCGAGCAACTCCCACAGTAACAGCGTCAGGCTGCACCCCAACTGCCCCGCCCAGCCGACAACGAAATTGACATCATTTTTGAAACTGCCATTATCGGCCTATGCCTGACCCCACCCCTCCCGCCACCGCAAAGCCGGCCGCCGGTATGACAAAATTGGTTTTGCAGTTGATCCGTCCTTATCGAGGCTGGCTGATTATCGTCTTCATCGCGATGCTCTTTGAGACGCTGATGAGTATTGCGGCGCCGTGGCCGCTGAAGATCATCATTGATAATGTGGTGGGGCAGCACAAATTGCCGGAGTTTCTGGCGTGGCTGCGGGATTTTTCGTCCGGCGAGCAAACGGCGGCGCTGGCCGGCGTGGCGGCCATTTTTGCGGTGCTCATCGCGGTCGTTGGGGCCGTTGCCGGTTACATCGATAACTATTACACCGAGAGCATCGCCCAATACGTGGCCAACGATCTCCGGCATCGCCTCTACCACCATCTCCAGCGCCTCGCGCTCAAGTATTACGACACCCATCAGATCGGGAATATGTTGAGCACGATCACCTCCGACGTGGGCACCATCCAGAGCTTCGCCTCGACGGCGCTGCTCAGTATCCTGGTGGATTCGCTCACCATCATCGGGATGGTTTGTGTGATGCTCTATCTCAACTTTGATTTCGCGCTGGTGGCTGTGGGGGTGACGCCGTTCCTGCTGATGTTTGTCGCCCGGTTCAAGAAGGCAGTGAAGAAAGCCACTCACGAAGTGCGGGCGCGCCAGAGCGACATTGTCGGCGTTCTCCAGCAAGGCTTGGAATCCGTGCGCACCGTCGAAGCCTTCGGCCGGCAGGACACAGAAGAAGGCCGGCTCGACGCCGCCAGCATGGAATCTGTGAAAGCCGCGCTCAAAGCCCGGCGGGTCAAGTCGCTGCTCTCGCCCATTGTCGCGGTGACGGTCGCGCTGTGCGTGGCCTTCGTGCTCTGGCGCGGGGCCGGGCTGATTCTCAATCACGCCATGACGATCGGTGCGCTGACGGTTTTTCTTTCTTACCTCAACAAGTTCTTCAAGCCCGTCCAAGATCTGGCAACCATGACCAACGTCATCGCCCAAGCGCAAGTCGGCATGGAGCGCATTCAGGCGATCCTGGATGCCGACACGATTATTCCGCAAAAGCCCACCGCGCGTGAGCCTGGCTCGCTCAAGGGTGAGATTGTGTTTGAGCATGTGGCTTTTTCCTATGATCCGGCGGCACCGGTGCTCCGGGACGTCAACCTCACCATCAAGCCCGGCCAACGCATCGGCGTCTGCGGCCCGACCGGCAGCGGGAAGTCCACCGTCTTGAGCCTGATCCCGCGGTTCTATGATCCGACGGCCGGTCGCGTGCTGATGGATGGTGTCAATGTCACCGATTACAAACTCGATCCGCTCCGTGCCCAGATCGGGTTCGTGTTGCAAGACACGGTCCTCTTCGCCGGGACGATCCGTGACAATATCGCCTATGGCCGGCTCGACGCGAAGCCCGACGAAATTGTCGAAGCCGCCAAGATGGCCAACGCGCATGATTTCATTATGGCGATGCCGAAGGGGTACGACTCGCTGGTCGGCGAACGCGGGCTCACACTCTCCGGTGGGCAGCGCCAGCGCATCGGCATTGCCCGGGCCGTCCTGCGGAACTCGCCGATTCTGATCCTCGACGAACCGACCGCCGCGCTCGACACCGAATCGGAGAAGGTCGTGATGGAAGCGATCGAACGCTTGATGGAGGGGCGCACCGTCATCGCCATTGCGCATCGCTTGAGCACCATTCGCGACTGCGACAAAATCGTGGTTCTCAAAGGCGGCTTTGTCGCCGAGGAAGGCAGCCACGACGAACTGATCAAACTCAACCAAATCTACGCGGAGCTTTACCGGATCCAAGCCGGCGCAACACCACCCGCCACCACCAAAGGTTAAACCACCATGTCTGAACGCACTCTCATTGTCCTCCCCGACGAAGCCGCGCAGCCATTCCTCGACGCGATTAACGGCGCGAAGAAATCGCTCCAGATTAAAATGTTCGTCTTCTCCGACCCGGCTCTGCGCAAGGCCGTCATCGCCGCCCACCAGCGCGGCGTGAAAGTTCGCGTGATGCTGAATGCCGCCCGCCGCACCGGCGAGGACGACAACGCGCCGGTTCGCAAAGCGCTCGAACACGCCGGCATCGCCGTCAAGGACAGCAACCCCGAGTTCGGTATCACCCACGAGAAATCCATGGTGGTGGATGAAGA
>JBAXYB010000210.1:0-2654 GCA_037127585.1 Verrucomicrobiota bacterium
TGGACCGCTGTGACAAAGGAAAGCAATGAACACAAAATATCTGATGGTCGCAAGCAGTGTTGTGTTGGGGTTGGCCGGCTTGGCCGCCTCGTTCGCGCCGGTCGAACTTCTCAACGCGCTGAATGTGGCAACCACTGAACCGCTTCCGGTTTTGATCCAACTGTTGGGCGCGCTCTACCTTGGATTCGCCTTGATGAATTGGACCGCCAAGGGGTTCGTGGTCGGCGGCATCTATTCCAGGCCGCTCACGATTGGGAACACCATTCATTTCACCGTGGGGGCGATCGCGCTTCTGAAACACCAATTCACGCATGATGTTGACGGACCACTCATTGTTGCCTCGATTCTCTACACGGGATTTGCAATTTGTTTTGGATATCTCGTCTTTGGCCGGGGCGCCGCGTGCGCAACGAACCCAAAATAAATCAAAGGAGATTGACCATGCCCCGACTGCCCCATTTCTTTTTGATCTGCGCCGTTTGCACGGTGGCGACTGCCCAGGCACCGACCGCGCCGACGCAACCGCAACCCTCGCCAACCCAGTCATCGACTGCGCCGACACAAATGCAGTCCGCGCCGGTTCCCCCAAACTATCCCGCGCCCGTCGAGGGCGACTTCGTCATTCCCGACTTTCATTTCCGCAGCGGCGAAACGCTGCCGGAACTCCGGATTCATTACCGCACCATTGGCACGCCCAAACTCGACGGCAATGGCGTGGTGCGCAACGCCGTGCTCATCGGTCATGGGACCGGCGGTGCTGGAACGCAATTCCTTGGACCGCAATTCGCCAACGTGCTCTTCGGTCCGGGCGGCGTGCTCGACGCCAGCAAGTACTTCATCGTCCTCGCCGACGGCATCGGCCACGGCGGCTCGAGCAAGCCCAGCGACGGACTGCACGCGCGCTTCCCCCACTACACCTACGACGACATGGTCGCCGCGCAACACGAACTGCTCACCAAGAAGCTGGGCGTGAATCATCTGCGCCTGGTCATGGGCA
Organism: Verrucomicrobiota bacterium; assembly: GCA_037127585.1. Classification (GTDB taxonomy): domain Bacteria; phylum Verrucomicrobiota; class Verrucomicrobiia; order Palsa-1439; family Palsa-1439; genus CAINDI01. The sequence continues at coordinate 998 of JBAXYB010000210.1, forward strand.
CTTCGATGGGCGGCATGCACACCTGGGTGTGGGGCGAGACCTATCCCGAATTCATGGACGCGCTGATGCCGCTGGCAAGTTTGCCGGTGGAAATCGCGGGCCGCAACCGCATCTGGCGCCTCATGGCGATGGACGCCATTCGCGACGACCCTGAATGGCTCGACGGCGAATATAAGACGGAACCGGTGCGTGGACTGACCTCCGCGGAAAACATTCTTTTGATCTTTGGCAGCGCGCCGCTGCAGTGGCAAAACCTGTCGCCCACTCGCGACGCGGCGGATGCGTTCTACAAGGAGCGCGTGAAGGCCGCGGTCGCGAAGCTTGACGCCAACGATCTGCTTTATCAACTCGCCGCATCGCGCGAATACAACCCGGCGCCGAAACTCGAGACGATCAAGGCTCCGCTTGTGGCGATCAATTCCGCGGACGACCAGATCAATCCGCCCGAGCTGGGTTTGATCGAGCGCGAGATCAAGCACGTCAAGAACGGCCGCTTCATCATGCTTCCAATCAGCGACCAGACGCGCGGCCACGGTACGCACACGCTGCCGACGATCTGGCAGGAACATCTGAAGGAACTGCTGGCGGAGACGGAACAAAAATAGCGGTCGCGTCGACGAGCACAGCCAGCGCGCGATCATGTTCCACCTGGGCGAACTTGATATGTATCCACGAACCGCATCAACCCACACGGATTTCTAAAGCGACATTATGCATTTACATCACGATGTTTTTCGCGTGCGGCCTGCCACACCTCTCGCGCCGCATCGGTATTCATCGCGGCACATTGCAGACAAGCGCTTTCAGATGGTGCGTTATTACGGCTTGCACCCATGATTACAAATTGAATTGAATCGTCAGCCTGAGTTCACTAGTTCTGGGGCAAAACCTCGCGACCCGATTCAAGAATTGCATTGGTAATGCACGATTTTCATGAGCCACAGGAAATTAATCTATCCACATTTTAGCCGCCTAAAGTCCACCTCTTGGAGTCGGAATCTCTTGCAGCTTTTGGCTGTTCAGGCCTGTTGATTTGAGTGCGACTCCCTTACAAAGAAGGATTTATTCCATGGCAAATATCGTAGATACAGCAATCGGCGCAGGTTCATTTAAGACACTGGTAGCAGCAGTTTCCGCCGCCGGTTTGGTCGAAACACTCAAGGGCGCGGGACCATTCACTGTTCTCGCACCGTCCGACACAGCATTCGCAAAACTCCCAGCGGGCACGGTCGAAGGACTCGTCAAGCCTGAAGCGAAAGCCACGCTCACAGGAATCTTGACCTATCACGTCATCTCGGGCAAGCATCTCGCGGCGGACGTTATGAAAATGACTTCTGCTGCGACGGTCAATGGAAAGTTAGTTGAAGTGAAATTCACAAATGGCAAAGTCTATATCAATGGAGCGACTGTTGTGACCACGGACATTGTCTGTGACAACGGCGTGATCCACGTGATCGACAGCGTGTTGTTACCTAAGTAAATAATGAATTGAGATGCACGCCTCTTTTCGTTGAGGCAAGAATGATGCATTTGCCGTCGGTTCTTGAAAGACCGGCGGCGATTTTTTTACCGCAACATTTCGGGGGTGACTGTTCTTTCGGTATTCATAAGAAATTCCGCATCGCGGTTGGCGCAGTGGCTGACTGTGAAATCCATT
>JBAXYB010000211.1:0-2644 GCA_037127585.1 Verrucomicrobiota bacterium
ATTCTCAATCTGTTTGCACGGCTGGGCAGCGGCTTCGATATCGTATCCGGCGGAGAACTTGCACGTGTGATTGCCGCAGGCGGTGACGCACGCAAGATCGTTTTTTCCGGCGTAGGCAAAACCAGCCATGAAATTCGCGATGCGTTAAACGCCGAAATTCTATGTTTTAACGTCGAATCGCCCTCAGAACTGGATCGAATCGATCGCATCGCAGGTGAGGTGGGTAAGGTTGCGCCAGTCAGTTTGCGCGTTAACCCGGATGTCGATGCAAAAACGCATCCGTATATCGCCACCGGGCTCAAAGAAAATAAATTCGGCGTCGCTCACACCGATGCGCTGGCGTTGTATCGCCGCGCACGCGACATGAAACACCTGAAAATCGAGGGTATCGATTGCCACATCGGCTCACAACTGACCGAGACCAAACCATTCACCGCAGCGGTAGAACGTGTTATTTCTCTGGTTGAGCAATTAAACGCTGATGGCATTGAGCTTACACACATCGATCTGGGTGGCGGCTTGGGCATTCAGTATCAGGCAGAAGCGCATTCGTGCAGCGTCGAAGACTACGCTGCGGCCATACTCAAGGGCGTTGCAGGCCGTAAGGAGAAGCTGCTGTTTGAGCCGGGGCGCTTCCTTACCGGCAATGCGGGCGTGCTGCTGACCCGCGTCGAGTACTTAAAGCGCAATGATGAGCGTAACTTCGCGGTGGTGGATGCGGCAATGAACGATCTGATGCGCCCCGCGCTCTACGATGCCTGGCATGACATCGTGCCGGTCAACAACGCCGACGCCAGCAACGACACGCTGGAGACGTGGGAAATCGTCGGCCCCGTCTGCGAGAGTGGCGATTTTCTCGGACGCAGCCGCAAACTGGCTCTGAAGGAGGGGGATTTGCTGGCGATACGCTCGGCGGGCGCGTACGGCATGAGTATGAGTTCCAACTACAACACGCGTCCGCGTGCAGCGGAAATCATGGTCGATGACGCGACTGCACACGTGATTCGCCAGCGTGAAAGCATCGCTGAGCTCTATGCCAACGAGAAATTATTGAAATGACTCGCGTTGATATGCATGCGGCGTTGTACTAATACAACAATGGTTTGCGCTGCGTGATTGCAAATTTCATAGTGCAGCAGGGTGCGATTCAAACTGAGGCGGTCATTCAAGCGGCTTTTCTCGCTTGGTTCCAATAATTGTCCCATTGCCGGTTAGCCCGATTCAGGCGTAAGGCCAGCATGTGATCGGCGTTGGCGGCGCACCACCACGACCCCGGGAGTTTGAGCCGTTTCTGGACGACGTAACGGTGCGCGCTTTCGATTTCTCCCGAACCGATCGGCAAATTGTTGGCCAACGCGCCGGGGTAGTCGAGTTGATCCTTGCGGCGGATCAAATAGCGGTGGCACGTACGCACGGGCGCTTCGCTATCCGCCACGGCATCGGTCTCACTGTGCGCCCGCAGGGATTCGAGGACTTCGGCGCCATGACCCGCTTTGAGACGTTCTTTCTGCTGCGCGAACCACACCTTGGCCGCTTCCGCTTCGGGATGGATCGCGGCGGCGGCCGCAGAGAGATAGTCGCAGACATGATAAAAGTCCACCAGATAGCTGCCCTGACTGCCAAAGCGTTCGTCCACTTGCCGCGCAATCCATTCGGCGCCATCGCCGACGGCGTGCGCCCGGCTGTTCTTCCCAAAGCCCGCCGAGCGCGCGCAGCCAAAGAGTTGTTTCCCCGCCTGTGCCACATCGCCTTGCAGTGTGCCGCCGTAGCTCAAGGTCTTGCTCCCCGCCGCGTGCGCCAGACAGAGTTTGGCCTCTTTCCATTGCAGCTTTTTGCCTTTACGCCGGTCTTGCTGCGCGGCGTCCGCTTCGACAATCGGCACCATGCCGCCATCCATTTCGACGACCACCGTCCCGCTACCCGCTTCGCTGGGCCAGCTTTCGTCAATCCGTGTCGCGGCGAAGAGTTGTTGCGCGTGCGATTCGGTCACGCGCCGTATCGTGCTTTCGGCAAGGATGATCCCGTAATGCTCGACGAGCTTGTCCTCGACTTGGGCGAAGGCGACATCGGCGCCAAAGTCCGTCACTACCCGTTGCAAAGGCCGCGAACAGCCGCGATGGCGCACCTTGGCGCGGATCACGAAAGGACGAATATGCGTGTTCCCGCGCCGATACTGAATCTCTTCTACGGCGATTTCGCCAAAGGTGCTGTGCCAGCGGAGTTTTTTTTACCCCCGCGCCAGGTGCCGCGCGCGCTCCCGACCGCTTCTGCAGACTTGGCCGCTTGACCGCTCGCCCAGGCTTGCAGCGACTCTTGCCCCATCCGCCGCATCTCTTCAATCAGCCGCAACTCCGCCGCATCGGCCTCTTGCAGATTTCCCATCTCGTCGCCGACAACCAGCAACATCGATTCCACCCGGCTCCGCAGTTCAGGATGCCCGTTCAAACGGTTCAACAAGGTTTCGTCACTCATTCCCATGACTTCCTCCTCATAAAGTGGTGGGTAGGGTGCTAGATTACTCCACCTCAGTTTGAATCGCACCCGAGGATTTCTCCCGTTGGACGTGGAGACGGCGTCGAATGGATGCTTAGGAATCAAGCAATAATAACATGAACAGATTCATTCGGCCGCAATCATTCGCGGC
>JBAXYB010000212.1:0-2638 GCA_037127585.1 Verrucomicrobiota bacterium
GAAGATTGGCCGCTAAGTTGACAGCGCGCGGGTCGGGTGGGATAATCCCACCATGATTGTTACTCTTGATGCCAAGCGCCGGTTGAGCATTCCTGCCACGCTCGCGCCGGCCAAGCCGGGCGACCAGTTTGATGCCGTCTTCGATGCCGACGAAGACACGTTGGTGTTCCATCGCATTCCCCGGAACAAGAACTGGCTGGAAGTAATGAAGCGGTGTCCCGTGCCGATGGATGATCTGCCGCCGCGCAGCCGGGAAATGCCGAAGAAACTCAAGCTATGAGTTGGCTGCTGGATGCGGATGTCCTCAGCCACCCGGCCAAACGGCGCAACGACCCGAAAGTCCTCGCGTGGCTGGCCATCGAAGAGCCGCGCACCTACACCAGCACGATCGTGATTGCCCAATTGGCCTATTGGGTTCGCTCCAAGCAAGGCCGGCAGCGCGAGACGCTTCAAGAGTGGCTGCGTGATTTGGTGGATTCCCTGGAAGGCCGCATCCTCGCGTTCAACACGTCCACGGCCCATGTCTGGGCTGATCAGAAGTTTCTCCTCGAAAGCGCCGGCCAGCCCATGCCCATTGAGGACAGTTTTATCGCCGCGACCGCCCGCCGCCACGAGTTGACGATCGTCACCGGTAACGACAAGGATTTTCGTCGGCCCGGCTTGAAAGTCTTCAACCCCTTCAAGGAACTGGCGGGTGAATGAGGACAAGGAAGCCATAAACGACCAATCAAGGACGACAACGCCAAGACAGTCGAAGCGTTCGGTCGAGCAACCTATGAATCTCAGAAACACTAGGACGATTGTCCTCAACGCCGGGGATGCCAGCGCTAAGCGCGAGGAGATCCGGCAGTACTTCCATGCCACTTTCAGCCTGAACGAACAGCTTTACGAGACGCTGACTTCGGAGTCCGCGTTCTATTTGCGGCCGGAGCCGCTGCGGCATCCGTTGATCTTCTATCTCGGGCATACCGCGACCTTCTATATCAACAAGCTGATCGTCGCCAAACTCATCGACCGCAGAATCAATCCGCGGTTTGAATCCATGTTTGCGGTCGGCGTGGACGAGATGTCTTGGGACGATCTGAACCCGGCCAATTACGACTGGCCGACGCTGGCCGAGGTCAAGGCGTACCGCAACACCGTGCGGGCGGTCGTCGACGAAACGATCCGGACCATGCCGCTGGTGATGCCGATCGACTGGGACAATCCGTTCTGGGTGATCCCGATGGGCATCGAGCACGAACGGATTCACATCGAGACCTCGTCGGTCATCATCCGGCGGTTGCCAATCGAGATGGTGCGGCCGCTCCCGACGTGGAGCATCTGCCCGCTGGCGGGCGCGGCACCGGCCAACGAACTGGTGCCGGTCGCCGGCGGCCGCGTCGTGCTGGGCAAGTCCAAGGACCACCCGTTGTACGGCTGGGACAACGAATATGGTCGTCAGGAGAACGAGGTTTGGGACTTCGCCGCCAGCCGCTACCTGGTCTCCAACCGGGAATTCTTGGGCTTCGTCGAAGATCACGGCTACGAACAACAGCAGTTCTGGACGACGGAGGGCTGGAAATGGGTCGGGTTCTCCAAGGCCCGGCATCCATTGTTCTGGATCGATTCGCCGGCCGGCTACCGTTTCCGAACGATGGCTCAGATCATCGACATGCCGTGGGATTGGCCGGCCGAGGTGAATTTTCTGGAGGCCAAAGCTTTCTGCAATTGGCTGGCGAACAAGACGGGCAAACCCATCCGGCTGCCGACCGAGGCCGAATGGTATCGACTGCGCGACCGGCACGACATCCCGGACCAGCCGGATTGGGAGAAAGCACCGGGCAACATCAATCTCGAGCATTGGGCCTCGGCGTGTCCGGTAAGCCATTTTCGCTTTGGTGAATTTTTCGATATCATCGGCAACGTGTGGCAGTGGACGGAAACGCCGATCACCGGGTTCGACGGGTTTCAGAATCACCCCTACTACGATGACTTCTCGACGCCCACGTTCGATACGCAGCACAACCTGATCAAAGGCGGTTCCTGGATTTCGACGGGGAACGAGGCGACCCGCGACTCGCGCTACGCGTTCCGGCGGCACTTTTTCCAGCACGCGGGACTGCGATACGTGCAGTCGGAGCAGCCGCTCACCCTGCCCGAAGCGATGTACGAGACCGACGCCGCCGTATCGCAGTACTGCGAATTCCAATACGGCCAACCGTATTTCGCGGTGCCGAATTATGCCGCGCGCTGTGCGGCGGTCTGCGGCCACCACACGCAGCAGCGGCCGCGGCGCAAAGCGCTGGATCTGGGCTGCGCGGTGGGACGGGCGACGTTCGAGTTGGCGAAAGAATTCGAGCACGTCACCGGCATCGATTTCTCGGCCCGGTTCATCCGCGTCGCTTTGCAACTGAAGGAGAAAGGCGTCGCGCATTACGAACGGATCGAGGAAGGGGAGGTGGTTTCTTACCACGAGGCCCGCTTGTCCGAGTGGGGCCTCGATCGTGTGGCCGACCGCGTGGAATTCTTCCAGGGCGACGCCACGAATCTCAAGCCGCAATTCACCGGCTACGATTTGGTCCTGGCCGCGAATCTGATCGATCGGCTGTCCGATCCGCGGCGATTCCTGGAGACGATTCACGAGCGGCTGAATCCG
>JBAXYB010000213.1:0-2636 GCA_037127585.1 Verrucomicrobiota bacterium
CGGCGGCCCGTTCGCCTATTTCTCCTGCGAATTCGGTTTTCACGAAAGCCTCCGCACCTACTCCGGTGGTCTCGGCATTCTGTCCGGTGACCACTGCAAATCCGCCAGCGATCTCGGCCTCCCGTTCATCGGCATCGGCCCGCTCTACAAAAACGGCTACTTCGAACAAGAAGTCGAACCCGATGGCCGGCAACAACACTTCTATCCGTCGTATGACTTCTCCCGGTTGCCCATCCTGCCGTTGCTCGGCGACGATGGCCGGCAGTTGACCGTGAGCGTTCCATTTCCCGATCGCAAGATTTTCATCCGCGTCTGGCTCGCCCAAGTCGGCCGAGTCCCAGTCCTTCTCCTCGACACCGACACGCCCAAGAACGAACCCGCCGACCGGCCGATTACCGGCCAGCTCTACGTCAGTGGCCGCGAAATGCGCATCTGTCAGGAGATCGTCATCGGTATGGGCGGCGTCCGCGTCTTGAAAGCGCTCGGCATCGAACCGTCCTGCTGGCACATGAACGAAGGCCACTGCGCGTTCCTGACCCTCGAACGCCTCCAGTCCCACATCAAGAATGGCCTGAGCTTTGCCGACGCGTGCCAGGAAGTCGCCAAGAGTTCCGTCTTCACCACGCACACGCCCGTGCCTGCCGGTAACGAATCGTTCGACCTCCATCTCATCCGCAAATATTTCAAAGCCTACTGCGAGACGACCGGCCTCACGATCGAACAACTCATCGACCTCGGCTCCTCCGCCCCCGGTACGACCGACCAGCCGTTCAGCATGACCATCCTCGCGCTCCACCTCTCGAGCTACTACAACGGCGTCAGCCAACTCCACGGCCAAGTCAGCAACGACATGTGGCGGCACATCTTCCCCAATCTCAAACCCAACGACACCCCGATCAAAGCCATCACCAACGGCGTCCACACCCAGACCTGGCTCGGCTACCAAATGAGCGACGTGCTCGACAAGTACCTGACCCCCGCGTGGCGCGACAATTTGATGGACGAAATGTTCTGGAAACGCGGCACCGCCAACATCCCCGACAAAGAACTCTGGGAAGTCCACCAACTCCAAAAAGAAAACCTCATCCGCTTCGCCCGCGGTCGCATTCGCACTCAATTCGCCCGGCACGGCTACTCCCCGGACGAACTCCGCGAAGTCGAATCGCTCCTCAATCCCGACTGGCTCACCATCGGCTTCGCCCGCCGGTTCGCCACCTACAAACGTGCCGACCTCCTCTTCCGCGACTTCGACCGGCTCCGCCGCATTCTGAAAAACGTCGAGCGCCCCATTCAAATGGTTTTCGCCGGCAAAGCCCATCCTGCCGACAAACCCGGTCAGGAACTCATCCGCCGCATCTTCGAAGTTTCCCGGCACAGCGACCTGCGCGGCCACATCGTCTTCCTCGAAAACTACAACATGCGCGTTGCCCGTATGCTCGTTCAAGGCGTTGACGTCTGGCTCAACAATCCCCGCCGGCCCCACGAAGCCAGCGGCACCTCCGGCATGAAAGCCCCCATCAACGGCGGCCTCAACTTCTCCATTGCCGACGGCTGGTGGTGTGAAGTCACCAACCCCGATGCCGGCTGGACGATTGGCGAAGGCAAAGAACTCGACAACCCCGACGCCCAAGATGCCCACGACAGCGAATCGCTCTACAATCTCATGGAAACCAAGATCGCGCCCGCCTACTACAAGCGCGACGCTGCCGGCCTCCCCGTCGACTGGATCAAACTCATGAAAGCCTCGATGGCGACGGTAGTCCCCCGGTTCAGCACCGCCCGCATGGTCCGCGACTACGCCGAAGCCGCCTATTTACCGGCCGCCAAACGTTCCGGTGTTGTCGCCGCCCCGACCGAACAGACTTGGTAAATCGGCAAGCACACAAATCAGAAAACCCGGTAAGCCTTTGCTGGCCTACCGGGTTTTTCGATTTTAAAAATTGGGCTTACTTCACTCAATTCCGTGCCGCATTTTGGCAGCGCGTACGGTGCTTTGCATCAACATCGCGATCGTCATCGGGCCAACGCCACCGGGGACGGGCGTAATCAGGGAAGCCTTCTGGCTGACCGGCTCGAAATCCACATCGCCCACCAGCCGGTAACCTTTCGCGGTGGTCTTATCGTCGATGCGGTTGATGCCAACGTCGATGACGACGGCACCGTCGCGGACCATTTCGGCCTTCACAAAATGCGGGGCACCGATGGCGGCCACGAGGATGTCCGCACTCCGACAAATCTCCGCGAGGTTCTTACTCCGGGAATGGCAGACGGTCACCGTCGCATTGGCGTCTTTTGATTTCTGGGAGAGAATCAAGGAGACCGGGCGGCCGACAATCCGGCTCCGACCGAGCACGACGACGTGCGCACCTTCGATTTTCACGCCGCTGCGAATGAGGAGTTGTTGGACTCCGGCCGGCGTGCACGGCAATAAACTGTCCGCATCGCCGAGCACGAGTTTGCCGATGTTCAGCGGGTGAAAACAGTCCACGTCTTTGCTCGGGTCGACGCCGGCAAAGATCACGTCCTCGGAGATGTGTCCCGGCAAGGGGGCTTGGACGAGAATGCCATGGATGGTGTGGTCAAAATTGAGGTCGCTGATCTTGGCGAGGAGTTCGCCTTCAGTTGTCGTCGCCGGC
>JBAXYB010000214.1:0-2588 GCA_037127585.1 Verrucomicrobiota bacterium
GCTGAACTATAGCTCGCGGCCTCCGGCTTGTGAAGCTCATCCGGAGAATATGGGTTAACAAGTGCGTGCGGCGTGTGCTCGGGGTGCCACCGCGGCGCGCGCGTTGACCACCCGCCGTTCGGGGCAGACTCTCACAGCCGTGTCCGGCGGCGAGAAATCGCCCACCCAGTGCACTGATCCGGCTGTGCACTGATCCGGCTTGTCAAACGATTGATGATACTCTACTGTACGCGCCCATGCCCAACCGCCTCCTCTCCGAGTTCACGCTGGGGTCAACCACGCTGCGCTACCTTATCAACGAGACCAAGGTGGTTGGGTTGACGCTGTACCCGACAGTGCTGAAACGGAAGGTCGTCCCCCGTCGGGAGACGATCGATCACTTGCCGGAAATCCAGAGTTTGATCCGGAGCAAGTTGCTGACGACCGTCCCGGCGTGGAATCTGGCGAGCTTGGTACAGGTGAAGATTCTCGGTGACGATGCCGCGCCGGCTTCGTCGGGCCGCTCCACTTCTCTTTCCGAGACGAGTGCTCGGCTCCGCTATGTCGCGCAGAAAGTTCGCCGCCACGCTGGACGCACCGAGATTGTTACCACGGTCAAACATCCAAGTGGCCTGTTTTTTCACCACCGGGTCGTTCACTGCGCCGGGGATGTGACGCTGCGCTTCTCTGTCACGGCGACCAATCGTGGGGCGCGGATCATCGCGCTGGAAGCGCTCAGCAGTTTTGCGCTCGGCGGCCTCAGTCCGTTCGCCGCGGCGGACGCGTGCGAACAACTCATCGTCCACCGGTTCCGCTCGGCCTGGAGCGCAGAAGGCCGGCATGAAGCGGTGCCGTTGGAGGCGCTCCATCTGGAAAACTCGTGGTCGAATCAAGCGACGCGCGCGGAGCGTTTCGGTCAAGTGGGGACATTCCCAACGAATGGGTTTTTCCCGTTCGTGGCGCTTGAGGATCGCAGGGCCGGGGTGATCTGGGGCGCGCAGTTGGCGTGGCCGGGTTCGTGGCAGATGGAAATTTTCCGGCGCGACGACGCCGTGAATCTGGCCGGCGGTTTGGCCGACTACGAGTTCGGTCACTGGAAGAAGAATTTACGGAAGGGCGAGACCCTGGAGACGCCACCGGCCCACGTGGCGTGCGTGCGCGGGGGGATTGAAGAGTTGAGCCACGAGTTGACTGACTACCAGGGGCGCGCGGTCGCGGCCCAACCGGCGGTGGAACAGGGCTTGCCGGTGGTCTTCAATGAATGGTGCACAAGCTGGGGGCGGCCGGATCATCGCAACCTCGGCGCGCTGGCGAAAAGCCTGCAGGGCACCGGCGTGAAGTATCTGGTGATTGATGCCGGTTGGTTCGCGCAACGGCCGGACCAGAACTGGGGCGCCAACGGCGATTGGATTCCCAACCCGGTGCGCTTCCCCGGCGGCATCCGGGCGACGTGCGATGCGATTCGCGCCTGCGGGTTGATTCCCGGCGTGTGGTTTGAGTTTGAGAACTCCACGCCGGGCTCCAAAGCATTCGCGATCGAAGGTCACAAACTTACGCGGGAAGGCCATCTGGTCAACCAGAGCAAACATCAATGGGACTTCCGCGACCCGTGGGTGCAGCGCTATCTCGACCGCAAGGTCATCCAGTTTCTCCGCGCCAACGGCATCGGGTACATGAAGGTGGACTATAATGATACCTGCGGCATTGGCGTGGATGGCGCGGAATCGCTGGGCGAAGGGCTTCGCCAACACGTCGTCGGCGTCCTCGACTACTTTCACAAGATCCGCCGCGAGCTGCCGGGCCTGGTTCTCGAGAACTGCTCTTCGGGCGGCCACCGGCTCGAACCGGCGTTGATGGGCCTGTGCGCGATGGGTTCCTTCTCCGACGCCCACGAAGGCCGGGAAATTCCGATCATCGCCGCCAACCTCCACCGGCTGATTCATCCCCGGCAATCCCAGGTCTGGGCCGTGCTCCATCCACACGACGAGGAGCATCGGATGGTTTACTCGCTCACCGCCGGCTTCCTCGGCCGTCTCTGTTTGTCGGGCGAATTCGATCAACTTGACTCCGCTCAGCGCCAGAGGGTCCAGCGCGCCATCGCGCTCTATCAACGCGTTGCGCCGATCATCAAGAACGGTTACTCCCGCCGGTACGGCCCCGAGCTCTTGAGCTACCGGCACCCGCGCGGCTGGCAGGCCGTGGTCCGTACCGCCGCTTCCGGCCGGCGCGCGTTGGTAGTGGCGCACGTGTTCGGCAAGCCTCACCCGAAAACCATCACCATTCCCTTGCCGCCTCCGGGGCGCTGGCAAATTACTGGTGCACTGACCTCACAGAAACGTCGACCGACCATCCGCCAGGGTGTCCTCCGGTGCCCGGTCGCTAATGATTTTTGCGGACTCGCTCTTGAACTGGAACTGCAATAAGGACAGATGATCTTGTCGTGAGAGTAAGTCCTATGAAAAATCTCAGTTTAACAGACACCTCAATGAAGAATACAGTGCGAGCGACAACGGCGATGCTGGCAGTTCTCAGCTTCGCGTTTCCCGCTCAGGCTGCGGCGGAAGTTAAGGTTTGGACCAGCGATGTCGTTTCGCTGGAAACGTCCACGA
>JBAXYB010000215.1:0-2584 GCA_037127585.1 Verrucomicrobiota bacterium
GCTGGAGTTCGATGTGGTCGGCCTGGGAGAGCTGGGTGCGGTCGAGCGCGGCGGCAATGTTTTGCTTCATCTTGTCGAGCGTGTCCATGTGCGAGACAGCAGCGGTGATGCGTTCGTCGGCCCAGACAGCTTTGAGGACGGCTTGGTGCCGGTTGAACTTTTGGTCGGTAAACTTTTTCACGCCGTCTTCAAACGGGACCGCTGAACCTTGGGTCTTCATCGCGATGAGACCGATGCCGGACTTGTGGGCGGCGTCCATCGCACGGTTGAGTTTGTCGTTGCCGTACTCGCGGAAGTTGTACTTGAACATGATGGCGTCAATCCACGGCAAGGTGGACGCTTTTTTGAGCAGTTCGGCGACGTTGCCGTCGTGACAGGAAAAACCAAAGAAGCGAATCTTGCCTTCCTTCTTCCATTGCTCGGCCCGTTTCGCAATTTCCGGGTTGAGCACCGCTTCGTCCTTAATCTGATGGAGGAAGAACAGATCCACGTGATCGGTCTTCATCCGCTCGAATGAGCGCTGCAGAACTTTTGTGGCACCGTCCGGTGAGTAGTCGCAGGTCTTGGTGGTGATCCAAACATCTTTGCGCTTGCCGGTTTTTTCGAGAAATCCACCCACCCCAATCTCACTCGTGCCGTTGGCATAGCAGTCCGCAGTGTCGATGTAGTTGGCGCCGAACCGCAGGCCTTCGGCGAGACGCGGGTCGAAGACCGGATCGAACTTCATCGCCCCGCCCAGCAGCAGGATCGGCACGGTTTCTTTTGTTTTGCCGAGGACCCGGCGCGGGACTTTGGGCAGCACCGGCTCCGCCGGCGTCTCCGCCGCTTGCACGGTGCCGGGCAGCCGCGCATTGATCAAGGCGCTGGCACCGGCCACGGCGGCGGTGCCGGCAAAGCGGAACATTTCACGACGGGTCATTTTCTTGTTATTCATGGCTGATTCCTTCTTAGGTTTGGCGCGACCGCAGCAATAACGACCGGTCCTTCGAGCGAGATTCGCCGACGGCCGTCACATACACAGCCGGATCATCAATCACGGGACATTCGTGTTCGCAAATGCCGCAGCCAATACAAAGTTCGGGACGCATATACGGCTTGTTCAACGTCACCAACGTGCCATCCCACCGTTTGATTTGCACGTCGTATGTGCCGATAGCTTTCGGCGAAACCGGGCAGACTTCCTCGCAGACGACACACGGCGTCTCCATCGCCCACGGCAGACACCGGCCTTGATTGAAGAACGCCGTGCCCAACCGGATCGGCCCGTCCGCTTCGAACTGGCCGAGGCCTAGTTTCTTCTCGATGGAAATCTTCTGGATCGCGCCGGTCGGACAAACTTCGCTGCACAACGTGCAATTCAACTGGCAGAACCCGATCGACATATCCATGACCGGCGTCCACCACCCTTCCAGTCCGCCGTGGGCGAGTTTCGACGGCTGGAGGACGTTGGTCGGACAGACGTTGATGCACTGGTCGCACTTGATGCAGCGTTCGAGGAATTCAGTTTCTTCGACCGAGCCCGGCGGACGAATGACCTTCTTGTTAAACGCCCGCGAGTTCACCGCCGCCGACAACCGGATGAACGGATACGCCAGAACGCCGGTAACTGTCGCCAGAATCCACCGGCGCCGGTTCAGATCCGGCCACAACACTTCCTTCCCCGGTATCTTGCTGATGAACGGGCGATCGAGCAGCTTCTGCTGCTGAACCGGCATGAACTTGAACGTCAGCGCATCCTCCGGACAATCGTCGATGCAATTGAAACAGACGAAACACTCGCTCTTGCGCAGCGCCGCTTGCGGATCGGACGCGCCTTCGCAATGCGCGAGACAAAGATTGCAGTCCGTGCACCGCGTCAGGTCGCGGTCGATGCGCCAAATTGCGAACCGCGACATCCACCCGAGGAACGCCCCGAGCGGACAGAGCACCCGGCAAAAGAACCGCGGAATCACGAGATTCATTCCGACCAACACGATGATCATCGCCCCGATGAACCACGCCGCGTAGAAAATGCGCTGATGCGGCGCGCCCGGCGCATGGGCGATGGGGCGCACCCAACCGGCATTGATGCCGCGCGCTTCCAAGGCTCTGACGGTTTGGTCGGAGGCCAGATCAACCGCCGGCTCGACCGTCGTGGTCATGGTCCGGTACATCAAGCAAATCGGATCGAGCAAACCAATCTGGAGCGAGCCAAAGCCGGCGAGTACGATAAAGATAATGAGAATGATGTACTTGAGTTGGAAGATCGACCGGTAGCGATTGATGGCAAGTTTGTCGATGTTGCGGCGGGTATTGAAGAGCCAGCCGAAGAATTGATGCAGCGTGCCGTACGGACACATCCAATTACAGAAGAACCGCCCGAGCACCAACGTCGGAATGATCAGCACCAAACTCCAGATCAGATGCCGGTAAACGGTGTGCGTCGAGATCGCCGTCGCCACTGCGACCAGCGGATCGATCTCCAGAAACAGCGAGACCGGGTAACCTTGCAGACGGCTAAACCACGTCGTGAAACAGAAGAACATGAACAGCGCGAAAAAGAAGAACTGCGCGATGACGCGAACCCGCGTGATGCGAAAGTTTT
>JBAXYB010000216.1:0-2578 GCA_037127585.1 Verrucomicrobiota bacterium
TGCTCAGTGAATCGCAGGAGCGGATGTTGCTCATCGCGCCGAAGGGCCGCGAGAAGGAAGTCGAAGCGATTTTTCGGAAGTGGGATTTGCATGGCGTGACTATCGGCCACGTCACCGATGACGGCATGATGCGGGTGAAAGTCGGCAAGAAGACCGTCGCGGAAATCCCAGCCCGGAAACTGGCGGATGAAGCGCCGATTTATCACCGTGAAGCTCGGGCGATGACCACGCCGGCCTTGGAACTTCCCGCCGAGCCGAAGGATTACGAAAAGACGCTGATCGATTTATTGAAGTCGCCGACCATCGCCTCGAAGAATTGGGTTTACCGGCAATACGATCACATGGTGCAGGACGGCACAGTGGTCTCCCCCGGCAGTGATGCGGCCGTGATTCGAATTAACCTCGACCGGCCCGACCTCGGGTTTAAGGGTTCTGGTACGAAATATCTCGCGTTCACGACGGACTGCAATGGGACGTACTGTGCGCTTGATCCATATGAAGGCGGCAAGATCGCTGTCGCGGAGGCGTACCGGAATCTCGTGTGCAGTGGCGCGAAGCCGCTGGCAGTGACGGACAATTTGAATTTCGGCAATCCGCACAAGCCGGAGAACTTCTGGCAACTCCGCCGGTGTGTCGAAGGCGCAGCGGAAGCGTGCGCATTCTTCAACACGCCGGTCACCGGCGGCAACGTCAGTCTGTACAACGAATCCCCCGCCGCCGCGATTGATCCGACGCCGACGATTGGAATGCTTGGGCTGATTGATGATCCAAAATACATCATGACGCAGTGGTTCAAGGATGATGGCGACATTGTGTTGTTGCTTGGCGACCTCGGCGCGGAACTCGGCGGCAGCGAGTACTTGAAGCGGATTCACAAGCTGAAGAAAGGCGCGCCGCCAAAGATGGATTTGGCGAACGCGAAACGCATCAACGACGCCTGCCTCGATTTCATCCGCAAGGGTTGGGTCAAGAGCGCGCACGATTGCAGCGAAGGCGGCATCGCGGTCGCACTCGCGGAATGCTGCATGTCGAACGGTGACGCGCTGGTCGGTGCGACGATTGACTTACCGGTGGCGGCGACGACGCTGTTCGGGGAGACGCAGTCGCGAATCGTGATTTCGGCCTCGCCGGGGAACGCCGGCAAGATTCTGGCGTCAGGACTGCCGGTGCAAAAGATCGGCGTGACCGGCGGCGACCAGTTAAAGATCGGTCCGCTCGCGTGGCCGGTCGCCAAACTCCGCGACGCGTGGTGGAACGCCATCGGCCGGCTGATGAACCAGTAGTTACCGCACCGCCGCGACGAAGTACCACACGCCGGCCACACTGATCGCCGCAGACGCGTACCGCAGCACCGGCCAGGTCGGGACAAGTCGTTTCGCGCCGAAGACCGGTAAGACGATGAGTTGATGGCCGAGTTCCACGCCGAGACTGAACGCGAGGATCGCCAGGCCGATGGACATACCGGGTAGGCCTTCCATCGCGTCGAGCAGGCCGCCGGCAAATCCTAGGCCGTGAAAGAGTCCAAAGAAGAAGGCGGTCGCGAGACGTAACTTGCCGCGACTGCGCTCGGGCCAGAAGACATTCGTCAACGCCACGAAAACGATGCTGCCGGCAATCATCGGTTCGACGATGTGGCTGGGAAGCCGGACGATGTTGAAGACGGAAAGGGTGAGCGTGACGGTGTGCGCGAGCGTGAAAGCGGTGATGACTTTGATGAGATCCCGGAAGCTGACGACGGCCAATGCAAGCGCGCCGATGAACAGCAGGTGATCGTAGCCGGTCAGGATATGCATCACGCCATGTTTCAGAAACGTCGCGAAGCTGGTTTGCTCGACCGGCTTGGCGAGCATGACTTCGAGCCGGTCGTCGGTGGCGGAGAGTAATTTTGTGGCGAGGGTTTGACCCTGGGCGTCAGTGACGGAGAGGAAGAACCGGTAACCGTGGGGTTGCGCTGTGAGATTGGGCGCGCGGATTTCCAGACGCTGGCCATCCCGGTGCCATTCGAGTTTTTCTTTGGACGTGACGACGATCTGATCGCGTTGCACTTGCAGATTGCCGGCGGTGAGGCCGGGATCGTGGGCCCGCGCTGGGATTGCCAGCGCGGCCCACGCGATCGCGGCGATTCTTGCGAATCGGTTCATTTACGGATGGCTGTGGTTGCGTCCGTTTTGCGGGGTGCTCTCGTACGGGAACACCGTGCTGTATGTCTGATCGTTGGAGTTCACATTATCGCCGGCGGGGCCGTTGATGATGAGGTTGGGGGGATTCCGCAGGTCGCTGATGAGCGCGGTGACTGCGATGTCCACGACGTCGTCGCCGAACCGCCGGCCATTGGGCCAGCCGCCGGGCACGAAGCCGCCGTTTTGGAACGGGTCTTGGACCGTGCTTTGCAACACGTCGCCACCGAAGATGCTCAGGCGTTTGAAGCCGGTAAGTTCATCGTCGCCGCCGGTGCCGGTGAGGCGTGCGCCGGGCGTGGATAGATCCACCTTGATGAGGTCAGGGATGAAGATGCCGGCGATGTCGGTGCGGCCGGTCGTGATGGCCGGGCCGTTGCCGGCAAATACGATCGCGTTGA
>JBAXYB010000217.1:0-2538 GCA_037127585.1 Verrucomicrobiota bacterium
GGCTTGCCACCGTCCCGCCCCCTCGCTAATCTCCCGGCAACGAGGTGAACTATGCAGGCCCTGGAAAACATTGTTGAATCCTATCCCAAGATCGTAAAACTCAAAGACGGCACGCCGGTAACTCTCCGCCCGTTAAAACCCACCGACGAGAAAGAGTTCCATGCTTTCTTCCTCGACGTACCACTCGCCGAGCACATTCTCTTCAAGCATCGCGTGACCGATCCCGGCGTGATCCACGAATGGTGTCAAAACATCGACTACGGCAAGATCCTGCCGTTACTCGCGATCGTTGGCGACAAAGTCATCGCCGACGCGTCATTGCACCAATCGCTGGGTGGCTGGAAACGCCACATCGGTCGGATCAGCGTTTTCGTCCGCCCTGCGTACCGCGGGAAAGGTCTCGCACGGATTCTCGTCCGCGAATTGATCGACATCGCGCGGCATGCCGGCTTGGAGAAAGTCGAAGCGGAATTCGTCGGCGAACAGAAAGCCGCCCGGCGCGTCTTTGAAGAAAACGGCTTCAACCAATTCATCTATCTGCAAGACTACGTCAAGGACATGCAAGCCATCGCCCACGACTACGTCCTGATGGGCCGCGATCTGATTACGGACGAAGAATACGCCGGCGCGCAATAAATCCGGTCTGCAGCCTGTGCATTGTAGATGTCCCGGGATGCGATTTCTGATTGCAATTCCCCCGTATTTCACTATTGTCGCCCTGCTCGCAGATAGAAGTAGTTCGCAGTGAGATTGGTGGAATGTCAGTCGGCCTTGTAGCGCGGTGACAGTCCGAAACCCGATGCGCGGGAACAGTCACTGAGACCTCCTACCGCAGCACAGAGAAAACTACATCTAATGGCTACCAAGCTATTCGTCGGCAACCTGTCGTTCAACACCACCGAAGGCGACATCCTCGACCTCTTCAAACAGGCCGGGAGCGTCTCCAGTTGCGAACTCATCATGGATAAATTCACCAACAAATCCCGCGGCTTTGCCTTTGTCACAATGGGCACGCAGGAAGAAGCCACGGCGGCAGTCACCCAGTTCAACGGCAAAGAACTTGATGGCCGCGCCCTCACCGTCAACGAAGCGCGTCCCCGCGAAGATCGCCCCCGTGGCGGTGGCGGCGGTGGTGGGTTCGGCGGCGGCGGCGGCGGACGTGAGCGTCGCGGCGGCGGTGGCGGTGGTGGCCGCGGCGGCGACCGGTACTAATCCGACTCCAATTCAAAAAAGCCCCGAGGAAACTCGGGGCTTTTTCTTTTTCAACAACCATCAAACACAATCGCCGCACCCTTCGCCGGCAACACCACCCGCACCTTGTTCGGCGCGACAATCTCGACCTTGCCGCCAAGTGCATCGACTACCGGCCCGTCGGCCGGCCAGAGCCGGGGAATCTCGATGATCTGCTCCTTTTCCGAATTGTTGAGAATCACCGCCACCACCTTTTTACCCAGCGTCCGCGTAAACGCGAAGACATCCTTCGCATCATCGGTCAACAAAGCCTGATAGATGCCGGCCCGCAACGGAAGCAGATGCTTCCGGCAAAGGATCAGCTTCCGGTAATGCTCATACAAGTCATCCAGCACCACGTCGCGCGGGTTAGAATATGGCATCAGATCTTTCCACAACATTGGCTTGCGGTCAGTCGGATCATCGGCACCAAACATCCCAACTTCATCGCCATACCAAATCATCGGCGCCCCGACGAACGTCATTTGAAATGTCACCATCAACTTCATCACCCGGTACGCCTCCGGTCCCGGCTTGCGCCCATCGTACGGACAACCATCCTGCGGCCGGTTGCAACCATCGTAATCCCGGTCCGGATTGAGAATCATATTCACGAGCCGGTCGGTGTCGTGCGAGTCATAGAGATTCTGCATCACGAAGTTGACTGCCATGGGCCGACTCCTGAGCAACTGTTTCAGCTGCCGGTCGAACTCGCTCGCAGAAATCTTCCGCTGCCGGTCGATGAAGAAGCGGGTCGCCCACGTCGCGAACGGATAATTCATCGTCGCGTCCCATTGATCGCCCTGCAAATGCGCCGCCGCGATACCCCAGTCCTCACCCACAATCAGCGCCTCCGGATTGATGCTCTTCACCAGCCTGCGCCACTCCACCCAGAACGGCGCCGGCACGTCCGGCGCCACATCCAATCGCCAACCGTCCACGCCGGCCTCCAGCCACCGCCGCGTCACATCGAAAATATATTTCCGCGCAGAGTCCGACGCGATCCCGGTGTCGGGATCTTTGCGGAAATTCGGCAACCACCCGCTGCCGTCCCACGACTTGTATTTGACCGGCGGCCCCCAGTCCTCGATGTCGAACCAATCCGCGCAGGCCGAATTCACGCCATTGCTGAACACGTCCTGCATCGCAAAACTCCCCTTTCCCATGTGATTAAACACGCCATCAATAATCACCTTCATCCCCAGCGCGTGTGCTTGCCGGAGCATCTCAACAAACAACTTATCCGACGCCGTCCATTGCCATGTGGCCGGGTCGAGCGTCTCCTCCGGTAGGGCGCTCGCACCGCGA
>JBAXYB010000218.1:0-2525 GCA_037127585.1 Verrucomicrobiota bacterium
CGATCATTGCGCCGCAGGAAATCCCGATTGGCGTGGTCACGGCGTTGGTGGGCGGCCCGTTCTTTCTCGCGTTGCTGTTGCGGCGCCGCAAGGGGAGTTGGCTCGAATGAACGCCGTCGTTTGCCAACAAGTCTTTGCCGGCTACCGGCATCTGCCCGTGTTGCAAGATGTATCATTGACCATCGCCGAAGGTCAGATGGTTGCGTTGCTCGGGCCGAACGGCGCCGGTAAGTCCACGTTGCTGCGCGTGTTGACTGGTCTGCATCCGCACACTGCCGGGACGGTCGAGTTGTTTGACCGCGATGTGCGGGGGATACCGGCGATCGAGCGGGCCCGGTTGGTGGCGGTCGTGCCGCAAGAGGTGACAACGCCGATGGCGTTTACGGTTGAGGAATTGGTAGCGCTGGGGCGCAGTCTCCCGCGCGGCCGCTGGGGACACGTTGATCCCGCCGAGGTCGAACCGGCGTTGCAGTCCACAGATCTGTGGGAATTGCGCGACCGGCTCTATACGGAATTGAGCGGCGGCGAGAAACAGCGCGCCATAATTGCGATGGCGTTGGCGCAAGAGCCGAAGCTGCTGTTGCTCGACGAACCGACCGCGCATCTCGACATCAATCATCGGCTGGAGATTTTGCAGTTGCTGGAGAAGTTGAACCGCGAGCAAGGTCTGACCGTGTTGATGACGAGTCACGATTTGAATCTGGCCGCCGAGTTCTTCCCGCAACTGGTGCTGATGAACCAAGGCCGGATTGTCGCCGCCGGTACGCCGAGCGAAGTGTTTCAGGAAGCGCGCTTGGCGGAAGTGTTCCACTGCCAGTTGCTCGTGCGGCCCGGTCCGACTGGCACAATCACGGTGACTCCGAAACGATGAAAAAACACACCCTATGCATCGGCATGACCCCGGCGGTTCAGGAGTTGCGCGAGTTCAAAAAACTCGAACTCGGCGAAGTGAATCGCTCGCCAGCCATCCACCGCAGTGTGGCCGGCAAAGGCCCGAACGTCGCGCGGGTGCTCCGGCAAATTGGTGGTAAGCCGCTGCTGCTTGGATTTGTCGGCAGCGATTTCATTACGACAAATCTGCGCCGCGAAGGCGTGGTGGAGAAACTGATTCGCACGAAACAGCCGACGCGCGTTTGCACGACGTTAATGGACCACGCCACCGGGGCGATTACCGAGTTGGTCGAGGAGGCCGGTATGCCGAGCGCGAGCGCGTGGCGTCAGTTTTTCGCGACGTTTCGCCGGAGTCTCCCGCAAGCCCGGTTTGTCGTCATCGCTGGCGCACTCATGCCGGGGGCGTCACCGGAGATTTACCGGAAGATTGCGCGGGGCGGCGTACCGGTAATCATCGACTCGCAACGGGAGCCGTTGCTCGGTGTGTTGGAATACCGGCCGTTCATCGCGAAGCTCAATGTTCACGAGTTGGAGAACACGCTTGGCAAAGTGGAGATTATTGCCGGGGCGCGAGAGTTGATTCGGCGGGGCGCGCAGAATGTCGTTGTCACGGACGGGGCGCGGGGGGCGTGGTTGGTGACTGGTAACGTGGTGTGGCATTACCAGCCGCCACGGATCAAACCAGTAAATCCGATTGGGAGTGGCGATGCCATGACGGCCGGGATTTGTCGGGCGCTGGAACTCGGCGCGGAGTTGCCGGAGGCGGTCCGGTACGGCATCGCGTGCGGGGCGGCGAACGCGTTGACGCTGATTGCCGGGACGGTGTTATTACAGGATGTTCGGCGGTTGCATCGTCTCGTAGGAGCGAATTGTATTCGCGACTGAGCCGGTCGCGATTGAAAATCGCTCCTACGAAAGCAGATTCCGCGTCTTAAAAAATTTGTCGGCGCGCAGGCGCGTGTCGTCGGGGACGAAGATGCCGGCAGTTTTCGGCGGCAACTCAATCTTGATGTTGCCGGCTTCCATGGTGATGACTTGCGCCGGGTTGAGGAGATTCTTCAGCGGCAACGCGTGGTCGAGATGCGCGTGGGGCGTGAAGACAATTTGCCGGTATGTTTCTTGGGAATTGTTGATGGCCACCAGCGCGGTCTCGTTGATCGCATCGGTGTAACGGAGGAAGACGAGTTGGTCTGCTTCGAGCATCGTGAGCTTGGCGCGGCGCAGGGTGGGGTGCGCTTGCCGGATTTGAATTAGCTGTTTGTAGAATGACCGGGTGGTGGAGTCCCACCGGGTTTCGTCCCAGATCATCGGGCGCCGGCAATCGGGGTCGTGGCCGCCGGCCATGCCGATCTCTTCGCCGTAATAAATGAACGGGACGCCGGGCAAGGTGAATTGCGCGACGAGCACGAGCCGGCGTTGGGCGGAATCCGGCAGCGAATGGCAAAGGCGCGGGGTGTCGTGGCTGGAGAGCATGTTCCAGGAACACGTCGCACCACGCAATCCGTAGCCGGTGGCGTAATCGTTCATCGCGGCGGAAACTTGCCGGGCGGTGATATTACCTTGCAACCAATTGGTGAGGGCGTCGCGGAAGTAGTAGTTCATGACGCCGGTGAAACCCCGACACCAGTCGCCGG
>JBAXYB010000219.1:0-2496 GCA_037127585.1 Verrucomicrobiota bacterium
CGGAACGTGTCAACGACTTTGATACACCCGGTTTCGGAATTTAAGCTCGTGTCCTGACCCTCGGCCGGTATGGCTCAGGGACAAGGAAGATGACCGGCGGGCGTGCCGGATCTGGCCGGATGAGTGTCATGATGGCTTCGTGGGTACGCCCGGTAGGAGAACGTGATGGTATCCAGCGGAAGCGGCCCAAAGGCGTGGAGCAAAGGGCGGCGGAGGCTGCGATCGCCTGGAACGTTACCAACGAGTGGGCACGAGACGTCATGACGGTTGCATTCGAACCGGATCCGGCCATTCAGACCGGCTTTTTCGGTGTCGGCGGGTTGATCCATGCGGCGATTGGTTTGGCGGGTGGAACGGGCGGTTTTTTGACGAAACGTTCCGGATTTTCCCGGAACGCCTGGTCGAGCGTGATCTGACGGGCGGCGTGAACGGCGTCGATCTGGC
Source organism: Verrucomicrobiota bacterium (assembly GCA_037127585.1). Taxonomy (GTDB): domain Bacteria; phylum Verrucomicrobiota; class Verrucomicrobiia; order Palsa-1439; family Palsa-1439; genus CAINDI01. The sequence continues at coordinate 445 of JBAXYB010000219.1, forward strand.
CGTAATGCACCTGGTTTGGGGTCATGAGACCGATCCCGGCGTGGCGGTGGTCCCGGTTGTACCAGTCGAAGAATTCGCGGCAGAAGCTTCTGGCGTCCTCGATGCAGCCGAAGCGCTTGGGAAAGCGCGGCTGATATTTCAGGGTTTTGAAGGCACTCTCGGAGAAGGGATTGTCGTTCGACGTATGCGGGCGGTTATGCGAGCGGGTGACGCCCAGGTCCGCCAGCAGGAACGCGGTGGCTTTTGCTTTCATCGGTCCGCCGCGATCGGCATGAAGTGTGAGTTGTCCGGGCGGAACATCGTGTTTTTCCATGGCGTCCTTAAACAACGGTTCGAACAGCGCCGCGCTTTCGGCATCGCCCACGTACCAGCCGACGACACGGCGGCTGTAGATGTCGAGGATGACGTAGAGATAGAAGTAGCTCCACTTCGCCGGGCCCATCAATTTGGTGATGTCCCAGGACCAGACTTCGTTGGGCTTCTCCGCCAGAAGTTCCGGTTTTTGGTAAACCGGGTGGCTCAGCTGCTGGCGGCGTTCGCGGACTTCGTTGTTGCTGTCCAGGATCCGGTACATGGTGCGGATCGAACAATGGTAGGTGCCTTCGTCGAGCAGGGTCGCGTAGATTTCCGCTGGCGCCTGGTCGGCGAAGCGGGGCGCGCGCAGTAAATCCAGTACCTCAAGCCGTTGAGGTTCGGTCAACGCCCGGGCCGGACGCGGCCTTGGGCGCACGACCGCCGGCGGCGCGCTGAGCCGGGTCCGCTTTCTGTGCACCGTGGCACGCGAAACCCCGGTCGCGTCGCAGATCGCGGCTGTCATGCCTGTCCCCGGCGGAAGGGCCGCCACTGCGGCGGTCAAGGCCCGTCTCCGTCCGGTGTCATCGGGATGCCCAGCAGGTCCGCAAGTTTTTTTTGGACGGCGATAATGGCATCCGCGCGAGCGAGACGCCGCGTGAGATCGGCGTTATTCCTTTGTAAAAGCGCCACCTCGGCGGCGAGGGGATTGGGTCCGGCGGGCTTCGGTCCGCGTTTGATGGGTGTCAACGCGCCGGACGCGCCGGCGTCGCGTTGACGGCGCCAGTCACACAACGTTGACGAATAAACACCCTCGCGGCGGAGGATCGCACCGATGCCGCCGGTCTCGGCGGCTTGATCGGTCAGCGCGAGGATACGCAGCTTATCCTTCGCGGTGAACCTCCGGCGTCGCGGGCGGGCGGAAAATTCCGGACTGGCCGGGGCGGGTGCCGCCACGACCGCCGGCCTACGGCCTTCGTTCGAGGCGGCACCCGCCCCGGCATGGGTTTCAGAGTCGAGCATGGGCATGAAAAAGACGATCCTGCGGCGCCTCAGGGTCTAAACTCCCGGGGGGTAGATGTCTCACTGTCATTGGCACGGAGGGGGACGTGGTGATCTCAACTACGAGCTCATGACCGTCCAACCGATAGGTCGCCGGAAGGAGCAGGGCGGGAACGAAACCGGGTACGTCGGCCTGACTGAACACGCAAACCGGATATCCAATGCTGCACGCCGCGGCGGGGCGGCGCATCAGAGCCTCCCGGAAACTCTCCGGCAGTTCGCCCGTCGCAAAGCGAAGATCATGGCCTTCCCACCAACATCCATCCGCCCGAAGCAGCTGCCAGGACACAGAGTGCTGATCCGCCCGCTCGTCCACTCGTCCTCGCGGATCAATGCGCTGCGTTTCCGCGTAGTACGCAAGCAGCTTGCGCCAATCCGTATCTGCTTCGCCGACCGCGAGGTTCGTTGGTACTTCTGACGGTCGTGTCGAAACGACCGCAGTCACCGCCAACAAAACCGAGCTTACCACATCACGTGGAGCTGTCCCTTTTGTCCCATTGCCAAAAGCGTCGGGCGATGGTCGCCGCTCGAAATGAGCGAGGCGCCATCGACCGGTGTTCGACACTTGCGCCACGCCTGTGTTTGCCAGGGCCGCCAGCGCTTCCATGATTTCATCTGCGGTGAGCCGAATGCCGGAACGCCTTAGAGTCTGTCCGGGATCATGCGCTTGCACGGCCTAACCGTCTGACCATCATGCGA
>JBAXYB010000220.1:0-2484 GCA_037127585.1 Verrucomicrobiota bacterium
ACCGTATCATTATCGCCAACGCGCCGGAGTTCCTTATCCTGGAGAAACCGCAAGAGTTTCGTCTGCAGACTGAGCGGCATCGAACCAACTTCATCAAGGAAGATCGTCCCGCCGTCCGCATGTTGGAACAGCCCGACCTTATCAAACGCCGCGTCGGTGAACGCCCCCTTGCGATGCCCGAAGAGTTCCGATTCCAGCAAATGCTCCGGTAACGCCGCGCAATTGACCGCCACGAACGCCAGGTTGGCGCGCCGGCTGTTGAAGTGCAGCGCCCGCGCCACCAGCTCCTTACCGGTACCGCTTTCGCCGAGCACGAGCACAGTCGAGTCGGTGTTAGCGACCCGCCGGATCATCCGAAACACGGCTTCCATGCACGCGCTGCGACCGATGATGTTGTCGAAACAGAATTTCTCTTTGAGCTGCGTTTTCAATTCCGCGTTTTCCTGCAACGCGCGGACGGCTTGCTGCTGAAACAACGCGGTCTCCACCCGGCGCACGAGTTCGTCGATTCGGAACGGTTTCTCGATGAAGTCCTGCGCGCCCAAGCGAAGCGCTTCGATGGCGCGGTCTTTCGAGGCGTTGCCGGTGATCATGACGACTGGGATGTTGCGGTTATGATCTTTGACTTGCCGGAGCAACTCCAGCCCGCGCGGCTTGCCTTCCGGCATCTCAATGTCGGCCAAGATCAGATCGGGGGCATCTTTTTTGACAAGCTCGATGGCGCGCTCGGCGCTGCTGGCGGTAATCACCTGCCGTCGTTCGTCGCGCAACACCTCGGACAACACCGAGACCATGTTCGGATCATCTTCGACTACGAGTATTTTCAGCATGATACGTTCGCCTTCCCTGTTAAAACTGAACCGCCTGATTGAGTTTGAAAATCGGCAAAAACATACAAATCACGATGGAACCGACCACAACTCCGAGAAACACGATTAGCAACGGTTCGATCAGCGAGGTCAAGCCGGAGAGCGTCGCCTCGATTTCCTCGTCGTAGAAGTCCGACAGCTTTTCGCACATGGTATCCACCTTGCCGGTCTGTTCGCCGGCCGCAATCATCCGCACCAGCATCAGCGGAAAGATGGGATGCTGGCCCAAGGCCGCCGCGAGATTGTCGCCACGTTCGATCGACGCCGCGGCTTTCTCGATGGCAAACTCAATCTGGGTGTTGCCGGAGGTCTGCCCAACAATGCGCAACGTATCCAGAATCGGCACGCCCGCCCGCAGTAAGGCGGCGAAGGTCCGGGAGAATCGCGAGATACAAATTTTGTGAACCAGTTTCCCAAAGAGCGGGAACTTCAGTTTGACTTTATCCCACACAATCGAGCCTCGGTGCGTTTTGATGATCTTGAAAAAACAAAAGACGATCCCGCCGATCCCGCCGGCTAGAATCAGGAAATAAGCGCGCAACATTTCGCTGATGCGGATCAGAATCTGCGTCGGCATCGGCAACTTCGCGCCGAAGTCCTTAAAGATGTCGCCGAAAATCGGGATGACTTTCATCATCAGAAACAGCGAAATCGCAATCGCGATACAGCAGACAATCGTCGGATACATCATCGCGGACTTGACCTTCTTCGCCAGGCGCGAGGACGCTTCGAGGTAGCAGGCCAGCCGGTCGAGAATCTCTGCGAGCAAGCCCCCCGTTTCGCCCGCTTCCACCATCTTGACATACAACTTCACGAACACCTTCGGATGACAAGCCAGCGCAACGGAGAAAGTTTCGCCGCCCTCGATTTTACTGGTGATTTCATGCAACACCGGCTTGAGCGTCTTGCTGTCAGTCTGCTCTTCGAGCGCGTTCATGGCCTGCACGAGCGGCAACCCGGCATCCATCATCGTCGCCAATTGCCGGGTAAACACAACCAAGTCCTGCGACTTGACCTTGCCTTGCAAACGCTTCGCCGACTTCCGCGACCCGCCGGCAGTCAACTGCACGACCATCAAATTGCGGCCAATCAGCGTCGCCGCTGCCGTTCCCTGATCGGCTGCTTCGACTTGACCGCTGACCATTTTTCCCGAGGCGTCCCGGGCTTGATAATTAAAAACTTGCATGGACTCGCTATCCTTTTCCTATCTGCGAAATACCGCCGATTCTCAATTTTAGCAGTCCACATGCCACTCCCTCTCAGACCTGCGAAAGCGGCACCCAGAACCAACGATCAACTCGTTGGTGGGCATCAGTCTTGGGCGATTCTCACACTTAGGAAAGTGCGCGGGACCGAATCGCCAGGAGATTTACCGCCGGCCATTTTTGCACTGCGGGCTGCGGCAAACGAACAATTCCGCTACTTCTTGCCGGCGGCCCAACCTTGAGCCATCAGTGCGGTGAGATGCCGGAGCGCGGCGTCGTAGGCAATGCCCTTCCGTTCCGCGTCCATGCGCGCCTTGCGGTCAAGTTGCCGAGCCATCGGCAGTGACTTCTCCGACGGGCATCCGAGTGCGATCAATGCTTGGGCAAGTTCTTGTTCGGTCATAAACAAA
>JBAXYB010000221.1:0-2458 GCA_037127585.1 Verrucomicrobiota bacterium
CAATGAATCCCGGTCGCGCGCCGGTCGAGTTCCTCCGCCGAGAGCAAGTTGATGTACTGACCGTTCATCCATTCCAGTTTAGCCACGTCGAATTTCGCGTTGTGCCGGAGAATTTGCGGGAGATCAAATTTCGCGATGACCTCTTCGATGGGCAACACTTGCCGGTCATCCTTCGGCGACCAACCGAGCAGACAAAGATAATTGCGCACCGCCTCCGGCAAGTACCCGTCTTCGATATAGCCGACCAGCGACGCCAGCCGGGCCTTCGCGGCATCCGGATCGCTCTTGCTCATCTTGGTGCCGTCGATATTCAGAATCATCGGCAGATGCGCGTACTGCGGCGGCTCGACGCCGAACGCCCGGAACAACGCGATATGTTTTGGTGTATTGGAAAGATGATCTTCGCCGCGGATGACGTGCGTGATCTTCATCTCCAGATCGTCCACGACGTTCACGAAATGAAACACCGGGTTGCCGTCGCTGCGCACAATCACAAAATCCGGATCGTTGACTTCCCGGTCGCCGAGTTCCCGGGTCACCTTGCCGGCGATGAGATCGTTCATCACAATCGGCTCGCGCGTCATCTTGAAGCGGATCGCGCCGTCGCGTTCGTACGCCAGCCCGGCGGCCACGAGTTGTTGAACGCGCTGCCGGTAAATCTCCGCGCGCTGGGATTGAAAGTACGGGCCTTCGTCGTGATTCAGGCCCAGCCATTTCAGGCCGTCGAGAATGGTGTTGAGGGATTGTTCGGTGTTGCGGGCGGTGTCGGTATCCTCGATGCGCAGCACCAGCGTCCCGCCGGTATGCCGGGCGTAAAGCCAGTTGAACAGCGCGGTGCGGACACTGCCAATGTGCAGAAAGCCGGTCGGACTCGGCGCAAAACGAACGCGTACATTCATCGTGCCGGCAAGATTAGCAGAGCGTGGCCTACTTCGGAAAGGTAAAGGTGGCTTGGAGGTTGCGGCTCGCCGCATCGCTTTGGGAACTCAGCCAAGTCAACACGGTCATGCCGTCGACTGTCTGCTGCCGCGCGCCGTCCGTGGTGTACTTCACGAGTGCTGCCGGCGCCGGGAGTGCCAAGCCCATCGCTTCGAGGGTGGAGGTGCCGGCCGTCAACCGGCCCAAATTCACGACCCATTTACCGGTCGCGTTGGTCGTGATGCGGCTAGTCGTGCGGAGGACGCGGAAGAAGACGGTGGACTTGCCGGTCGCGATGGGGGATTCGAGTTCGACAGTTGCCAGCGTGTGCGCTTTGTTGCGGAGGTCCACTTTGGTGTCGTAGTCGAGGGGTTTCCCGTCGAGCGTGTAGTAGCCGATCAACTTGGCGGGGCCGCCGGGCTCGACCCGTTCATACCGGTGCAGGGGTTCAAAACCTGGGTTGCGCGCTTCGACGACGTCCCAGAGCAGCGCCTCGTCGGGAAGTTTGCAGATGTGCAAGAAGGTCACCTCGGCCAACCGCAGGTGGACGGCTTTTTCTTCACGGCGGGCGTCGGCAACAAGGGCCGCGACGTTTTTCCAGGCGCGCCGGAGATCGCCGTCGAAGAGAAACCCCGGGCTGGAATGTTGCACGTAATTCAAGACGGCCGGCGCTTGGGGCGCAAACGAGTGTTTGATCCGCATTCCGAACAAGGCCAGCACGACGACAATCGCCGTAACTGTGGCTATGGGCTTCCAGTATTCGCGCATGTGGTGGTTACGGCGGGGAGACCGTCCCCCAATTAGCGAGCCCATTGTACCAGTAGGTCATTTGGCCGGTGTCGAACTTGCCGTGGGAGCTGACGTGGCCATCGGCAAAAACAAAATTCGCGAAGCCATCATGCGCCGGCGGATAGTTGGACGACGATAAACTGGAGAAGCCGGTCTTGTCCTGCGTTTCGTTGGACGGATCCAACTCGAGCAAGCCACCAATCCACAAATCGTCACCGTACAAAATGAAGGCGGAAGAATTCACGAGGCTTTTAGAGTTGACCGTAAACACCTGACCGGAGCTGCCGGCGGCGACGAACGCCGGGAGGAGGTTGAGGTAGTAATCAATGGGCAACTCCGGCATCCACGGCGGCCGGCCGACGTCATTGAATGGTTTGATTGAACCCAAGTACGGGAAAATCTCGCGCGTCCACGCCGAGGTTTCGGGGAAATTTGTGCTCGCCCAATCATACGGTAAGTATCCACTTAGCGCCGTCAATTGGCCGGCGTTGTCATCCAAATAGGACAACGTGGCCAGGCCGATCTGTTTCAGGTTGTTCAGACAATCCGTGCTCCGCGCTTTCCGGCGCGCCTGCGCCAACGACGGCGCGAGGAGGCCTGCCAGAACGGCAATGATCGAGATGACGACTAACAATTCAATTAGAGTAAAGGCGTGGCGTTTCATGGTTTGGTTCGCACGGTGAGGTTCGTGCTGGTCGTGGCCGGCTTGCGCGTGGCGAGGCGTTTGGCTTTTTCGCGAAGCTCCTTGAGT
>JBAXYB010000222.1:0-2382 GCA_037127585.1 Verrucomicrobiota bacterium
CATTTCAAGAACGAGGTTCTTCAGCGAAATCAATTGTCAAGAGTTGACCCCAATGGCCACCCCAATGGCCAATGGAGACCCCAATGGCCCCAATGGTGACCCCAATGACCAGAGATACCGGCGGTGGACGTGGCACTGGTTCCCGCTTTGTTTCGTGACGAGGGCGATCCCGCTCTGGCGTTGTAGGTGACCCCATTGACGATTGTGATTCGCCAAGAAGCGCAAGGATTCCGCGCCGGTGGCGATCTTTAATTCATACGCCGGGTTCGCGGCCTCTGCCGCGGACGCTAGCAGCCTTCCAGATACCGCAAGCCGAGGGTCAGGCCAAGTTTCTCGGTGTCTTCAGCGCCGTTGAAGTTCTGGTCTTCCAGTTCGATGCAGACGCAGCCTTGATAGCTGTGCTCCTTCAGAATCTTGAAAGCTTCGCCCCAACTCATCACGCCGTGGCCGGGAATCGTGTATCGCCAGTCGGCACCGCCGAAGCCGAAAGGTTTCGTAAACGTCGTCGGCTGTTCGTGACCCAGTTCGTAAAGCCGGTCGGCGAACAGCTCGGTGTCCTTACCGTGGACGTGGCCCACGCGGTCGGCGAACTCGCGGAGGAACCGCAAGGGATCAATGCCCATGCGAATCAGGTGCGACGGATCGAAGTTGAGGCCCATCGCCGGCGACGGGCACTCTTTGAAGAACGCGCGGCAGCCTTCCGGCGTACAGCACAACGCACCAGCTCCGGGCCAGCCTTCGATCACCGTCCGCGCGTTGTGCTTTTCTAAAACTGGCGCGAGTTCAGAGAAACCTTCGACCATGAAACCGAAGTTCTGGTCGCGCGGCAGTTCGGGTTTCTCCGGCAACATCACCAGGAAGTGATTCATCGGTCCACAGGCGGCGCAGGCCTTGATGTACTCCGTGTTCTTGGCGATGGCGGCCGCCCGCTTGGCTTTGTCCGCGGAAATCATCCCCTGCCAATCCGCCAGATCCACCGAGCCAACCCGCAGCCCGGCGGCGACGACATCTTTTGCCAGCTTGTCGCCGTCCCGCCCTAGGTCAACGGCGCCGAAGCCATTAGTCTTCGCCCATTTCAACAGCGCGCCAAGGTCCTTCTGCCAGTTCGACCAACCCCGGCGCAATCCGATAGTAAAACCGCCTGTCCGTGTCTTGCTCATAATTCCTTTCACCTCGTTCAATCAGATTTTTGTTGCGGCGTACTTTTGCCAGCCTTTGGCATCCTCGGCAGCTTTGAGGATGATATCCAGCACCGCCCGGCCTTCCTCGATGGAATGCAGCGGGCGCGCACCGGTCGTCAGGCAATTGACAAAGTGTTCCATCTGCGCGGCGAACGTCTCCACCTCGCGGAAGTTCCTGAGTGCCGGCTTCGAGAAACCGCCCGGCAGATAATAAAGTTCGTTGTCCGAGCCGAAGATCTGCCCCTTCTCGCCAATCACATGAATCTGGTGCGAGCCGAACGGATTGTTGAACGCCCACGACGTGAGAATCTCGCCAATCGCGCCGTTGGCAAAGCGGACCTGGACGCTGGCGCTGTCTTCGCCCTCAATCTGCTGCCGGTACCGCCCCATGCTGCCACGAACGCCGACAACGGCCGCGCCAGCCAAGTGCAGCAGCCGATAGGTGGGATGATAGCCGGTATCAATCAATTCGCCTCCACCCTGAAATTTAAGTTTGGCGCGCCACTTGCCCTTGAAACCCGCCACGCCCGCTTCAAAGCAATCCTGCGAGCGCAGCCACCGGATCTTGCCGAGTTGTCCCGACGCGATCATCTTCTTCGCTTCCTGCACGACCGGCATGAACAATTGATTATGCGCCGACATGTAAGTGACGCCAGATCGCTTCACGGCTTTGGCAATCTGGTCGGCTTCCTTCAGACTCATGCACATCGGTTTTTCACAGAGAATGTGTTTGCCGGCGGCGCAGGCGTCGAGAATGGCCGGCGCGTGAAGGTGGTGCGGCAGGCAAATGTCCACCGCGTCGATTTGGTCACCCGCCTCGGCGAGCATCTTCCGCCAATCGTTGAACAATGCTTGGCCGCCGCCCAGTTGTTCACTGCGCCGCTGCAGGTTTTCCGCCGATACGTCGCAAAGTGCCGTGCACTCGACCTTGTCTTTATGGGTGAGGATGCCGTTGGCGTGCGGTTGCGAGATGCCGCCGGTCCCGATGATGGCGATTCGGACTTTGCCTGCGATCTTCGATTTCAAGATTGGTCTCCCTCTAAATGGTGGTTGATTAAATGATCGTGAGCGCGAAGACTAATCTTCGGCAATGTGAAATCAAAGAGGAATGTAGCGGCAAGCCGGTGACCATGAACTTCCACTAAGTCATTGGGGCTCATTGGGGTTGTCATTGGTCATCATTGGTCATTGGTGTCATTGG
>JBAXYB010000223.1:0-2370 GCA_037127585.1 Verrucomicrobiota bacterium
TACAAAGCCACCGCCGGTAAGTCGGGGACGGGGCAGTAAAAGCAGAAGCGGTCAGTCGTCAGCGATCAGCGGTCGGCTTACGGCGGTCAGTTTTTCAATTGGCGCGGCTTGCGTGATAGGGCAGGGGCGTGTTAGATTCAGTCGCATGAGCACGATCGCAGAAATCGAAGCAGCGATTGAGAAGTTGCCGGAGCCACAGGTGGACGAGTTGGCTGTCTGGCTGGAGAAATTGCGCGTTTGGCGCGCGACGCCACCGCCGGTAGAGACTTGGCTGGCGCACGCTCGCGGGGGCGCTCGACTGGGAGTGACGACCGCCGATGTGATGGCGCTCACGCGCGGGGAGTGATGAGCGGGTTTCTGTTCGACACGAACGTTCTCCTCGATATTGCCACGGCGGATTCGGCATGGTTGGCGTGGTCGGAGGAAAAGTTCCGGATGGCGGCAAGCGCTGGGCCGGTGTTTATCAACCCGATCATTTATGCGGAACTCGCGCCCGCTTTCGCCACGGTGGCCGATCTTGACCGCTGGCTTGATCCGGCGGTTTTTCAGAGGTTGCCGCTGCCGTATGCGGCTGGTTGGCTGGCCGCGCAAGCCTATCAGAAATACCGCCTGGCCAGTGGCGCGAAAACATCACCGTTGCCGGATTTTTATATAGGCGCACACGCGGAAATTGAGCAACGCGCTCTCATTACTCGCGATCCGGCCCGCTACCGGACCTACTTCCCAAAGGTTGTGTTGATCGCGCCGCTGTGAGACACGGTTGGCGAGAATCCTGTTGTCCGGTTCGTTCCGCAGCCGGGCGCGGCAAGGTGAGACGAGAATAGTATCGCGGTTATCCTACGCGATACTTGAACTAACCTTGTATTCACGGTGTCAAATGGGTACGTTTTTCTCCACTGAATTTTATGCCCAGCTTTGAATACAAGGCCAAGACGCAGGCCGGTCAACTCGTGACCGGGACGTTGGCGGCTGCCGACCGGCGGATGGCGTTGGCGGAATTGGGGCGGCGCGGGTATTTCCCGTTGAATGTCGATGCGGCGCTGACCGAGGCCGAGAAGAAGACCCGGCATGTGACGAAACGCGTCTCGAATCGGGATGTCTTGCTGTTCACGCAACAACTGTCGAGCCTCTTGCGCTCCGGGATGTCGTTGAGCGAGGCGATTAGCGTGTTGGAGCGGCGGACGCAGAAGGCGGGGTTTACGACGATTCTGTCGGCGTTGCATAACGAGATCGTGCAAGGCGAGACGTTGTCGAGCGCGTTGAACAAACATCCGAAAATCTTTAGCAAGTTTTACGTGAACCTCGTTCGCGCCGGTGAGGCCAGCGGGACGCTCGACGAGGTGCTGGTCCGGTTGGTGAAGTATAGCGAGCAGGCCGGGGAGATGCGCGAGAAGGTGGTCGGGGCGTTGATCTATCCGTTGATCGTGGTCACGGCCGGGCTGGGCGCGATTATTTTCTTCATGACGTTCATGGTGCCGCGGTTCGTGACGATGTTCCGGGAAATGCACACGACGATGCCGTTGCCGACGCGGGTGTTGATCGCGCTCAGCAGCGCGTTCACGTCGTACTGGTGGATTGGCGTGGCTGCGATTGTGGTGGCGGTCATTTTTTACCGGCAAAAGGCGCGGACGCCGGAGGGTAGACTGATGATTGATGGGTTGAAGCTCCGGTTGCCGATCTTTGGCGGGATCATCACGGCGGCGGCGTTTGGGCAATTTGCACGGACGCTGGCGACGTTGTTGCAGAATGGCGTGCCGGTGTTGAACGCGTTGCAGATCGTCGAGGACACGATGACCAACCGCATCATCGCGAACGAATTGCGCGAGGCGCGGACGCGGGTGACGGATGGGACGAGCATTTCGCAACCGTTGGCGAAGGGGAAAGTGTTCCCGCCATTGCTGCTGGATATGTTGGCGGTGGGCGAGGAGAGCGGCGAGGTGGTGCCGGCGTTGACGAATATCGCGGACATGTACGAGCAGGAGTTGGCGCACAAGATCAAGATTTTCACGACGTTGTTGGAGCCGGCCATTATTCTGGTGATGGCGGGCGTGGTGGGCTCGATTGTATTGAGTATATTGATGGCGGTATTCGACATCACATCCGGGATTGGGAAATAATTATGAAACGAAATCTACAAGGCGGTTTTACGCTGCTGGAAATTCTGCTGGTGGTGATCATCATCGGCATGTTGGTCGGGGTGGCCGTGGTGAAACTCGGCGGGGTGTCCGCCGAAGCGAAGAAGACGACGGTGCGCCGGCAGATCGATGCTTACAAGACCGCCATCGGATTGTATGAGTTTCACAACGGAAATTATCCGTCCACCGAGCAAGGGTTGCAGGCGTTGATCGCGCAACCCGGCGGCCAACCGGT
>JBAXYB010000224.1:0-2355 GCA_037127585.1 Verrucomicrobiota bacterium
TGTAAATAGTGCGTGATTTTTACCGGGGGACTGATACAACACCGCCGCTATGAAAATTGTGGTTGCTTACTCGGGCGGGTTGGACACGTCAGTCATTTTACATTGGCTGAAAGAAAAATATCAGTGCGAGATCATCGCGTACTGCGCCGACATCGGCCAAGAAGAAGAGCTGACCGGGCTCGACAAGAAGGCGAAGGCGACCGGCGCGGACAAGTATTACGCGCTTGATCTCGTTGAGGAATTCGCGCGCGACTTCATTTTCCCGATGGTGCAAGCCAGCGCGATTTACGAGAACCAGTATTTTCTCGGCACCAGTATCGCGCGGCCGCTGATCGCGAAGGCGCAAGTGGACATCGCCCGCAAGGAAAAGGCCGACACCGTGGCGCACGGCGCAACCGGCAAGGGGAATGACCAATGCCGGTTCGAATTGACCTACGCCGCGCTCGCGCCGGACTTGAAGATCATCGCGCCGTGGCGGATGCCGGAGTATCAGAACCAATTCAAAGGCCGGTCGGAGATGCTCGCGTATTGTGCGTCGAAGGGGATCAAGGTCGAGGCGTCGGCGAAGAAGCCGTACTCGATGGATCGGAATCTCCTGCACATCAGTTTCGAGTCCGGCATTCTCGAAGATCCGTGGGCGGAGCCGCCGAAGGACATGTTCAAGCTCAGCGTCGCGCCGGAAGACGCGCCGAACAAAGCGGAATACGTCGAGCTGGATTTCGAGAAAGGCAATTGCGTGGCGGTGAACGGCAAGCGGCTCTCGCCCGGCAACGTCATGCGCACGCTCAATAAGCTCGGCGGCAAACACGGCATCGGCCGGGTGGATCTAGTCGAGAACCGGTTCGTCGGCATGAAGAGCCGCGGCGTGTACGAAACGCCGGGCGGCGCAATCCTGAATTTCGGTCACCGGCAAGTCGAGACGCTGACGATGGATCGGGAAGTCATGCATCTGCGCGACTCGCTCGTTCCCCGGTATGCCGAGCTGGTTTATTACGGATTCTGGTTCGCCCCGGAACGCGAGGCGTTGCAGGCATTCGTAACCGAGTCGCAGAAGAACGTGACCGGCACCGTGCGGTTGAAGCTTTACAAGGGCAACATCATCACGGCCGGCCGCAAGAGCCCGGTCAGCCTCTACAATCCCTACGTCGCGACGATGGAAGCCGACAAGGGCGCGTACGATCAGACCGACGCGACCGGCTTTATTCGGCTCAACGCGCTCCGGTTGCGGACGCGGGCCGGCGTCTTAGCGAAGCGCAAGAAATAGCCGCCGGTATGAGTAGTCCCACGCTTAACCTCTCGGCTGCTGAACTCAAGGCGATTGAAGAGCATAAATATTTCCTCGCGCAAAGTCGCGGCAGTGACGTGACCATCGAGGAAGCAATCGCGGACTTTGTCGAGAAGTATGCCGCTGATTGGCGTCGCGAAAAACTGCGACTCGACAATCTGGATCAACGCCAGGAAATCGAAAAGCATCAATACCTGCGTTCGCAGGAAGCCGGGCGCGATATTGGCCGGTCTTCCGCCGCGGAGGAATGGTGTCAGAAGTACGCTCACATTTGGCGCGCGGAGCGGGAATCGCTTGAGAAAAATGGATTTCATCGGTTGCGCGTAACCGTGCACGACGCCGCCGGCCTCCATCTCCGACCGGCGTCGACCGTGGCTGAGTTAGCGAAGAAGTACGATTGCGATCTGTACGTCCATCGACCAGGGATGAACTTCTACAACTTCATGTTGGAAGGTTTGCCCTACCGGAACGTGCGGTCGGTGATCGGTGTCCTCTCCTTGGGTGCGGCATGTGGCGATACGCTGGATTTCATTGCGACCGGCAATGATGCCGAAGCCGCTCTCGCGGCGCTCGCCGAGCTACTCAGCCACCGCGGTTCAATCCCGGGGGCGTGACCGGAATAGGTGGACGGTCGACGCGATGTAGATGCCGAGCGCGACGATTTGTAAGAGGCCGAGAGTGCCGGTGTGGAAGGATTGCGCGAGTTTCTCCAAATTGCCGGCATCCAAAATATCGCCGCCCGCCGTCGAGTCCAAATATCGGCTATAGTCGCGGAGCCCAATCGCCACCGTGGCCACGAAACAAGCGACGAAACTCAGCGCATAGAATGTTCCCCAACCAGGTTGGCGGAAATAAAATTGGCCGAGGCCGGGCAATAACAGATTCAGGCCAATCGCCCCGCGAATCGACCGGGGCCGGGGTGTGGCCGCGCGAGTCACCGGCTGTGCGGGTGGTGGCGCACTCGGGCCGGGAACGGACAGCCAAGCGTTCATGATCCGTTGCCGGAGGGGCAGAGGGACGGCGTCCAAATTATCGTAGCGCGTGGTTTGGCCGGCAGTGGTCAGGGAAAT
>JBAXYB010000225.1:0-2289 GCA_037127585.1 Verrucomicrobiota bacterium
GCGTCGCGGAAGTAGTAGTTCATGACGCCGGTGAAACCCCGACACCAGTCGCCGGCGTAACACATGACTTCGCCGAGTAGCACCGTGTCCGGTAAGGCTTCGCGCATGGCTTTGACTATCGGCAAGCCAACATCGACCGCGACATCGAACCGCCAGCCGTCCACGCCCATCGCGCAGAACTTTTGGAGGACGCTGTCCGGCTTGCGGAACAATAAGTCTTGGAGTTTCTCGTCGGCGAGATTGAGTTCTGGCATGTGACCAAAGTCGCGCCAGCATTCGTTGGTGGTGAACTGGCCGTGCCACGGGTGTTTGTCGCTGACGTGATTGAAGACGGCGTCGAGAATGATCCGCATATTGCGGCGTTTGAGTTCGGCGATGAGTTTCTTCAGCGCGGGTTCGCCGGGGCCGGTCTGTTGGTGGCACCGGGGCGGTTGGCCGGTGGGGAGCATATCCATCCGGCCGGGGCGGTGGCGTTGGGCGCAGCGGTGGCCGGGGAGGCGATCACGGTGCGGATGTTGGTGGCGGGGGCGGCGATTATTGCCGCAGTGGTGCTGATTATTTCGCAGCCGCCGGCGCCTTTGTCCGAGCCTGTTTGAGGGCGTCGGTGAGCGCTTGGAGGACGGCGGCACGGATGATTGGTTCGTCGCTCCGGTAAAACTGCTGCGCAAGCGATACGGCGCGTTCGTCGCCGAGCTTGGCTAAAGCTTCGATGAGATGGGGTCGGGCGCGCGGTGTGGCGCGTTCATAAGCGCGACGCAAGTCACCGACGGCCAGTTGGCCGAACGCGACGAGTCCATATTCCGCAGCGTACCGGACATCGTACATTTCGTCGTCGAGTTTGTGGATCAGACGCGGGATGGCGCGTTTGTTGCCGATCTTGCCGAGGGCTTGCGTGGCGCGGAGACGGACGAGTTCGCGGGATTCATCGACGGCAATCATCGCGGGGGCGAAGGCTTCGGCGGCGCGCAGGTGGCCGAGCGTGTAGAACGCGACCGGGCGGGTGACGGGACGTTTCAACAGCGGGAGGATGGCCGGGATGGCGGCACGCGCCTTTTCGTTGAAGCGGGCGAGGAAGTAGCAGCAGAGGCGCGCGATTTCGTCGTCCTTTGTCGATTGGATGCCGGCGATGAGGAGGGGGATGGCGTTGGTGTTGAGGTGATCGACCAACTCTTCGATCTTCACGCGGACCATGACGTTGGGGCTGGCTGAACGCGTTATCAAATAGGGGAGCACTTCGGCGGCGCGTTGTTTGAGTTCCTCCCATGCTTTGCCGGCGTCGGGCCGGTCGCTGGTGGCGACGCGGAAGAGATGTTCGATGGGGTGATGGGGGTCGACGGGGGCGAGGGTGTAGAGGCGAGTAGCGCGGGCGTCTCGCCCGTTTTGTTGAGACAATGAAAACGGAACGGGCGAGACGCCCGCGCTACTGTTTTCCAAATCCAGACCTGCCCCATAGAGCGGTTTCAACCATGCCGCGTTGTTGGATTGGCCTTGTGAGTAATTGTCTTTTCCGCCGAGGTCGAGCAGCAGGGCGATCGAACCGTATTCCCGTTTGTCGCCGTCGTGACCGGCGGCTTGTGATTGTTTGGGATCGGTGCCGGTGTAAGTGTCGTCGCCGGCGTGATCGATAAGCATGGCGAAGGAGTTGTTGATGGCGGCGCCTTGCGCGGTAGTGTCACCGACGTATTGATCGTTGCCGGCGCGATCAATTAACACGCCGACGCTGTAATCGTGGGCGGCACCTTGGCAGATGTGGCCGGCGGTATAGGTGTCGTTTCCGGCCCAATCGACCAACGCGCCGGTGCTGAGATGGATGCCGGCACCTTGGCAATATTGGTGCGCTTCGTAGGTGTCGTTGCCTTCCGCGTCGAGCAGCAAGCCGACGGCGTACCAATAGCTCGCGCCTTGGCCGTAGACATCAGCTTTGTAATGGTCATCACCTTTCAGGTCGCAGAGAATGCCGATGCCGCCGCCGGCAAATGGTCGCATGCCGTAGCCGAAGCCTTGGGAGAGGGAGAAGTAGTGACCGGGCAGCCAGCCGCACGCGGACTTGCCGCCGGCGGTGTAGGAATCGTTGCCGCTGGCGTCCAGTAATAATCCGATTCCTTGGATTCCGCCGAACCCTTGGCCCATCTGTGAGAGCCGGTATTCCGTGTCGTTGCAGGTGGGAGGGCGAGCCTCCCGGCGAGCCGAGTCGTTCCCCAGCGGCTCGGCCGGAGCCTCGCCCTCCCAGAGAATTCCCGCACCAAACTGAGCCGCGCCTTGGGCAAATGTGTCGGCGACGAATTTGTC
>JBAXYB010000226.1:0-2259 GCA_037127585.1 Verrucomicrobiota bacterium
ACGCGCAAGCTGATTTGTGGCCAGTATGACACCCTATTATACGAGTATCAATATATACCTCTTCGGGGAATTGCAAGGCCTGAAGGAGCAGAACGGCGAGTTGATCGACCTGCGATCCCGGGAACTGAACTTGCCGATGGGCACGCTCAAGATGTCGGTCACGCGGCCCGGTTTCCCATGGACCGAGGCGCAGTTTCACCAGTTCGTCGCCGCCGATGAATATACCGTCCGCGGGATGGAACAACGCAACCGCGAGCCGGGCTTGGGGGTGCCGGTGATCGCGATTCCGGACCGCGCGGCGTTCGGCGAGAAGTGGCCGAAGTTCTATCCGGTCGGTTTCAAAGTACCAGCCACCGCCTTCTTGCGGCTGGAGGGCTCGGTGTGCGACATGAGCAGCGCTGGGTTGAAGGCCAAGCTGGAATTGTATTCGGCGTATGACGTGCACGAGATCAAAGTCGGCAACCGCACGGTGCCACTCGAAGGTGACTTGACCGCCCCGTTGGCGTACTCGCTGCAACAGTCGGTAATTTGGAGCGTAGCCTTCGCGCAACTCGTGTCCGGCAAGCAATTGATTCCTACCGGCGTCTATCTCCCGCAACCCTACGAACCCGGCAAGATACCCGTCGTGTTCGTGCACGGCACCGCGAGCAGCCCGGTTGGCTGGGCGGATATGTTCAACACGTTGTCAGCGGACCCCGCGATCCGGTCGCGCTATCAACTCTGGTATTTCATCTACAACACCGGCAATCCCATCGCCTATTCCGGCATGCTCCTGCGCGACGGTCTCGACCAAATCGTCCGCGAAATCGATCCGACCGGCAAAGACCCGGCACTCCGCCAAATGGTTGTAATCGGCCATAGCCAGGGCGGGCTCCTGACGAAACTGACGACGGTGCGCAGCGGTGACAAGTTCTGGAAGAATGTCAGCGACCAACCGCTCGCCGCGATGAAACTACCGGAAGCCGATCGAGAACTCCTCGGTCGCGCGCTCTTTGTCGAACCGTCCCCCTACGTGCGCCGCGTTGTCTTCATCTCGACGCCCCACGGCGGCGCGCGGCAGATCAATAATCTCTTGCAGAACTTGAGTCTGCGCATTTTCACGATGCCGCAGCAGTTGAGCGAACTCGCGACGAGCCTGACGAAGACGGAAAGCCCGGCCATGAAGCGGCTCCGGGGCAAAGTCCCCAGCAGCATCGCCAACATGAAATCGGACAATCCCTTCTTGCTCACCCTTCACGATCTGCCAGTCGCGGATGGGATTCGCAGTCATTCAATCATCGCCGTCCGCGGCGACGGCCCGGCGGAAGACGGCTTCGACGGTATCGTGGCCTACACCAGCGCGCACATCGGCGGAGTGGAATCCGAGTTCGTGGTGCGCGACAGCCATTCCTGCCAACACAATCCCCTGACGATCGAAGAAGTCCGCCGCATTTTGCTGGTGCATCTGGCGGCGAAATAACTACGACGCGAGTGCGGCGGCCGGTCCAATGCCCCCCACTCGCCGGGCTGCCGGCCGTGGTGCCGTTGACGTTGAACCATTCGGTCGCGTGCGGACCAGCGGATCGTTGCCAATGACGCGCGCGGTGGCTAACGGCCGAGGTGTTGCAGGGCGTTGCGCAACGGTTCGGCGGAAATGGTCATGACGCCGCTGAAAGGTTGGTCGAGTTCGAGAATCAGGAAAATCGCGCCCGCCGCGGCCAGCGCGGCCAGCAGCAATGAGATGATTACGGTTGCGTTGGCCGGCGCAAAGAGGCCGATGCTCAGGTAGATGATCGTTAACCAAACGATCACGACCACCAACAGCGGCACGGAGATGGAGGTTTCCATTTCCTCAAACAACAACCACCGCATTTGCCCAACGTCGCTCGCGAATTGCGTCGCTTGGGCTTTCAGCGCTCGCTCCGCCTCGGTTTGCGGGGCCAGCTTCTGGATGGCGGTAGGCAATCCCTCCGTCCAAGCCAGACTTGGTTCCACTTGGGATTGGCTGGCTTCGTGATCCGCCCAGATGCGCGTGAGCGCAGCCTCGACCGCCTCCCGGAGAACTGCCCGGGCCGGCTGGGCAGCCGGGCCGTAATTCGCCAGTGCCCGGTCGAGATGGATCACTTTGGCGGCCATCTGCGTAACATTGTTGCGTTCGGTGTCGTAGACTTCTTTGGTCGAGGCGACCAACAGACCGAGAATCAACGCCGACATGGTGGCAACCAACCCCATGCCGATGCGCACAGAATCCTTCGCCTCGGCGTTCAAGTGATGCCCCGG
>JBAXYB010000227.1:0-2150 GCA_037127585.1 Verrucomicrobiota bacterium
AAACATGGTCTCACGAAAGCGGACGACCTGGCGGTTCTCATCAAGGACGCGGGTTGCCGGACGGCCACCGAATTCAATCTGCGTCTGGCCGCCAGCGAACCGGTAATCCAGACCACCATCGGCGGCACCGCCTCGCTGGCGCATCTCGAAGAATATCTCGGCGAGGCGCGGAATCCCGAACCAATACCGGCGGAGATTCTCCGCCGGGTGGAACAGTTGCAGAGCCGCGGCTACAGTTGATGGGCGGTCAGTTTTCCGAGCAAAGCTTTAGCACGTTCGTCGCGCGGGTTACGTTGCAACGCCTGCCGCACGTAGCCGAGCGCTTCCACCGAGCTGCCCTGCTGACTCAGGAATAATGCGTAGTCGTAATAGGTGGAGGCGTCGGTTGGATCGAGTTGCAGCGCTTCGTCGAAGAAATGCCGGCCGTTGGCGAACCGGCCCGCTTTCACGCAGGCAATCGCCAAGCCGTGGGAAACCTCTGCGTCGGGACGAATCGCCCGGGCTTGTTGCAGATCGGCTATCGCGGCACCGGTATCATCCGTGCGGAGCCGGAGCAGACCGCGTTGTTTGAATGCGGGAAAACAGTTCGGCTCAATCGCCAAAGCCGTCGCGTAATTTTCCAACGCCTGCGGGACGTCGCGTGTCCAGTAGTAGGAGCCGAGGCGGACGTAGATGTTCGCCCGGTACGGATCGGGACCGAGTGTTTTGATCACGTGCGTAAAGAGTGTGACCGTGTTATCCCACACCTGTGTTTGCCGGTACGTCCGCCAGCCGGCCAGACCGCTGATGACGAGCAGCAGCCCAAGCGTTAGTTGCCGCCGCGTCCACAGCAACCCCAGCGCAATCAAGACCGACCAGCAAATGCCTTGCAGATACGCATACCGGTCACTGGCGTAATGCGGATGTTCGGTTAATCCCAAAACCGGGACCAGCAAGACCAGATGACAAACCCAGAGCGCCGTCAACGCCGGCCAACGGCGCCGGCCCCAGACGGCGAGGATGGTGAAACCAATCACGACCAAGGCACTCACCAGAAACAGCGGCGCGAACGGATTGAAATCAACGAGGGTCGTGTAGACCGGTGAAAAACTGGTTTGCAGCCATGGTTTCCACACGTAGCAAGCCGCGATGTAGAAGGCTTGCATGACCCGGTCGGCCACTCCGAACGCGGCCAGCGTTGGCGGCGGACTCCAAATCCCGCCGGCAGTCGTTCGCGCCCAAACCGTGATCGCCAACACCGCCGCGGCAAGAATCACGAACGGCAGTTTTTCGATGAGTGACCGGCGTGACGACCGCCAGAAGCAGTCAATCACGGGAAACACCGCGACAAGTCCGATGCCGATCGGATACGAGAGCAACGCGGCACCATACGCGGCCACCGCACCCCAAAACCACGGACACGTCAATGGCGAGCGCGATTCGTCGGCGATGGCTTTCAGATAACTGGCCACGGCGACGAGAGCGAAGAACGTCCCTTGAACATGTCCGCGCGACGACGCCCACGCGACAACTTCCACGCGCAACGGATGGATCGCCCAAAACAACGTCGCCAGCCCGGCACAAACCCAAACCGCCGGTGACTCTCGCGTCGCACGCCCACGTTGCCAACGCAGGAGCAGCCGCCGGAGTATCCAATACACCAGCAGCACGTTGACGAGGTGCAGCAGCAGATTGCCGGCATGAAACGCGACGGGTTCGCCGTTGCCGAGTTGATACGAGATGGCCCAGCTCAACCACGTCAACGGCACATACCGGCGCATGTAGCCGAAATCGGTTAGCATCCAACGAAGGTTTTCGCGATCGAGTTTCTGGATGTGCGAGTTTCCGTAGATGTTGACCTCGTCGTCCCACCGGACAAAGTCGGCTGAGAGCGACGGCCAAAACACGCAACCGGTAATGACTAGCAAGGCCAAGCCCGCCAGTAAATCCGCCCGACAAGATGGAGTTCGCGTTACCGGGTGCTGTTCCATAGCGAAAAGATTCTACCCGATTGGGGGTTATGTTGCCGCCTGTTTTTCGAGTTGAGTGGCTGGGTAAAACGGCGTAAAGCTTGCGTGTTTTACCGGCGCGCTCGTAGCTCAACTGGATAGAGCGTCTGACTTCGGATCAGAAGGTTGGGGGTTCAAATCCCTCCGGGCGTACCACTTCTT
>JBAXYB010000228.1:0-2141 GCA_037127585.1 Verrucomicrobiota bacterium
TTCTTGATGTCCGCGGGGGACAACTTCGGCCGGTCCACTTTGATCGTCAGCTTGTTCAGCTTCGCAGTCAGAGTGAACGGCGGCTGGTAGTCGGCGTCGTTGACGCCGGTGAGCGTGTCGGAGCCGATGTCGAAGCTCTCGTCCCATTGCAGGATCATCGGCAGCGTCTTTTCCATCACGATGGTTTGGACAGCCTTGCCATCCACTTTCAACGTGCCGGTGCCGGGCCGGCCGAGGCCGCTGAAGTTGTTGAACGCCAGCGTCGCGGCGCCGAGGCCGTCATACTTGAAGTCGAACTCGACGAGATGCTTGCCGGGCGTGAGCGCCTCCGGGCTTTCCCACTTAACGCGCTTGAGGTCGGCCAGATTCCAGAGGAACACCGGCTTGCCTTTGAGCAGGTAGAAACCGTAGCCGCCGAAACGTCCGCCGGAGGTCAGGAGCATACCTTCCGCGCCGCCTTCCGGCACGGTGATGTCCGCCGTGATCGTGTACGAGGCGTTGAGGATCGACGGTGAATCGCCTTGCGGCAACCCGACCATCGGCAATGTGTACACGAACTCCGTGCGACCAGCGGTGATGTTCGGGCGGGGCGCAACAATCCGCCCAGCCACGGATGCGTCCATCGGGAAGGCCTGATACTTCTTGGCTTCTTCGATGAACATCTTCTTCAACTCCTTGACCTTTTCCGGGTGTTGGGCCGCGAGGTCTTCGGATTGGCTGAAGTCCTTATCGAGGTTGTAGAGCTGGAGCACTTGGTTGTTGAGCGGGTCGGGATTGGCGGGGCCGAACGCTTCCCACGGGGCGCGGTTGACTTTGGTGCTCAGCATCCAGCCTTCGTGGTACAGCGCCCATTGGCCCATCATCTCGAAGTACTGCGTCTTGTGTTTGGTCGGCGACTTGGCGTTCTTTGCGTCGAACGTGTAGGCAAAGCTCGTGCCTTCGATGGGCTTTTGCTTGATGCCGTCCACGGATTCAGGAGCGGGAATGCCGGCCACTTCGAGGATGGTCGGCACCACGTCAATGACGTGCATGAATTGCTCGCGCAGACCACCGGCGTCTTTAATATGGCCAGGCCAGGAGACCGTCATGCACTGTCGGATGCCGCCGAGCCGGGAGGCGTTCTGCTTGAACCAGCTGAACGGTGCGTCGAACGCCCACGACCAGCCGGCCGACATGTGGTTGTAGGTCTGTTCGGTGCCCCAGACGTCGTACCATTTCATCTGGACTTCCGCCGGGAGCGCATTGACGCCGTTGAAGAAGGCGACTTCGTTGGGCGTGCCGAGCGGGCCGCCTTCGGCGCTGGTGCCGTTGTCGCCGTTGATGTAGATGATGAGCGTGTCGTCGAGCTTGCCCATGTCTTCGATGGTCTGGATGACACGACCGATTTCGTAGTCGTTATACATTTCGTAGGCGGCGAAGACTTCCACCTGTTTGATGAAGAGCTTCTTCTCGACCGCCGTGAGTTGATCCCACGGTTTGAGCAAGTCCTTCGGCCACGGTTCGAGCTTGGTGTCCGCCGGGATCACGCCGAGGCGTTTCTGGTTCGCGAAGATGCGCTCGCGCAACTTCTCGTAGCCGTCGTCGAACAGATGCATCGCGCTGACCTTGTCCACCCATTCCTTGGTCGGATGATGCGGCGCGTGTGTGGCGCCGGGAACGTAGTAGCAGAAGAACTTCTTGTCCGGCTGGATTTGATTCATGCGATTCAAGTACTCGATCGCATCGTTCGCCATGCCGGTGACCAGATTCCAGCCGGGTTTGCCCTCGAACGGATAGATCTGCGTCGTGTTGCGGAACAAGTTTGGCTGCCACTGGTTCGCATCGCCGCCGACGAACCCGTAGAAGTATTCAAAGCCCTGCCCGCTCGGCCAGTTATCAAACGGCCCGACCTGACTGGCGGCAAACGCCGGCACGTTGTGATCCTTACCGAACCACGACGTCGCGTAGCCGTTGTCCAACAGGATGCGACCGATCGTGACTTTGTCCTTTTCGAGAATGCTGTTGTAGCCCGGGAAGCCGGTCGATTGCTCGGAGATCACGCCGAAGCCGGCCGAGTGATGGTTGCGCCCGGTAATCAACGCGGCGCGCGTCGGCGAACAGAGCGCGGTGGAGTGAATGTTATTGAAGCGCAACCCGGCCTT
>JBAXYB010000229.1:0-2108 GCA_037127585.1 Verrucomicrobiota bacterium
CCACCACTGGCCGGTCGCGCGGCGCGTGGCGGGATCGGTGAACTTGTATTCGTACACGACCGCCCGGATGTAGCGGGGCGGTTGATTGGGGAAGGGGTTCTTCGCGAGTAATCGCGTCACCGCCGGTTCGTTCTGCAGCAATTTCGCGCAGAAGTTGATGAACCACGGGTTGCCCTGATAATTGCCGAGTGCGGCGAACCACATTTGCCAATCGAGCCGGGGTTGATGGGGCCAGACGAAACGCGGCCGGCGCGTGAGATCGCCGGGCTTGTAGTTGAACTCGTACGCCTGCCACGTTTCACCGTCGTTGCTGCCTTCGACGATGATCTCAGGCCGGTTCGTCGTCATCACGGCAAACAAGCCGTAGCCGTTGACACTGTGGAACGGCCAGATCGTGGACTGCACGTTGTAATGCGCCGTGATCACCCAGCGCGGCCAACGGACACGGATGTTGCAGGTGCGAAATAGATTCGGAATCGTCAGGAGCAAAATCGCCACCGCGACCGGCAGGAAGAACCAGTTGCGCCAGTAGGTCGGTGTAGCTGCGCTTCTGTGAAGCGCAGAGTCCTCAGCCGAAAGGCGCTTCGCAGAAGCGCCTCTACACCAGAACCGGTCATCGAGGAGCGTCACGCAGAGCGCCAAGGTCAGCAAGTTGAAGAAACAGTAATTGCCGGTCAGCGAGATCAGCACCATCAGCAACGCAAACCCACCGGCGGCCACGAGCCGCAGCCGGCGCGGTCCGAAGATTAAGAACGGCAGCACCAACTCGATGGCAAACATCACGCCGCACGAAAACTTCTGCCACCACACCGGTAATTGTTGCGCGTACCACGCCGTCCACGGCGGCAACGGTTGCGTCTGATAATGTACCAGCAGTGCCGTCAGCGAATGCCACAGCTCATCGCCGCTCGCCAGTTTTACAATCCCGGAGCTAAACATCAGCCGAAAGACCAACCAGCGCAGCAGCCAGAGTACGCGCCGCGGAGGTTCACTCGTTCGAAAACTTCGCGGCAGCAGTCCCCATGGCGCGAACCAAATCGCGAGAAAGCCGACCTCCACCAGCAGCGCATCCCATTGGTAACCGAGAAACACATTACCGACGTGCATCAACGACAAGTACAGCGCCCACAATCCCAGCAAAGCCGGTCCGGCGCCGATCCCGGCCACTACACAAACCGACAACAAAGTTCCCGCGCCGCAGACCAGGTGCAATGCGGTATCACTCCAATTGAACCAGAAGACAGTCGGGCTCATCCAATAGGCGGCGATGCCATTGTGCGCGAAGCTCGGTTTCCCGTGTCCTGCCATCCATTGTTCGACCGGCATGATGCCGCGACTGCCGATTAAGCCGTCGACTTGAGTCCACAGCGACACGAACGCGATGAGATAGATGACGCCCAGCAGACGGATGAAAATCTCCCGCGTGAGAACATAACTCTGTGGTGCCGGCGTCAACGCCGAGAAGACGCGGCGATTGCCGGCCACGAGCCGGTAGGCCCATTCGCTGACCGGGGCGACACCCGGCAAGCGATACAACCCTTGCCGGTCGAGCGAACGGAATACCGCCTCGGCGCCCGAATACACGTTACCGTCCGGTTCGATGAGTTGGACGGATTGAGTGAAGTCGGAACGAGGAATTTCCGGGAAACGTTCGCCGAGTTCCTGGGCCGGCAAGTAGTCAATCCGGTCGCCGGTACGACGTTGCCAGCGCGCGATCCAGCGGCGACAGAAATTGCAGTTGCCATCAAAGATGAGCAGCGGCTTTACCGGCGGATTGGCGACGCGGATCACGTCGGCATCATAATCGAACTCCCGCAGCGGATGCAACGGATGCTGGCGCGTTGGTAGCCTGGCGGGACGGTGATTACCGCGCCACAATTACAAGTGACCGGCACATAGCCATGCACCCGGTAGGTCATGTCGCGGACGTTCCGGCGGGATTCGATTGGACTGGCATCGCTGGCGCCACGGATGGTTGCCGGGGTGTCGGTCTGGAGGGATTGGGCGTCGATGACGCTGCGGCCGGTCGCACTCCGGTAGGCTTCTTCGTACGCGGCGAATGAGGCGCCGGTCATGCCGCGCAGGATGCGAATCCGTTCGGCGGTGGG
>JBAXYB010000230.1:0-2103 GCA_037127585.1 Verrucomicrobiota bacterium
CGCGGCGAGAAGATCAATGTGACCGAGAATCGCGCCGTCTTGCATACCGCGTTGCGCGCGCCACGTGGGGCGACGGTTCTCGTCGACGGCAAGAATGTCGTGCCGGATGTGCATGACGTGCTCGACCGGATGAGCGTGTTCGTGACGCAGCTCGATAAACGCATCAAGAATATCGTCAACATCGGCATCGGCGGCTCGGACCTCGGGCCGGTGATGGCGTACGAGGCGCTCCGGCATTACTCGCGACGCGATTTGACGTTCCGGTTCGTCTCGAATGTGGATGGGACGGACTTCGTCGAGGCGACGCGCGATTTGAAACCGGCGGAGACGTTGTTCATTGTCGCGTCGAAGACGTTTACGACGCAGGAGACGATGACCAATGCGCTCACAGCCCGGCAGTGGCTCGGGAACTTGCCGGTGCATGAGCATTTCGTGGCGATTTCGACGAACGAAACGGAAGTGAAGAAGTTTGGGATCGACCCGAAGAACATGTTTGGCTTTTGGGATTGGGTCGGCGGCCGGTATTCGATGACGTCGGCGATTGGGTTGTCGACGATGATTGCGATCGGGCCGGAGAATTTCCGCGCGATGCTGACTGGGTTTCATGCGATGGACGACCATTTCCGCACGGCGACGTACGAGAAGAACCTGCCGGCGTTGATGGGGTTGTTGGGAATCTGGAATACGAACTTCCTGGGGGCGGAGACGGTGGCAGTTTTGCCGTACGACCAATACTTGAAACGCTTTCCGGCGTATCTCCAGCAGTTGACGATGGAGAGCAACGGTAAGTACATCACGCTCGACGGGATGCGGGTGGATTACCAAACGGGGACGATTTTCTGGGGCGAACCCGGTACGAACGGTCAGCACTCGTTCTATCAACTCATCCACCAAGGCACGCGCCTCATTCCGTGCGACTTTATTGGGTTCAGTCAGAGTTTGAACCCGGTGGGCGAACACCACGATTTGCTGATGTCGAATCTGTTGGCGCAAAGCGAAGCGCTGGCATTCGGGAAGAGCGCCGCCGAGCCGCACCGGACGTTTGAAGGCAACCGGCCGTCGAACACGTTGCTCGCTGAGAAACTCACGCCGGCGGTGCTCGGCAAACTTGTCGCCCTCTACGAACACATCGTGTTTACGCAGGGCGTCATTTGGAATCTCGATTCGTTTGATCAGTGGGGCGTTGAGTTGGGTAAAGTCTTGGCGAAGCAGATCACGCCGGAGCTCAAGAGCGAGTCGAAGCTCGAGCACGACAGTTCGACCAATGCGTTGATCCGGCGGTACCGGCAGCAGAAGCGCGCTTAAGCTTTCGCGCCGGCTTTCCAGAGCAAACGGACAATGGAATAGTGGCCGGCTTGTTCAGCCAGACGCAACGCGCTCGTGCCGTCGTGGCTCACCGCTTGGAAGTCGGCGCCGTTTTCGAGGAGGACTTTCGCGGCGTCAAGGTTGCCGGCGTGCGCCGCGCGCATCAACGGCGTCCAACCGGAGTTGTCGCGCGCTTGCACATCGGCGGCGCGGGCGATCAATTCGCGGACAAGGTCGGCGTCACCGGTTTGAGCGGCGGTGAGGAGTTCTTCTTTATCGGGCGCCGGGAGGCGGGCGGGGACGATTACTTGCTGCTGGCAGCCGGCGCATTCAATGACTAATCCGATGGCGGCCTGTTCAATCACCATGCTTTTGCCGCAACTCGGGCAATCGAATAAAACATCTTGGTTGGTAACCACCAGTTCGTCGGTTCCAACGTGGGACTGATCGACGTTCTCCATGGTCGTGAACATAGCCGATTTGACTGATGTTGGCAAGATTGCGTAAAGTTGCCAGCACGATGCCGATCTTCCACGAATGTCAACGCTGCACGGCGTGTTGTCGCTGGCCGGGTGAGGTGCGGGTAACCGACGCGGAGGTCACGCGTTTGGCGGCATTTCTCGGGATCGCCGAAGACGAATTTATTCAGCGCAACATGCGTCTGCGGCCCGACCGGCGCGGGTTGGTGTTGGCGGACAAGGAAAATGGGGAGTGCGTATTCCTGGATGGGGTTGATTGCCGGGTTCAGTCGGTCAAGCCGCAGCAATGCCGGGATTTCCCGAATTTGTGGAACTTCCC
>JBAXYB010000231.1:0-2091 GCA_037127585.1 Verrucomicrobiota bacterium
CAATTGCGGCTCGATCTTCTCGACAAATTCCAAATACGCCTTCTCCGCTTCGGCGTTGTCGGTATGACACGTCATGGCGATGTACCGGCGCGCGGCTTCTTCGTCGAGGGCAGCGTTGAGTTCGCTCCAATCCAGCAACCACGCTTCGCGGTCGCCGGTCGCGCGGCGTTCAAGTTCATCGAAGAGCGGCGCAACTTGCGCCCAGTCGTTCCAGTCGATGGTGACCGGCACAAAACTCCGGGGTTTGTAAGGCGGCAATAGTCCGAACGGGAGAAGTTCCATAATTAAACTCGTGCCGCCGCGACAGCAGCCTCAACGTTCACGGCGTAACCGGACTCGTTCAGAATCTTGCCGAACGCGCGCAGGAAGGTGTGGATGTTCTCGATCTTGCTCGTTTCGCCCATCAGGCCAACGCGCCAGATTTTGCCTTTGAGCGGGCCGAGGCCGGCGCCGATTTCGATGCTGAACTCGTTGAGCAACCGGCGGCGCACCGCAGCTTCGTCAACGCCAGCCGGGACGGTGACAGTGTTGAGCTGCCAGAGTTGGTGACCGGCTTGCGAAGCGATTTCCAACTTCATCGCGTCCAGACCGGCTTTGAGCGCCTTGTGATTCTGTTCGTGCCGGCGGAAACGGTTTTCGAGGCCTTCCTCCAAGACCAGCCGGAGCGCCTCGTGCAATCCGTACGCCATCGAGATCGGCGCGGTGTGATGATAGACGCGGTCTTGGCCCCAGTACGACGCGAGCAGATTAACGTCGAGATACCAACTCTGCACCTTCGTCTTGCGTTTCGTCGCCACCTCCATCGCGCGCGGACTCAGTGATACCGGCGACATGCCGGGGGGACAACTCAGGCATTTCTGCGTGCCACTGTAAACGGCGTCCACTTGCCAAGCATCAAGCTTCACCGGGCAGCCGCCGAGGGAGGTGACGGTATCAAGTAGGAACAACGCGCCGGCTTCGTGCACGAGCCGGGAAATCTCCTCGACCGGCGTCAACGCGCCGGTAGAAGTCTCGGCGTGGACGATGGCCACGAGTTTCGGTTTGCATGTCTTCAAGGCGTCGGCGATTTGTTTCGGCTCGATGATCTGTCCCCATGGCGCTTCGACTTTCACCACGGTCGCCCCGCAGCGCGCGGCCACGTCGCACATGCGCGTGCCAAACACGCCGTTGACGCCGATGATGACGGTGTCGCCGGGTTCGATGAGGTTGACGAAGCAAAACTCCATGCCCGCGCTGCCGGTGCCGCTGATCGGAAAGGTCATGTCATTTTTCGTCTGGAAGACTTCGCGGAGCATGGCCTTGGTCTCGTCCATGATTTTCACGAAGACCGGATCGAGGTGGCCGACGACCGGTTTGGCGAGCGTCGTCAACACCGATGGGGCAACGTCGCTTGGGCCGGGCCCCATGAGTAAACGTTTTGGCGGTTGGATTGGTGCGGGAATTTGCATGGGAGTGACCATAAGAATTCGATTGAAAAACCGCAAGCCGGCAAGAATACTCCGCGCCTTATGAAAAGTTACAACATCGGAGTTATCCCCGGCGACGGTACCGGCCCAGAAGTTGTGCGTGAAGCCATCAAAGTGCTCGAAGTCGCCCAACGCAAATTTGGTTTCAAACTCAATTACACCAACTACGACCTCGGCGGTGAACGCTACCTCAAAACGGGCGAAACCTTGCCGGATTCTGTGATCGAGGAGTTCCGGAAACAAAACGCCATCTTCCTCGGCGCCATCGGCCACCCGGACGTAAAGCCCGGCATCCTCGAAGTCGGCATTCTCTTGAAGGCGCGGTTCACTCTTGATCAATACATCAATCTGCG
Organism: Verrucomicrobiota bacterium; assembly: GCA_037127585.1. Lineage (GTDB taxonomy): Bacteria > Verrucomicrobiota > Verrucomicrobiia > Palsa-1439 > Palsa-1439 > CAINDI01. The sequence goes on from JBAXYB010000231.1 coordinate 1,820, forward strand.
CCCCGTGAAGCTTTACCGGGTCGAAGACTGCCCGCTCAAAGACAAGACGCCGGCCGACATCGATTTCGTCGTGATCCGCGAAAATACCGGCGGCCTGTACACGGGCGTTGGTGGCGTCGTGCAGAAGGGTACGCCGATGGAAATCACCACGCAGGTTATGATTTACGGCCGGCCAGTCGTGGAGCGTTGCATAAAGTTCGCCTACGAGTATGCCCGGCGGCGCAACAAGAAGAAGATGCTCACGCTCGTCCACAAGACCAACGTCCTCACCC
>JBAXYB010000232.1:0-2091 GCA_037127585.1 Verrucomicrobiota bacterium
GGGTGAGGACGTTGGTCTTGTGGACGAGCGTGAGCATCTTCTTCTTGTTGCGCCGGCGGGCATACTCGTAGGCGAACTTTATGCAACGTTCGACGACCGGGCGACCGTAGATCATGACCTGCGTGGTGATTTCCATCGGCGTGCCCTTTTGCACGACACCGCCGACGCCCGTGTACAGGCCGCCGGTATTTTCGCGGATAACGACGAAATCAATGTCAGCCGGGGTCTTGTCTTTGAGCGGACAGTCTTCGACCCGGTACAGCTTCACGGGGCGCAAGTTGATGTACTGGTCGAGGGTGAAACGGGCTTTGAGAAGAATGCCGACTTCGAGGATGCCGGGCTTTACATCGGGGTGACCGATTGCGCCGAGGAAGATAGCGTTCTGTTTGCGAAACTCTTCGATCACGGAGTCCGGCAATGTCTCGCCAGTTTTGAGGTAGCGTTCACCGCCGAGGTCGTAGTTGGTGTAATTGAGTTTGAAACCAAATTTGCGTTGGGCGACTTCGAGCACTTTGATGGCTTCACGCACAACTTCTGGGCCGGTACCGTCGCCGGGGATAACTCCGATGTTGTAACTTTTCATAAGGCGCGGAGTATTCTTGCCGGCTTGCGGTTTTTCAATCGAATTCTTATGGTCACTCCCATGCAAATTCCCGCACCAATCCAACCGCCAAAACGTTTACTCATGGGGCCCGGCCCAAGCGACGTTGCCCCATCGGTGTTGACGACGCTCGCCAAACCGGTCGTCGGCCACCTCGATCCGGTCTTCGTGAAAATCATGGACGAGACCAAGGCCATGCTCCGCGAAGTCTTCCAGACGAAAAATGACATGACCTTTCCGATCAGCGGCACCGGCAGCGCGGGCATGGAGTTTTGCTTCGTCAACCTCATCGAACCCGGCGACACCGTCATCATCGGCGTCAACGGCGTGTTTGGCACGCGCATGTGCGACGTGGCCGCGCGCTGCGGGGCGACCGTGGTGAAAGTCGAAGCGCCATGGGGACAGATCATCGAGCCGAAACAAATCGCCGACGCCTTGAAGACATGCAAACCGAAACTCGTGGCCATCGTCCACGCCGAGACTTCTACCGGCGCGTTGACGCCGGTCGAGGAGATTTCCCGGCTCGTGCACGAAGCCGGCGCGTTGTTCCTACTTGATACCGTCACCTCGCTCGGCGGTTGCCCGGTCAAACTCGACGCGTGGCAAGTGGATGCCGTTTACAGCGGTACGCAGAAATGTCTGAGCTGCCCGCCCGGTATGTCGCCGGTTTCGCTGAGCCCGCGCGCGATGGAAGTGGCGACCAAACGCAAGACGAAGGTGCAGAGTTGGTATCTCGACGTGAACCTGCTCGCGTCGTACTGGGGCCAAGACCGCGTCTATCATCACACCGCGCCAATCTCGATGGCGTATGGATTGCACGAAGCGCTCCGGTTGGTATTGGAGGAAGGACTCGAAAACCGTTTCCGCCGGCACGAACAGAATCACAAGGCGCTCAAAGCCGGTCTGGACGCGATGAAGTTGGAAATCGCTTCGCAAGCCGGTCACCAACTCTGGCAGCTCAACACTGTCACCGTCCCGGCTGGCGTTGACGAAGCTGCGGTGCGCCGCCGGTTGCTCAACGAGTTCAGCATCGAAATCGGCGCCGGCCTCGGCCCGCTCAAAGGCAAAATCTGGCGCGTTGGCCTGATGGGCGAAACGAGCAAGATCGAGAACATCCACACCTTCCTGCGCGCGTTCGGCAAGATTCTGAACGAGTCCGGTTACGCTGTGAATATCGAAGCTGCTGTCGCGGCGGCACGAGTTTAATCATGGAACTTCTCCCGTTTGGACTGCTGCCACCTTACAAACCCCGGCGTTTTGTGCCGGTCACCATCGACTGGAACGACTGGGCGCAAATTGCGCCGCTCTTCGATGAACTCGAACGCCGCGCGACCGGCGATCGTGAAGCGTGGTTGCTGGATTGGAGCGAACTTAATGCCGCCCTCGATGAAGAAGGCGCGCGCCGGTACATCGCCATGACGTGTCATACCGACAGCGCCGAAGCGGAGAAGGCGTATTTGGAATTTGTCGAGAAGATCGAGCCGCAATTG
>JBAXYB010000233.1:0-2012 GCA_037127585.1 Verrucomicrobiota bacterium
TTACGCGCCCAGCAAGACCTCGTCCACTAACCGGCTGCGCGCCGCGCGCGGCGGCGTTCCCAACGGTACCGGGTTGACTTGCTTCAGCAGTTGCCGGTTTCGATGTTGGAGTAAATAGTTCTCAGCCTCCAACGTCTCGATGCGCTCCTCATAGTAGGCCAACCGGCGCTGCAGTTTCGTTTGCACAACCGCCACGCGTTGCTCGATCGCCGCAATCTGTTCAGCGGCGGCATTCTGCGCTTCGAGCATGTGGTTGCGTTGAAACAGCAGCCCTTCCACGAGCCGTGTCATTAATTGTCGGGCCAGATGCGGTGGCGCTGGGGCCGGCGGGAGCACAGTGACCGGCGCGTCTTCAAGGAATTCTAAATCTGTCGTGGGCTGGACGATGAGGCGTTCCGCGCAAGTGGGACAGGCGATAACGACACCTATGGCGTGGTTCTCAACACTGATTTTCTGGCTGCAACGTAAGCAGCGAAACTTCACTTCTCGGTCCCTCCTTGGTGAAACCGTGCGCGGAGAATAGCCCCGCCCGTCAGCGAGTGCAATCCAATTCAGTCGCGATCATCTTCATCAACGGCTGAATCGTCGCGGCGCTGAAATCAAACCGGCAGCCCGCCGCCGCAAACAACTCCGGCAACGGCCGCGACCCGCCCAACGCCAACCCGCGCCGGTAATCCGCCAGTGACTTCTGCTTGTCTCGCCGCGAATTCGCCCAGACTTGCAGTGCTCCTAATTGCGCGATGCCGTATTCAATGTAGTAAAACGGGTGCAAGAAAATATGCAATTGCCGGTGCCACGCATGCGCGCGCGCCGCATCATACCCCGTCCAATCGACCGCCCCGCCAAAGCGCGTCACCAAATCATTCCATGCCTTCGCCCGGTCGGGCCGCGAGTGACCGGGATGCGTATAAAGCCACTCCTGGAAAGCGTCCACCGTCGCAATCCACGCGAGAATGGTCACGATGCCCTCCAAATGCGTCTGCCGGGCCCGCCGTGCGTCGGCCGCCGAGTAGAAAACCTCCAGATGCTCGCCGCCCAGCAACTCCATGCTCATCGACGCGACCTCGGCAAATTCCATGGGGACACCGGCGCGGTAGGCGTACAAATCCTCCGCCTTCGTCGCCAACGCATGAAACGCGTGCCCACCTTCGTGCAACAACGTCTCCACATCCCGCTGCAACCCGACCGCGTTCATGAAAATAAATGGCAGCCGCGACTCGCTCAACGTGAATTGATAACCGCCGGGCGCTTTCCCCTTCCGGTTCTCCAAATCGAGCAACCGGCGCTCCCGCATCAACGCGTAATCCGCGCCCAGCTCGGGATCGACGCGATTGAAAATCTCCTGCGCCCCGGTCGACAGTTTAGCCACATCCGTAAATGGGCGCAGCGGTGGCCGGTGCAGTGGATCAACCGCCAGATCCCACGGCCGCAACGTCGGCACCCCCAGTTGCTGCTGCCGGTCGGTCTGAAGCTGGCGCAGCAGCGGTACCACGTCGCGTTCCACCGCCTCGTGATACCGGCGGCAATCCGCTTGGGTGTAATCAAACCGGCGTTTCGACCGAAAAGCGTAATCGAGATAATTCGGACACCCGGCATTCGCCGCGATTTTCAGTCGGAGTTGGAACAGTTGATCAAATTGCGTTTCAAAACTCTCGCGCTCCTGCAACCGCCGGTTGGCCACCAATTCCCAGACCTCCTGCCGGAGCGCCCGGTCCGGCTCTTCGAGATACCGGCTCATTTGGGTGAGCGTCTTTTCTTCGCCGCGAAATTGGACCGTCAGCGCGCCGGCCAGCTTTTGGTATTGCTGACAAAGTTTGGCCTCCTCAGTTTCGAGTGGCACATTCTCATCCCGGTACAGCTCAACGCCAACCGCAACATCGCGATTGAAGACTTCGTACCGGGGCGCGGTCAGCGGCTGGGCCACGTAGAGTTTGCTGAGCGCAAATTGCCGGGGTTTCAATTGCGGCTCGATCTTCTCGACAAATTCCAAATACGCCTTCTCCGCTTCGGCG
>JBAXYB010000234.1:0-1994 GCA_037127585.1 Verrucomicrobiota bacterium
TCGAGTTGTTTGGCCGTCGGCTGGTCGTGGGTGAAATTGCCGACGAGGCAGATGCCGATGCCACGTTCGTTGAGGTAGCCTTGCCGGCAGTGGCCGCCGTGGAGTTGTGTGACCCAGCGCTCGCCGACTTCAATGTGGCCGTCCGGCATGTCGGCGGTGCCGTTGTCGATGACGAAGTGGTACGCAAGGCCGTTGATCATGCCCCGGGCGCGATGGGAGGCGTCGAACTCTTCGGCGTTACCGGTCTTGGTTGCGCTGTGGTGGATGACGATAAACTCCCATTGGCGGACGGGAGTATTCGTGTCCGCCTGTAGGAGCGACATTCCTGTCGCGACCATCACGAGAAGGAGGCTATTCTTCTTCCACCACATACGGTTTCAATTCTCCCGCCAGCACCTTCGGAATCTGCGCGCGGATGATGACTTGGTCGCCGTCGTGTTCCCGAGCGGTCACGTAGCCGGCCTGGTAAATCAACGCGATCGTTTGCGCTTTGTGCGCCGGGATGGATAACGTGACATCGACCCGGCGGGCCCGGAGTTGGTTGCTGATTTCATCCTGCAGTTGATCGAGATTCGTGCCGAGCTTGGCGGAGATGGGGACGGTGTGCTCAATCGTGCGCTGAAACTTTTCGAGCACCAATTTGTCCTCGCCGAGCCGGTCAATCTTGTTGAGCGCCACGATGGTGGGCTTGCCGCCGGATTCGATTTCATCGAGGACGACGCCGACCGCCTTGATCTGTTCCACAGCCTGGGGATGACTCACGTCCACGACGTGCAACAGCAAATCGGCTTCAGCGGTTTCTTCGAGCGTGGCTTTGAAGGATTCGATGAGATGGTGCGGCAATTTGCGGAGGAAACCGACGGTGTCGCTCAGGAGAATGTTTTGATTGTTCGGCAACCGGTGTTTGCGCGTGGTCGGGTCGAGCGTGGCGAAGAGTTTGTCTTCGGCGAGCACGCCGGCATCGGTGAGCTTGTTCATGAGCGTGCTCTTGCCGGAGTTGGTGTAGCCGATGATCGAGACGGACGGCCAGTGCAACCGGGACCGGCCGCTGCGTTCGACGCGGCGGTTCTTGCGGACTTCTTCGAGTTGGTCTTGGAGGCGTTTGATTTTTTCTTGGACGCGCCGCCGGTCAACTTCAAGCTGGGTTTCGCCAGGCCCCCGGCAACCCATGCCGCCGCGTTGCCGAGATAAGTGCGTCCAGAGGCCGGTGAGCCGCGGGAGCATGTATTCGAGCTGGGCAAGTTCGACTTGGATTTTGCCTTCGCGGGTCCGGGCGCGTTGGGCGAAAATGTCGAGGATAAGTTCGGTCCGGTCGATGACCTTGACGTCTTTGCCGAAGATATCCATCAGGTTGCGACCTTGGGCGGGGGTGAGGTCGTCGTCGAAGATGACGGTGTTGGCGCCGGTCGCGACGCATTTGGCGGCGATCTCGGCGGCTTTGCCGGAGCCGACAAACGTCGGCGCGCTCGGCACATCGCGGCGCTGGGTGACGGAGTCGAGCACTGTGGCGCCGGCGGACTCAGCGAGTTCGCGGAGTTCTTCGAGGGAATCTTCGATGGCCCACCGGTCGTAACCCGGTCGTTCCAAGCCGATGAGCAGGGCGTGCTCGGGTGGCGGCGCCTGCGTGTCGTACATCTTCAGTGCGATGGCAGTATCTCCAAAATTCTGGTGGCGGTGACGGCGGGCGATTCGTCCGCTGCGACCGTGAGCCACTGTAATCCTGGCTCGCGGCGAAACCAAGTCATTTGTCGTTTCGCGAGTTGCCGGGTGCGGATTTTGATGAGCGTGACGGCTTCCGCGAGGGAAAGCTGGCCGTGAATGTGGGCGACGAGTTCCCGGTAACCGGCGGCTTGCATGGCGATTTTGTTTTGTTCGAGGCCGAGCGTCATGAGTTGCCGGACTTCGTCGAGCCAACCGGCGGCCATTTGTTCGTCAATGCGCTGTTCGATGCGGCGGACAAGATCCGCCCGGTCGCGGTCGAGGCCGATGATGAA
>JBAXYB010000235.1:0-1959 GCA_037127585.1 Verrucomicrobiota bacterium
TCATCACGTTCACGTTTCGCGGCTTTGCGAGTACGCCGGTGGGTGGGCCGTGGAATTATTCGGGCGGCGGGACGGGAGTGGCCGGCAGTTTCGCCTGGGCCGATCCGCCGGTCGTGGTCGCGACGTGGGCCGACGGGACGTTGAAGGATGCCGGGGGGAATGCGTTCAGTACCGGCGCGTACAGTCCCGCCAATCCCAGTCACTGGTCCGGCAGTCCGCCGGCAACGGTGGCGGAAGCGTTGGACCGGTTGGCCGCAGCGGTGAGTAACACCGGCGCGAATCCGATACCGTAGAACAAGCTTCCAGCTTGTTTCGTGAATGGACAAGCTAGAAGCATGTCCTACAATAGCCCTCCGCCGATTCCGTAAGGTGTAGCGGCGGCTGTCCCAGCCGCTGATTCGTTAGTTGACCTCAGACCTCGGCGCTTGACACAAGCGCCGCTACACCGCCGGTGCAGCCGCGCCTCTGTGAGGCGCGTGTCCGGAGCCGTGGGGAGACCGCCAATCACACGGCTCAGAGAGCCGTGGCGACACCGCGCAGCGTTTCCTCCGCGTCCGCGTGACGCGCCCATAGCAGTTCGCGCTTTCCAAACCGGGTCGACTGCGGTATATCGCGCCGCATTCATGAAGATCATCCGCTACCAAGACCCCACCGGTAACATTCACTTTGCCGCCGATGGGAAACGGCTTACCGGCGATTTGTTTGGTCAGTTCACCGTGACCGGCGAGACGGCGCAAATCCACAAGCTCCTGGCGCCGGTAACGCCGACCGCGATTTTGTGCATCGGCCTCAACTATCGCCAGCACGCAGCGGAGACGGGCGCGAAGATTCCCACGCACCCGATCTTGTTCCTCAAGCAACCGGCCAGCGTCCAACATCCCGGCGACCCCATTGTGTTGCCGACACATTTGCGCAGCACCGAGGTGGATTACGAATGCGAGCTGGCCGTCGTGATTGGAAAACGCTGCAAGAACGTCACCCGGGCGCAGGCGCTCGATTACGTTTTCGGCTATACGTGCGCCAATGACGTGAGCGCGCGCGATTGGCAAAAGCAATTCGGCGGCGGCCAATGGTGCCGCGGGAAGACATTCGACACCTTTTGTCCACTCGGCCCGGTGCTCGTGACGCGCGATGAAATTCCGAATCCCAATGCGTTGGCGATCAAAACCATTCTTAACGGCGAGGCCGTGCAGAGTTGGAACACCAACGATATGATCTTTGATGTGCCGACGCTGATTGAGTTTCTCAGCGGCAGCACGACGCTGCTGCCCGGCACGGTCATTCTGACCGGCACGCCGCACGGCGTCGGCATGGCGCGCAAACCGCCGGTATGGCTCAAGGCCGGGGATACCGTCACCATTGAAATCGAAAAGATCGGCCAACTAACCAACCCCGTGGAGAATGAAATATGAGTGCAGATACAAAATGGTTCGTGAATGACCGGTTCGGAATGTTCATCCATTGGGGGCTGTACGCCCAAGCCGCCCGGCACGAATGGGTCAAGCACAACGAACAGATTTCGGACGAAACGTACCAGCGGTATTTCAAGTCGTTCGACCCCGATCTTTACGATCCGACTCTCTGGGCGAAAGCCGCGAGCAACGCCGGCATGAAGTATTTCGTCATCACGACCAAGCACCATGAGGGCTTTTGTCTGTGGGACTCGAAACTGACCAATTACAAAGCGACGAAATCGCCGGCAGGCCGAGATTTGTTGACGCCGATGGTGAAAGCGTTTCGTGAAGAGGGTTTACGGACCGGTCTCTATCATTCGTTGATTGACTGGCACCACCCGAACTACGCGATTGATCGGCTCCACCCCCAACGCAATCACCCGGACAAGGCGAAGTTGAATAAAGGTCGCGTCGCGGCCAAATACGCCGCGTATCTCCACGGCCAAGTTCGCGAGCTGCTCACCAAGTTTGGCAAAGTGGACATCCTCTGGTTCGACTTCAGCTA
>JBAXYB010000236.1:0-1928 GCA_037127585.1 Verrucomicrobiota bacterium
AATTCCCTCGCCCATCTGATCGGGAAAAAGCGCTACGCAACCGGCGACGACAGCCGCAACAGCCTGGTGCTCGCGTTGCTGACCCTTGGTGAAGGCTGGCACAATAATCATCACCGCTATATGAGCTCGACGCGCCAGGGGTTTTATTGGTGGGAAATCGACATCTCGTTTTATTTACTGACCATGCTCTCGTGGACGGGGTTGATCTGGAATCTCCGCCCGGTCCCGCTGGATGCATATCGCAAACGCACCCACGCCGAAAAGATGGCGCAACACGAAAGAAACTCTTAAAATCTCCGGTTGTCTCCCTCGATTCGTTCACCTGCCATGAGCATTTGATCGCACGCAGCTGCGGCTCAAACCCCTGGCCGACCGGCGCAACAAGACCGTCATTGAACGCGATCAAGTCACGCCCGAAACCCCACCGCGGGCAGTGCCCGGTGCCGCCGAGACGGTCGACCGCATCCGCGCCGCGCGCGCTGCCGGCAAGCCGGTGATGTTGGCGTTTGGCGCGCACACGATCAAAACTGCCTCGCGCCGGTGTTGATCCGGTTGCTCGAACGCGGTTGGATCACGCACCTCGCGACCAACGGCGCCGGCATCATTCACGATTGGGAATTCGCTTTCCAAGGCCAAAGCAGCGAAGACGTGCGCCGGTATGTCGCCGAAGGCCAGTTTGGGCTTTGGGAGGAGACCGGCTTTACTATTAATCTTGCGCTCATTGTCGGAGCGTATGAAGGCAAGGGCTACGGCGAATCCATCGGCGCGTTGATTGAGAACGAGGGCGTGACGATTCCGCCGGCCAGCGCGCTGACCGGCACCGCGGCGGGACTGGATTTGGCGGAGACGATTGGGCGGTTCAAACTCGCGGCCGGTTTTCGACGCGTGGCGCACCCGTTCAAACAGTTTAGCGTCCAAGCGGCGGCTTACCGGTTGGGGATCCCGTTTACCGGGCATCCGATGTTTGGGCACGACATCATCTATACGCATCCGGTTAGTTGCGGTGCGGCGATTGGCCGGTGCGCCGAAAGGGATTTTCTCGCGTTCGCTCACAGCGTCGCGTAACTCGATGGCGGCGTTTATCTCTCGGTCGGCTCGGCCGTGATGTCGCCGATGGTGTTCGAGAAATCGCTGTCGATGGCCAACAATCTGCACGGCCGGCCACTCACCACTCATTACATGGCCGTCGTCGATTTGGCGGAAGCTCCATGGGATTGGCAGCGCGCCGGCGAACCGCCGCCGGAAAATCCCGCCTACTATCTCCGGTACTGCAAGACGTTCAGTCGGATGGGCGGCACGCTCCGGTATCTCAGTGCCGACAACCGCGACTTCCTGCTCACGCTGGCGCAAAACCTCAAGTAAGTTCGTTCTGAAAAAACTCGATCACCTCACCGTCGGGGCCTTGGCAGAAGGAGATCCGCACGGGCGTCGGTCCGGGCCGGCTTTGGATGTGTACGTCTTTCGCCGGCATCGTCAGCATCGCGCCGGCCGCAACGGCCCGCGCCGTGGCAGCATCACAGTCGTTGGTTCGCAAAGCGAAATGCAGCAACGCGCCCTCCGGTCGTGGTTCGCCCGACCCGCCGGCAAAGATCTCCAGATAATTGCCATCCCCGGTATCGAGCATGACCGCGCGGCCGTTGCCTTCGCCCCACGCGATGCGTTCAGTGAATCCCAGGCCAGCCGTGTAAAATTTCACCGAGGCGTCGAAGTCCCGGGCCCGCAGTGCCACGTGATGAAACCCGCCGCCGCCCAAAACCGTGTTCTTACCAGTCATAGCTGATATTCCTTTTTGTATTGGCGACTATCGGCCAGTTCGACTGGCAACTCAAGCATAACGAACCAATGCACACACTTTCATCTCGCGTCTCTTGATGGCCAGTGTAAACTTACGCGGTAGAAACCCGTGTGCGCCCGTAGCTCAGTTGGAT
>JBAXYB010000237.1:0-1854 GCA_037127585.1 Verrucomicrobiota bacterium
ACGACGAAGTCTTGATTGAACTCGGCGAGACCGAAGCCGAAGTCGCGAAAGAAGTCGGCGCGACGGAGAAGCGGTTCACGCAGTTCGAACTCGAAATTCTGCTGGGCGAACCGCACGACAAATCCAACGGCATTTTCAATATTCATGCCGGCGCGGGTGGCACGGAGAGTTGTGATTGGGCGAGTATGCTCCTGCGCATGTATACCCGGTATTGTGAGTCGCGCGGATTCAAGGTGGAGATTGCGGATCTCCAACAAGGCGACGAAGCCGGCATCAAGAGCGCCACGTTAGTCGTCACCGGCGATTATGCATTTGGGTTCTTGAAGGCGGAGCGCGGCGTCCACCGGTTGGTTCGCATTTCGCCATTCGATTCCAACAAACGCCGGCACACCTCGTTCGCGTCGGTGGATGTGGTCGCGGAAATCGAAGACGCCGAAGTCGAATTGAAGATGGAGGACGTGAGTGTTGATACGTTCCGGTCAGGCGGGAAGGGCGGGCAGAACGTGAACAAAGTTGAGACGGCGATCCGCATGACGCACGCGCCGACCGGTATCGTCGTGCAATGCCAGAGTCAACGCAGTCAGCATCAGAACCGGGAACTCGCGATCAAGATGTTGAAGTCCCGACTCTTCGAAAAACAGCAGGACGAGAAACGCGCGGCGCAAGAAAAGTATTACGGTGAGAAAGGCGCGATTGCGTGGGGGAGCCAGATTCGCAGCTACGTTTTCCAGCCGTACCAGATGGTGAAAGACCTGCGCACCGGCCACCAAACCAGCGATGTGCAAGGCGTCATGGACGGCGACCTGGAGTCATTCATCAGTTCGTGGCTCAAAGCCGGTCAGCCGAGGCATCGACAACAAGGTGTGACGGATGAAGACTAACATTCTTGATCGGATCGTGGCCGAGAAACGCCGCGAGGTGGCGGCCCTGCTGCCGAAAGCCGGGCAGATCAAACAAGCCGTCGCGATGCGGAAGGATTACCGTGACTTTACTGGGGCATTGCGGCGTGACAAAGGCGTTGCGCTGATTGCCGAGATCAAAAAGGCGTCGCCTTCGGCCGGGGTCATCGCGTTGAATTTTGATCCGGTGGAGATTGCCCGGCAGTATGCGGCCGCCGGCGCGGCGGCGCTGTCGGTGTTGACGGACGAGAAATTCTTCCAAGGCAAACTCGATTATCTCCGGCAAGTCCGCGACACCGTGGCGACGCCGTTGCTCCGCAAAGATTTCATCATCGACGAGCTGCAGATTTACGAAGCGGTTGCCGGTGGGGCGGACGCGATTTTGTTGATCGTGGCAATTCTCGATGACTCGCAATTGCGGGATTACCGGGCGCTCGCGGAACATTTGAAGATGGCGGTCTTGGTCGAGGCACACGATGAGACAGAAGTGAATCGGGCGTTAAATGCCGGCGCCGGTATCATCGGGATCAATAACCGGGATCTGAAGACGTTCAAAGTGAGCTTGGCAACTACCGAGAAATTAGCCGCGCAGATACCGGCGGGCCGCATCATTGTCGCGGAGAGCGGCATCCAGACGCGGGCCGATGTCGAACGCGTCGCGGCGGCAGGAGTGGCGGCGATTCTAGTGGGAGAATCGTTGATGCGAAGCGGCAACATTGCCGGTAAGGTGCAGGAGTTGTTGGGATGACTCCAAAAATCAAAATCTGCGGGATCACGAATCTGGACGACGCGTTGCGCGCGGTGGATCTTGGCGCCGACGCGCTTGGGTTCATTTTCTATTCGCAGAGCAAACGCTGCATTACCGTTCAGAAAGCCGCCGATATTTGTAATGCACTGCCACCGTTCGTGAGCAAGGTCGGCGTGTTTGTGGATGAGTTGGAGTACGAGATTGAGA
>JBAXYB010000238.1:0-1807 GCA_037127585.1 Verrucomicrobiota bacterium
CAGTCTTTGCTATTTTCATGATTGTGCGGTTGGTGGTGCGGTTCTAGGGCCTAACTTATGTTTATACAGATGATTGTCTGTGTAATACGGTGGGGCATTTGCGGGAATTATCTTGTTTTCTGGCGTGAAATCAAGCAGTTAAACGATTTGGCCGGTGCGTAATGAAACCGGCAAAGGCAGAACACCGCTGGCACCGGCAAGTCCTCAGAAACCCACGCGGCTTGATCCCGCATTAGCCAGCCGCAGCCCTTTGGCCGAGGCCGCCGGATTGGACGAATTGCGGCCTTGCTCTTGGGTTGCTTCTGTCTCTGGCTGGCCGGTGAGCTAAAGGACTAGATTTGGCGTAAGTGGCTGCGAAACAGACGATTATCCCGAAGGCAGCGCGTTTTTAGGGGCGGGAAAACGGCATTCTCCCATCGGTGACCGGCGTTTACTTAACGGCAAACGGCGTTTGCCGAACGGTGACCGGCATTTACTGAACGGTGAACGGCGTTTGCCGAACGGTGACCGGCGTTTGCCGAACGGTGACCGTCATTTACTGAACGGTGACCGGCATTTGCCGAACGGTGAACGGCGTTTACTGAACGGTGACCGACGATTTTTCTTGTCGAGTCTGCGGACGCGGCGTAGAAACCTTCCGTTGTCAGGTTGTCAAACGTCCGAACACGAACCCGAACTGCGCACCCGATATTCAATGGCTCCCGCGCGTTATGGCAGTGCAATCTACGGCGTGGACCGGTATTCGAGCGCGACAGTTCCCACTGGAGGCCCGAAGAAAATGGTTAAGGTAGCGCTCAAGATCAAGGGATTGTCCGACCAAGAAGCCAATGACAAGGTCGATAACGGCGTCGCGAACTGTACCGGCACCCAACTCGCCACTCCCGAACCCGCCGAAGTCGCCGCCGCCGGCACGGCTCAAGCCAACTTCGAAGCGGCGCTCGGCGACGTTGCCAGCAAGAAAGCCGCCTACGAGGCGGCCATCCAAATCAAGAATGATCTGCGCGTCATTCTGGAACAGAAGTACGCCAAACTCGGCGGCAAAGTCGAAGACATCGCCGACACGAGCGGCGGCGGCGCGGCGTTCATCATGGCGCGCGGGTTTGAAGTCTCCGGCAGCGGCGCGCCGCGGATGATGACGCAAGTCACCGGCATGACTGCCACGCCGGGCGATGGCGAAGGCAAGATTCAATGGATGTGCGACCCGCAGCCGGGCGCGATTTTCCTGTTGCAAACCAGTCCCGACGCGATGCCGCGGGTCTGGAGCGACCGGGAACCGTCGAAGACCTCGACCGGTGAGTTGGGCGGCTTCCCGACGTTGACGCGGGTCTGGGTGCGGGCCGCCGCCAAAGGCAGCAACAATACCGGCGCGTGGAGCGATCCCGCGTTGGTCAATGTGCCGTGAGCCGAGTCTGACGGAATCGAGTCGGACGAGAAGCGGGCACGCAAACCCGCTGTCGGCTGCGGCAACCCGGTAAGTTTCAAATCACGAAGGCCGTCCCGGTAACTCCGGGGCGGCCTTTTGTTTTTCAAAGGGGCGACTGACAATTGACATTTTCGACGTTGGCGTCAGCGGGTCATCACTTGAGGGCGTGTTGCCCATATCGATATCCGGTGGTTCTGGTGTAGCGGCGGTTGCCACAAACTACAGTGGCGTTTCGTCGGATTGTACTCGCTCGTTAAACTCGGCTCGCCCTTTCGGGTCGCTTTCAGCGCTACTTCTCGCTCTGCTCGAATCAGCTCTGTGAAGCGCCGAGTTTCCTCGTGAATTGAACGACCCGCGCTTCGCAGAAGCGCGGCTACAACCGGA
>JBAXYB010000239.1:0-1797 GCA_037127585.1 Verrucomicrobiota bacterium
ATCCCTGAGTTGAAGGTGCGATTCGAGTGGGTCAAAACCATTCCTCACCCATCCAGCGGGCTTTTGACTCCAAGGCCGGGCTTCTTCATGACGTGCGTGTAGATTTGGGTCGTCGCCACGTCTTTGTGACCGAGCAAGTCTTGCAACGTGCGGATGTCGGTGCCGGATTCCAGCAGGTGCGTGGCGAAGGAATGCCGGAGAACGTGTGGGGTGACGCGCTTGTTCAACTGCGCCCGTCGTGCCGCATCGCGGATGTTGGCTTGCAGCCGTTCTTCCAAGACGTGATGCCGGCGGCGGAGGCCACTGCGGGGATCATTCATGAGTTCGCGTGACGGAAAGAACCATTGCCATTCCCACGCTTCCCCCGCCTTGGGATACTTGCGGTCTAATCCTTCGGGAATCCAGACGCCCGGCAAGTTGGCCGCCCGGTCTTTCTCGTACTGCACCCGCAACGATTGGCGATGTTCCCGGAGTTGTTGGCTCAATGACACGGGCATGACGGTGACCCGGTCTTTATCGCCCTTACCGGCCCGGACGGTGATCACGCCGCGTTCAATGTCCACGTCCTTGACGCGGAGGCGGAGTAATTCCAGTAACCGCACGCCGGAACCGTACATGAGTTCGGCCATGAGGCGCGGCGTGCCTTCCAAGGCGGCGAAGAGCCGCTGGCATTCGTCCCGCGTCAGCACATCCGGCATCCGCACCGGCTTGCGCGCCCGGGCAAAGTCTCCGAACTCACCGGGGTCGCGCGCCAGCGCTTCGCGCAAGAGAAAGACCAAGGCATTGAGCGCCTGTTTTTGCGTGGAGGCGGACACGCGTTGCCGCGTGGCGAGGTCGGAAAGGAAATCGCGGACATCGTCACCGGTGGCGGATTCAATGGTTGTTGGTAGGGCGGTCGCGCCGCGACCGCCGTTGTCATCCTCCAAGCGGACGGCGCGGCGCGCCATCCCTACCGGGGCGCGGCGTTCCAACCACTTGGCAAACCGGTGCGCCCAACCCCGGTACGTTTGTTCCGTGCGCCATTGGTAGTGGCGGCTCCGCAATTCGCGGATGAGGCGCTGCTCCCAATCAGTCGTTCCCAAGTCGGTCGCAGCAGTCGGGGGAACGTCGGTCATCACTTCGGATGTTCCCGGTTCGTGGTTCATGGTTCGCGGTTGCACGGCGGGGAGTGCATTCCCCGGTAGGGCGTGCGCGCCGCGCGCGCCGTCTGGCTCTCCCGAACGGACGGCGCGGCGCGCCGTCCCTACCTTACCAGCCGGTTTCTGCCCTTCCTTGAAGAACCAGTTAATGGCCGCCTTCCACGTGGCGAGCAGCGAAATACCGAGGATGCGTTTGGCTTGGACTGATTCCATAAAAGTACGGGCGGACTCGACAGTGGCCTGCTGCTGAGTCTGCTTGCAGTATTGCAGGTACCGGATCAAGGCGAGCCGGTACTGCTGACGCTGGAGGGGCGGCAACCGCAATTGCTGGAGTGCCGTTGACCACTGCGGAAACCAAACCGCTGGCTTTTGGGAATGTGAACTCGCCGGCATATCACTTTGCGAAACCCTTACTCAGTAAGGGTATTGCCGGCGCGATATTTCCAGACCACTGGATTCGCGTCAAGCCTAATGGGAAGTCCTACTTCGCCGTGCAACCTGTTGTGATTACGATTGACGCAGCATTCCGCCAGTCTTACACTTTCACCGTGAATACGCCCTACGACATAACCGGCAGACGCCGCTGAGTAAGGGCTAATAATAATGTTAGGCCCTAGAACCGCACCACCAACCGCACAATCATGAAAATAGCAAAGAC
>JBAXYB010000240.1:0-1791 GCA_037127585.1 Verrucomicrobiota bacterium
TCGTTGGTGTTCGGGTTGTGCTTGGACAACGCGAGCCAGCGGGTTTTCTTTTCTTTCTTCAGCCGGTCATACGCCGCGAGCACGCCGCGTTTGTTGTGAAAATCTTCGACCGTGTTCCACGTTGAATGGACCTTGAAGAAGTCGATGTATTCGCTGCCGGTCTTTTTGCGGCGGTTCTCAAACTCTTCGTAGGCTTTGTCCTCATCGAGATTGTCGATGACGACATCGAGATAGAACTTCTCGCGATCTTTCAGCAGGACTTCCTGATTGCGGGGACTGCTGAAGGTGCCGTCGGCTTTGTGGAAGTAATTTAGGCCGGCTTTGACGGCGACGCTGAACATGACCGGGTCGCGCAAGCTGTCGCCCGGCGCGGCGATCTCGGCGATTTCAATCTTGGTGCGGCCGAGGCGGCGCCGTTGAACGGGCGGCATTTCCGCGGGTGGGGTTGGCGTTTCCCCTTGAACGGACTGGAGGATGCCCCCAGCCAATGCCACACTGCCGGCGGTGAAGACTGACTTTTGGAAGAATTTGCGGCGATTGATCGGTTCGTGATGGCTCATGATAGAGCTCCTTTGCGCCAGATCGTAGCAGAAGCGCCGACCGTGCTCAAGCCCATGCGCCGACACCTTACCGGTGCAGTGAATGCAGGAGATAGGGCTGGAGGATCGAGTAGCCGGCAACAATCACCAAAATCGCCGTCGCACCGCGTCGCAAGGCGGTCGGAGTCATGCGCGCAGCGGCCCATGTGCCCGGCACGCGCCCCAACAGCATGACCGGCGTGAGCAACAAGCCCAGCCCGGCAGCGTGCCAAGCGGGGCCGTTGAACCGATAGAGTTGCCACGAGAGATTGGAGAAACTCAGCATGGCGAACATCGTCCAGAGGGTGACGCGAATCCGGTCGTTCGACCACTTATGCGCAGTTAACCACAACACGATGGGCGGACCGCCCATGCCCGACATGCCGGAGATGATGCCGGACGCGATCATCGTCAGTACACCCCAGCCGACCGGCAGGTGATCGCGCGGTTCAGGATGCAGCACGAGTTTGACGACGAGCACGGCGACGAGTATCACGCCGAAGATCTGGCAGACTTTGGCGCGATCAAGAGAGATCAGTCGTCCAAGAATCCAGACACCGATGAGTTGCGCCGCAGAACCGATGGCAACCATCCAGAGAATCTGGCGCCAGGCCGGTTTCTCCACCGACCGCGTGACACTGATCAAGCCGTGAATGATCACCGATGTGTTGCAAATGACGATGGCTTCATAGGGTTGAAAGCCGCACAGGAGCAGGACCGGCACGGCGAACAGGCCAAACGCAAAACCGACCATCGAATGCAGCGTACTGGCGAAAAACAACACTCCGCCCAGCAATGCATATCGTGATAGATCGTCCATGTGATCGAGATGGCGGAGGGTAATCAGCCGGGCTGACCGACGCGAGCGAATTGAAGTCGCCAAGCGGGCGTTGACAATCCCGGTGAGTTGTGGTGATTTCTCTGCGCGATGATTGACGAGCTAAAAACGAAATTGAGCGAACTCCGGCAACGCCACGGGGCGTTAAGAAGGTATCTTTGACCCGGATAAACAACGCACCCGCCTGATCGAACTCGAAAATATCATGGCCGACTCGGCGTTCTGGAATGACCAGAATTCGGCCCGCAAGATTCTCGACGAAGCCACTACCATCCGCCGCAAACTCGAGGCCGTCACGAGTCTCGACCAGAAGATTTCCGACGACGAAGTCTTGATTGAACTCGGCGAGACCGAAGCCGAAGTCGCGAAAGAAGT
>JBAXYB010000241.1:0-1701 GCA_037127585.1 Verrucomicrobiota bacterium
CGCACACCGTCACGCTCACCCTTTCCGTCTTCAACATCGTCCGGCTTCCCAGCCAAATCGTCGAACCAATGATTGCCGGTAGCATCGTCTTCGTGGCGCTCACGAACGTCTTCTGGCCGGCACAAAGCCGCGGCAAACTGCGTTTGGCGACCGCCTTCTTCTTCGGACTCTTTCACGGCCTGGGTTTTGCCGGCGGCCTGCTCGATGCAATGGAAGGTTTACCCGGGATGTCGATCGGCCTCGCGATCATCGCCTTCAGCCTCGGCGTCGAGCTTGGTCATCAGTTGATCGTGCTCCCGGTCTTCGGCGTAATGAAATTGGCCCGAACCAGGCCGGAGCCAGTACCGCTCCGAGCGCTGCGTTATGGCTCCGCGGCCATCAGTTTGGCCGGTATGTTCTATCTAGCCGCCGCACTGCGCTAGCGATCCATGATCTTGCCGATGGCGTTCCACCAGGCATCACGCAGCTTGGCGGCCGGCCAAGTGAGCGGGCCAATCCGTAAACTATCCCCGCCGGTCACGCCGATCTTCTGAACCGGCAATCCTGACGCCAGAATCTTGCCGGCATTGCCGGGTGTCGCCGAAATGACAATGCGCGATTGCGTTTCGCCAAAGAGAGCCGCCGCCGACACCGGCAAGTCAATCGTCGCGCCAACCATCGCGTCGCCATTGCTGATGCAGCATTCCGCCAAGGCAACCGCGATGCCGCCTTCGCTGCAATCATGCGCGCTCTTGACCCAACCGTTGCGAATGAAATCGAGGCAGGCGTCGTTGATGCGTTTTGCGTTTGCGAGGTCGAGCCGGGGTGGCGCGCCCTTCTTGGTCTTGTGAATCCGCTTCAGGTACTCGCTACCGCCCAGTTCCGCACCGAGGTCGCCGAGCAACAACACAATGTCGCCGGCTCCCTTGAACCACTGTGTCGTGATGTGTTGGGGATCGTCGATTATTCCGAGCATCCCAATGGTCGGCGTCGGATCGATCGCGGCGACGGGCGATTCGTTGTACAGGCTGACGTTGCCGCCGGTCACCGGCGTGTTGAAGAATGCGCACGCTTCCGCCGCGCCTTCGACACACCGGCGGAGTTGCCAGAAATTTTCCGGCTTGTGCGGGTTGCCGAAGTTCAGATTGTCCGTCACCGCCAGCGGCTTCGCGCCACTGCACACGAGATTCCGGTACGCCTCCGCGACAGCGATCTTGCCGCCTTCGTACGGATCAAGCGCACAGTACGTCCCGTTGCAATCGGTCGTGAAGGCGAGGTATTTTGCGCCGGTACCTTTGAACCCGAGGTCGGGCCGGTCGAGGTTGATCCGAATCACGGCGGCATCACTGCCGGGCGCGACCACCGTGCCGTCCTGCACCATGTGATCATACTGCCGGTAAACCCAATTCTTCGAAGCGATGGTCGGCGACTTCAACAAATCGACCAGCGTCTTTTCGTAATCCTTCGGCTCGGCGGGCAGTTCCAAGGCCGGGGTGGTCATTGGGCGAACTTCGCGCTGATAAATCGGCGCTTCGTCCGCCAGTTTTCGGGCTGGGATTTCCGCAACGGTCTTCTTGCCGACTTTCACGCGCATCATGCCGTCATCGGTGACGTGGCCGATGGTGACGCCATGCAAATCCCATTTCTTGAAAATCGCTTCGACTTCTTTCTCGCGGCCCTTCGGCGCGATGAGCAACATCCGCTCCTGCGATTCACTGAGCA
>JBAXYB010000242.1:0-1648 GCA_037127585.1 Verrucomicrobiota bacterium
TGGTGATCGAGCACGATGACATCAATGCCGGCCTTCGTCAGCCCGGCAATCTCGACGCGTGAACTCGTGCCGCAGTCGACCGCGATGAGCAATTGCGGCTGGTGCTCCTGCCGGCACCGCGCCAGCCCCTCCGCGCTGAGCCCATACCCTTCCTCCATTCGGTGCGGCAGAAAATTCTGAACCGTCGCCCCGGCCGCCCGCAACACGCGCGCCAGCAGCGCACTCGACGTCACGCCATCCACGTCGTAATCGCCATAAATGACAATCCGTTCCTGCGCGTCGATGGCCTTCAAAATCCGCTCCACCGCCGGCAACATATCCGGCAACAGGAAGGGATCGCCGAGTTGCCGGAGTTGGGGTTGGAGAAAAAGCCGGGCCGCCTCCACGTCGTGAAAGCCGCGATTGATGAGCACCTGCGCCAGCGGCGCCGGCAACGCCAGTTGCCGGGCGAGCGATTCCTGCAACGCGGGTTCAGCCGAAGCAATGACCCAGCGTTTGCTCACGCTGGCTACGCTTTCGCGGTGACCGGTTTGGCCGCGGCCACACTCCGCTTGCCTTCGCCGCGGTGGTACCAGAGCACACACGGGCTGGCGATGTAGATCGAACTGTACGTTCCCGTCAACACACCGACCATGAAGCAGAATGCGAAGTCGTTAATCACGCGGCCCCCGAATCCGTACAACGCGACGGAGCACAGGAACACCGTGCCGGCCGTGAGGATGGTGCGGGAGAGCGTTTCGTTCACGCTGCGATTGATCAGATCAAAGTAGTTGAGCTTGCCGCCGGTAAGTTTTTTGGTTTCCCGGATCCGGTCGAACACGACGATGGTGTCGTTGATCGAGTAACCGATCAACGTCAGCACTGCGGCCACGACCGGCATGGAGAACGTCCGGCCGGTCAGACAGAACCAGCCAATCGTCATCAACACGTCGTGCAACAGCGAGACGAGTGCACCGAGGCCGTAGCTGAATTCGCCGAACCGGAAGGCCACGTAGAGCATGATGGCCGCGAGAGACGCGACGACCGCCCAGAGGGCTTGCTTGAGCAACTCGGAGCCGACCACCGCCCCAACCTGTTCATCGCTCAACGTGACAAAACCCGCGGCCGGGAATTCCTTCTGAAGTGCGACGCCGACTTTGGCCCCGCTGCCTTCCGGCAATTTCAACACGAGTTGCTCGGCGCCGCCACCGGTAACGTATTGAATGTAGGCTTCTTTGAAACCAGCGGCTGCGAGGCCGGTCCGGAGTTTGTCGACGTCGACGCGTTGTTGGAAGGCCAGGGTCACGGTGCGCCCGCCGGCAAAGTCGATGCCGTAAACTTCGCCTTTGCCGAGGTTGAGGCCGCCGCGATTGACGAACGAGTACATCCCGCCGGCAATCAGCAACCACGAAAGTCCGAACGCGATCGGCCAGACACCGAGGAAATTGATTTTCGGAATCGCCCCGAAGACGTGGAGCATTTTGATCTGGGTCAACCAGCCTTTGGCGATGAGCCAATCGAAGAGCAACCGGCTAAAGAAGACCGCCGCGAACAAGTTCGCCAACAAACCGATGGTCAACGTGACGCCGAAGCCTTTGACCGGCCCGGAGCCGAGATACATCAGGATGACCGCGGTGAGAATCGTCGTGAAGTTCGAGTCGAAGATGAC
>JBAXYB010000243.1:0-1634 GCA_037127585.1 Verrucomicrobiota bacterium
TTTGTGGTGCTCGCGCGGTACATGCAGATTTTGTCGCCGGAGTTTGTGGCGCAATTTCCGCACCGCGTCATTAACGTGCATCATTCGTTCTTGCCGGCGTTCAGTGGGGCGAAACCGTATCACCGGGCGTTTGAGCGTGGTGTGAAACTCATCGGCGCGACGAGTCATTACGTGACCGATGTGCTCGATGACGGACCGATCATCGAGCAGGATGTGGTGCGGATTTCGCACCGGGATCAAATCGCCGATTTGCTGGAGAAGGGGCGCGATTTGGAGAAAGCGGTGTTGTCGCGCGCGGTGCGCTGGCACATCGATCACCGAATTCTGGTGTACGCGAAGAAGACGGTTGTGTTTGATTAACCGGAAAAGCAAGAGGCCGGTTCGCAGGGCGAACCGGCCTCGAGATGAAACGGTAGTTACGGGAAGACGAGGACGTTGCTCAGGTTGAACACGCCATTCGTGACGACGACGGTTGTCAGCCCGTCGGTCGCCGTGAATGCAAACGTGCCGGAGGTGGTGGCATTCGTGCTGCCGCCGCCAATGGTGGTCTGGAAGGTCGCGATGAAGACCGTGCCGGTCACCGTCGTGTACGAGGCGTTCGGCGTGCCGTACATGAAGTAGCCGCCGCAGCCGCCCAGTGGATAGGTGCCGGGCGCGCCGTTGAAACTACCGCAAAGCGCCGCCGTGACATCGTCGCCTTGGATGAACGTTCCGCGTGAGCCGTTTAAGTCCAACGTGCTGCTGGCAACTGTGTAGTTCGGCTCGCCGAGCAGCGTGGCGACAAAGTGATCGTTGGTGCCGCCGCCGATGATGACGTCCGCTTCAAATGTGCTATTGCTGCCACCACCACCGCCGCCACTGCCGGCTTTGTCGACAATCTTCTGGGTCTTGGCGATGTCCTTGAGGGTGGTCGCGAGGAGTTTGGAGCCAGTGGCGAAGTCGGTGGCCGCGGCGGCGGCTTCCAACGCCGCTTTGGCGACATCGAGTGCGGCTTGGGCGTTGGTCTTGTCGCTGCCGCTTGGGAGGGCGTTGATGGACAACTGCAAGGCACTGATCAAATCTTCCACTTGGCCGCCCATGTTATCGTAGCCGGCGATCAGCAGCGTCTGCAGGTTGTTGGTGAAGACGGCGGTGAGGACGACGCCAAACTCAGTCGGGAAGGCTTTGAGAAGCGACTTGGCGACTTTGCTACCGGCTTTGATGTCGCCGGCAAGGGTGACGGATTTGTCGAGCGTCGCGATGGCTTTGACGCAAGTTTTACCTTGTTTCAACTCGACCTTGTCGACGCTGCCGGTCAGCACGCCGGTCCGGCTGACGAGTTCCTCACGCAGGGTGGTGAAGCTGCTGATGTTGGCGGCGTGGGTGGTGGTGGCGATCCACAGCAAGGCGGCGAAAACCGTGGCAATGCTGGGATAATTGATTGTTTTTTGCATGGGGGAGGACTCCTGTTTAATGAGCGATTAGCTTGTCTGACCGCAACGATTTATAGCGAACCGGCAAATGGCGTCAAGTTCGGTTTGCAATCGGCGCTGGCAGTCACTAGTTTGACCGCCTTCATGGGGGAACACTTTCAAATTGATGCGCTGGATCGCACGACGCGCGCGCGCGCCGGTAAGTTGACGACCGCGCACGGG
>JBAXYB010000244.1:0-1633 GCA_037127585.1 Verrucomicrobiota bacterium
TGGATGGGTGAGGAATGGTTTTGACCCACTCGAATCGCACCTTCAACTCAGGGATTTCCACCTCGTTCTTCCAATGTCTGGGGTCAGATTTCCAAAATCTCACCTCAGAATTGCCGGGTCTGACCTCGTTCTTCCCGATTTACACCTCAGAATTTCTGATTCACACCTCAGAATTGCCGGGTCTGACCTCGTTATTGCCAATTTACACCTCAGAATTGCCGGGTCTGACCTCGGAATTGCCGGGTCTGACCTCGCCCCCGGCAATTGTCACCTCCAAAAGTCCGGCCGGTTTCTCAAACCTGATAGAAAACTATCGCCGGGCTGGCTCATTTTCTTACGGATGAGAGCCGGCCGACGGCGAACGGAATGTCCCATCGTTTGCCTTTCTTTTTTCGTTGTCGCGCTAACACTTTGTAACACAAAGTATTAGCCGCTCGGTTTCGGCCAGCGCTCCACCGACCCGCCGCGGTTGGCATCCCGCGGGCTAAAGACGTTCCCCGTGCAACGAACCCAATGCCGATGGCGACCGACCGAAAGTCTGGCGCCCAATCCCGTAGGAGCCGCGCATGCCGCGCTTTGATACCGGCGCGCAGTACGATGCCGACCGGTATTACGATGCGACCGCCCCGCTCCTGCAGATCGCGAGTCCTATGAAAAAACCCAAGATCGAAGCCGCGAAGTTAAACGTCACCGACCTCGCCGTCACCGGCGCGCGCATCAAAGACATGATGACGACCAACGCCGCGTTGTTCCCCAACTCGGCCGCCGATGTCACCGCTTTGGCCGGCGAGGTGACGGACTTGATTGACGCAAATGCGGAGTATGAGACCGCGCGCCTCGAAGCGTCCGTCAAACTCGCCGCCCGCGATGGCGCCGCGCAGGCCGTCCGCGACCGGCTCAGTAAGAAGCTGGCTGGCCAAGTCCACGACGTCGCCCAAGGCGATGTCGAGGTCATTCACAAGGCCGGCATGCTGGCCACCAACGACCCGAATCCGGTGCCCATGACGCAAGTGCAGAACTTGAAAATCAAAGCCAGCGATCAGGATGCCGAGTTGCTGGCCGCCTGGAAGCCGCAAGACGCGAGCTATTACAAGGTCCAAATCAGCACCGACGCCACTCCCGGTAACTGGAAAGACCACGTCACCACGACGAAATCCAAGTGCAAACTCAACCACACACTGGTTTCCGCCACCAAAGTCTACGTCCGCGTCTGCGCCGGCAATTCCAACGGCGAAGGCCCGTGGAGCGACATCGGCTGGAAGACGGTGCCCTGAGGAAAGGAAGCCATCAGCGATCAGCCGTCAGCAATCAGCTTAGGGGGCGTGACCCTGACAACAGGTTCGCGTTCCCCGGCTGAACGCCGAAAGCTGAGAGCTGAAAGCTGAGAGCTACCCCATGTTTAACCCCACTCTCCCCCTCACCGCTCGCTCTGCTCGCCGCCTCTCCCCCACGGGGGAGAGGCCGGACGCGGAGCGGACGGGTGAGGGGGCCGCGGCATTGCCGCCCCATTCCATTTTCATAATTCATAATTCCTAACTCATACTTCTTTTTTATGCCCTTCAACCCTCTCTTACCCCTCACCGGCTCCCTGATCACCTCCGCCGAACTGCGCAACCAATTCACCGGCCTCAAA
>JBAXYB010000245.1:0-1595 GCA_037127585.1 Verrucomicrobiota bacterium
CGATGCGCGCGGCCAAAGCGCGCCCCGCGAAAACCATGCCGGTGCCGGGCGCTTACCGGAGCACAGTCGGCGTGGTGTCGCTGGGAATGATTGGCCGGCGCGTGGTCGAGTTATTGCGCCACCACGACGTGCACGTCATCGCGTACGACCCGTTTGCCGCCCCGATTGCCGGTGTCGAATTGTGTTCCCTCGCCGACTTGTTTCGCCGGGCGGACGTGGTGACGTTGCACACGCCGTGGCTCAAGGAAACTGAAGGGCTGATTACCAGCGCACACTTCGCGAGCATGAAACCCGGCGCGACGTTCATCAATTCTGCTCGCGGCGCGGTGGTGCGCGAAACCGAAATGATCGAAATCCTGCAGCGGCGCCCCGATTTGTTTGCGGTGTTGGATGTGACCTATCCCGAGCCGCCGGTGCCGAATTCGCCGCTCTACACCCTGCCCAACGTCATCCTCACTCCGCACATGGCCGGCGTGCTGGACAATGAATGCCGGCGCATGGGGCAATCCATGGTGGACGAACTCCGCCGGTACCTCGCCGGGCAACCATTGCAATGGCAAATCACCAAAGAAAAGGCGGCACTCCTCGCATGATCTCCCCCGGCCTCGTCTCCGTCTCGTTTCGCAAGCTCAGCCCGACTGAAATCATCGCCCTCGTTAAACAAGCTGGCTTGGCCGGCATTGAATGGGGCGGCGATATCCACGTCCCACACGGCGACGTGGCGCGGGCAAAGGATGTCCGTCAACAAACACTCGACGCCGGTCTGGCAGTCCTCGCATATGGTTCATACTATCGACTGGACGGGCAAAATTTTGAGGCGGTCTTGGCATCCGCCGTTGCCCTCGGGGCCCCCACGATTCGAGTCTGGGCTGGCGGACTCGGTTCCGCCCAAGCCACCGCAGAGCAACGCGCCGCCGTAATCGCCGATTCCCAGCGTATTGGCGATCTCGCCGCCAAGGCCGGTATCAAAATTGCCTACGAGTTCCACAGCAACACACTCACCGACACCGACGATTCCGCGCAGCAATTACTCCGTGAAGTCGATCACCCCAACGTCTACACACTCTGGCAACCGTTCCCCGACCGCGACAGCGCCAGTAATCTTGTCAGCCTCCGTGGCGTCCTGCCGCTGCTGGCGCACGTCCATGTCTACCACTGGACGACCGAACGCCGGCCGCTTGAAGAGGGCAGCGAGAATTGGCGGAAATACTTCCAACTCCTCGATTGCGCGGCGTTGCTGGAGTTCGTGCAGAACGACGACCCGCAATGCTTCCTCCGCGACGCCGCGACGTTACTCAGCGTAATTCCGAAATAACGAACCGGAACTTACCGGCTTTTGTCCGCTCGATCTTCTCGACGTACTCGAACCGGACCTTCATATCGCCCAACCGTTGCCGGGCTTCGGCGCGGACGGGCGCTTCGTCGAAGTTGCCGGCCTTCACCACGCGCACGATGATCTCATCTAGTTGCCGCTGCACAATCTGCGCTTCGCGAACATGCTGCGCGTCCTTGAACAAATGATCCAACCGGCCAATCAGCCGGCCAGCCGGCGTGCGGACGTAATCCTCGACACGACCTTCGATGCGTTCGATCAA
>JBAXYB010000246.1:0-1543 GCA_037127585.1 Verrucomicrobiota bacterium
CCGAATGGAATCCCGATAAATTTGTGAAGGTCTTGCCGAAGGATTACAAGCGCGCATTGGCGTCGTTGAAACGCGCGGAGGCGGCCGGTTTGAGTGGTGATGAAGCAGTTAACATGGCGTTCGAAGAGAACGCTCGCGATTTGTCGCGCGTGGGAGGGAATTAAGTATGGGCAAGCCCACTGGCTTTTTGGAGATTCAACGCGAACTGCCGGCGGATCGTTCACCGCAGACGCGGGTCAAGGACTGGAATGAGTTTCACGATCACATGCCGGAGCCCAAACTCAAAGAGCAAGGCGCGCGGTGCATGGATTGCGGGATTCCGTTTTGTCATACCGGCAACTTGGTCGCCGGTATGGCGAGCGGGTGCCCGGTCAATAACCTGATCCCAGAGTGGAACGATTTGGTCTACCGGGGTCTGTGGCGCGAGGCGCTCGACCGGTTGCACAAGACGAATAATTTCCCGGAGTTTACCGGGCGCGTCTGCCCGGCGCCGTGCGAAGGGTCGTGCGTGCTCGGGATGAATAATCCGCCGGTCACGATCAAGAACATTGAGTGCGCGATTATTGATAAAGGTTTTGATGAAGGCTGGGTCGTGGCGACACCGCCGGCGAAACGGACCGGTAAGAAAGTCGCGGTCGTCGGGAGCGGGCCGGCTGGGTTGGCGTGCGCGTCGCAGTTGAATCGCGCCGGTCACACGGTGACGGTGTTCGAGCGTGCGGATCGGCCGGGTGGATTGCTGATGTACGGCATTCCAAATATGAAGCTGGATAAGAAGGAAGTTGTGCTGCGCCGGTTGCAGGTGATGGAGCAGGAGGGTGTGAAGTTTGTCTGCAACACGGAAGTCGGCAAGGATTACCCAGCGGAGAAACTGCAAAAGGAATTTGACGCGACGGTGCTCTGCGGTGGGGCGACGAAGCCGCGCGATTTGCCCATCGACGGCCGGCAACTAAAAGGCGTGCATTTCGCGATGGAGTTTCTCACGGCGAACACGAAGCATGTCCTCGACGAGCGCGAGAAATTCATCAGCGCCGCCGGTAAGGATGTGATCGTGATCGGCGGTGGCGATACCGGGACGGATTGCGTGGGGACTTCGCTCCGGCATGGCTGTAAGAGTTTGATTCAGTTGGAAATTTTGCCGAAGCCGCCGCTGGAGCGGGCCGGCGATAATCCGTGGCCGCAATGGCCGAAGGTTTACAAGATGGATTATGGCCAGGAGGAAGCGGCGGCGAAGTTCGGCGCTGATCCCCGGCAGTATTTGGTGACGGCGAAACGGTTCATTGATGACGGAGCAGGGGCGGTGAAGGCCATTGAGATCGTGAAGATCGAGTGGGCAAAGGATGATAAAGGCCGGTTTGTGCCGAAGGAAGTGGCCGGGACTAATCAGATCTTGCCGGCGCAGTTGATTTTGCTGGCAATGGGTTTCATGGGGCCGGAAGTGACGGCGCTGAAGCCGTTGGGCATAGATTGTGACGAGCGGTCCAATGCGAAGGCGGAGCACGGGAAGTTTTCCACGAATTTGCCGGGTATTTTTGCCGCTGGCGAC
>JBAXYB010000247.1:0-1532 GCA_037127585.1 Verrucomicrobiota bacterium
AGCGCGAAAAAGAAGAACTGCGCGATGACGCGAACCCGCGTGATGCGAAAGTTTTTCAACCACCACGACACGGCCGGTACCGCAGCGCTGCCGGTATCGGACTTCAGCCGGTTCAACAAATCAAACGCGGCATCAGCATCGCGATTCTTCGACTTGCCACAATCGCAATTCCCGCCGCAACTCATCCCACCTGCTCCTCTTTCCACGCGACGCTTTTCCAATCGGGATTGCCGAGACCCCGGTCCCGCGCATTGAACAGATACTTCGGCAAATCGCTCGACCGGCCGAGCAACTGCGAAAAACCCCACGCATCCGCCGCAATCGAATCCGTCGCTGCCACGAGCGTGTGGCCGAGCGCGACATCCGACAGATCACCGCCGGTCGGCCCGCTGCGCATCAAGACGCGCGTGCCGTCGAGAATCACAAACGTCGGCTTCATCATCAACGCCAGATCGGCCACGATATTGTGGATATCTTGGTGAAATTGATTCCGCCGGCCGCCGAGCAAGCCGTACCAATTCTTCGTCGTCATGCTCGCGTGGCAAAGGTTGTGGTCCTTGACCGGCGCGACGCCGATGACTTTGTTCACGCCGCGGAACGGCGCGTAGAAAAACGGCCAGCGCTCGATAAGTTTCGCCCCCGGCACCTCCAACATTTCGAAGCTCGACGGCGTCGGCAGATACAGTTTCGCCCCCGCTCCGCGGGCGGCCTCCGCGATACCGGTCTTGGCGAAACAACTTTCCGGCGATTCAATCGGATTGTCGGCGACCCGGACTTCCGCCGCACCGGCTTGGCGGACCAACCGGATCAACGCGGCCAATAATTCCGGATTCGTCGTCGCCCCGAGTTTCGGCGAACGGTCGAAGGCGACGTTTGGTTTGATCAACACGACATCGCCTTTCTGGATGAAATGTTCGATGCCGCCGATGGCTGCAATTGCCATGCGTAACATTGCGTCGTGGTTTTCCCCGCGGGCGATGCCGAGCGTTTTGGCGCCCATTGGCGGGGGTAGCGAGTAACTCTTCAGCCGGAGTGTGGGCTGTTGCGGCTTGCCACGTTCGCCGGTCGGATCGTGCAGCGCGCGCCAGAGAAAACCAGCGCCGGTCGCCACCGCGGCGGTGACGCCGAGCCGAACGAGAAATTCCCGGCGCGTCGGCCAGTCTTCGGGACGACGCTGGTGCGGTGCCTGTGCGTTGGCACGGCGCGCCTGTGCTTTTAGATCATCCGTCATGGCCATTACCTGCGGGGACTGTAGCCGTCTTCAATAGTTCCCGCAACTGATTCAACCAACGCAAGGCCTCGGCCGCGTTCAGTGCGAGGCGAACGCCGATGACGTACACGCCGTCCGCCGTGACGCCATCGACGGTGTTGATGTACTCGTTGGAAAACAACTTCGCCTCCGGCGCCGGTAACGCTTTTCCGAAACCGCCAAAGGCTTCCGCGAACTTACCGGCTATGGCGGTGGCTTCGGCGGCGTTGGCGCGGCGCGAGACGAAGACTTCGGTGTCGCCTTTGACTTTCGCGGAATAGAC
>JBAXYB010000248.1:0-1513 GCA_037127585.1 Verrucomicrobiota bacterium
CGTATCAAAATATTATTCCCGCAAGCACTGGCGCCGCCAAAGCGGTTGCGTTGTGCTTGCCTGGTACCAAAGGCAAACTCACGGGCATGAGTTTCCGCGTGCCTGTTGCCAATGTGAGTTGCGTGGATTTAACGTTCCGTACGGTGAAATCCACCAGTTTGGACCGCATTCACGCCGCCATGAAGGCCGCCTCCGAAGGCGCCATGAAAGATGTGCTTGGTTACACCGAGGAGGAAGTTGTGTCGAGCGATTTCATGAGCGATCCGCGAAGCAGTATTTACGACGCGCGCGCGTGCATTCAATTGAATGACCGCTTCTTCAAGGTGATCAGTTGGTACGACAACGAATGTGGCTACGCCAATCGTTGCGTGGACATGTTGCAAATGATGGCCGACAAGGATAAGGCGTGATGCAACCCGGAGGCGTCGCGACGAAGGTCGATTCCGGAATTCGTCGTGCGCGGTTGAACTGGATGTTCCGCGCAATGGCGGTGGTGGCGGCGCTTGGAATGCACTGTGGACTCGCGGCGCAGACAGATCCGGCGCAATCGCCGCTGTCAAAGCCGCTGTATAAAGTTGCACCAACGGCGACCTTCGCGTTGAAAGATGAAAAGCGCTCGAAGACGCTAGAGATGACCGTCGTCTGGCCGCAGGCTCCGCTGGAGGCGAACGCGAAATCGCCCGCGCAATTTCCGCTGGTCGTCTTCTCGCACGGACTCGGCGGCTCGGACGAGGCGTTTCCGTTTCTCGCGGACTACTTAGCGGCGCGGGGATACGTCGTGATCCGCCCGACGCACGCCGACAGCGTCAAGTACATGAAGACTCCGGGGGAATTCATAAGAGATCCTCGTGCGTCGGCCAAGAAGCTGGATCTGCGAGACCGAGTGCAAGATCTTGTGTTCATTCTTGATTCCCTCGCGGTCATCGAGAAAGGACCGCTAGGCGGAGGCGGAGTTGGCGAAAATATATTGATCGATCCTGCTCGCATCGCGGCGGCGGGGCACTCGGCGGGAGCGCTGACCACGATGCTGGCGACCGGCACGCAGGCGCGAGCGTTGGACAAGACCGTCGCGTCGTATGCGGCAGGAATCAAGAGCATCGCGGAGCCACGTTTCAAGGCTGGCGTGGTGATCTCCGGAGCGGGCCTGAAGAACAAGATGCTCTCGGAGGATTCCTGGAATAAGGTTTCAGTTCCGCTGATTTTTTTCGATGGTTCTCTCGACACATCCAAGGCGAGCGACGAAACGCCAGAGAGCCGAAAGGACGGCTTCAAACATTCCCGCGGCACCGTGGGTGGCGGTCCGCCGGCATGGCTTGTGTTCATTCAGGGTGCCACGCACTCGAGCTACGGCGGCAAGACCAAGGCGCTGGCTCTTGACGCCGGCGCTATGGATCCGACCGATCCCCAACTCGTCTCGGCTATCACCAACGAAACCACTTTTGAATTTTTGGAAGCTTCGCTTAAAGACAGTCAGTCCGCCAAGGATTGGCTGGCGAACCCGAAGAATCTGCAG
>JBAXYB010000249.1:0-1487 GCA_037127585.1 Verrucomicrobiota bacterium
TTGGATTGGTCTTCACGATCGTTGATCATGAACGTGAGGACGCCGTTGATCTTGTGGAGCTTGTGGTGGTACGGCTCTTCGTCGTTACCGCCACCGCCGGCCCACCGGCCGAAATTGTTTTCGTCCCAGCCGACGTTGTTGGTCTCGCCGGGGTAGAACCACCAGTGGAGATGCGTGACTTCGTCGAGGTAAGTCGCGGTGTAACCGCCGGCCAGGATGTCGTCGAACGGCCGGCCTTTCAACACCGAGCCGGCATGCGCCCAGTTCGTGTTGGAGTGCATGACGCGTTCGGGGGTGTGCATGACTTTCATGTCGTTCGTCGTCAGCCCGAAGGTCTCGGCAGCGAGATCGTTGAAAGCCCGAATGGAGAACCGGTTCACGTCGCCCTCGAAATACGGGAGGATATTTTCCGCGTACACGCCGCCGATGATCGAGCCTTTGCCGGATTGCACGAACGTCTTGAGGCGATTCACAAACGTCGGTCCATCCACGTTGAGGTCGGCCGACTTCGCCCAGAGCAGGGAACTCAGCAACGTGCCGCTCACGTGCATGTTCAACGGCACCCCGAGCATCTCGTGAGTTTCCACCGTGCGGATGAAGCCCGGCTTGAGCGCGCCGAGATCCCGGTAAATATGAGACTGCGTCCCGCTCCGCGTGCCGAGCGATTGATTGGCGTGCGCGATGGCCGCGTACTTCGCGCGCCCGGCGGTGTTCGTGGACGCAATCGCACCAGTCAAAAGCCCGATCCCGCCGCTGACATTGCGGTTGAGCGAACCAAACGCGTCGTTGAGGTCAGTCTGCGTGCCGTAGTGATTGCCATCCTTGGTCGCGAACACTTGGAAGTAGACGATGTTCGTGCCATTCCAACCGGCCATCGCGTTGGTCTTGATGCCGAACTCCACGCTGTCCAAATCCGCGCGCCAATACGAGCCGAGCCAGTTGCCGGCGGTGACTTCGCCGGCGATCGTGTTCGTGACGCTATAGAACTGGGAGGAATAGAGTTTGATGCACGTCTCCCACGGATGATCGGTATTGCACTGGACGGCATCCGGGAAGAAGCTTTGCCCGCCGGCTGCATAATCGAGCGCGACGTAAACGTTGAGATTGCTGGCTTCCGCCCCGATTCGCAGATCGAAGAAGTCGATGCGGAAGAAATAACTATCGCCTTCTTGCCGGGAATAAAACGCGATGAGATCCCGGCTCGTGTCGTCGCCATCGGGAAATAGATACTCGTCGTTATTCGGATCAAGCGCCCGCAAATCTTCCTTCCGCCAATCCTGAAACTCCTGATACCACGTCACGCCTTGTTTATCCGTGCCGATGGCCGGCCCCGCGCCGATGATGATGGGCGAGTACGACGGCGTGGTCACGCAAACATTCGTCGTGAATACCGACGCGCCGGTGACATTCGTGGCGGCGACGCTGTAACAGTAATTTGATCCGCCCGCTAACCCGGTATCGGCAAACGCCGTGCCGGCGGGGGTGCC
>JBAXYB010000250.1:0-1479 GCA_037127585.1 Verrucomicrobiota bacterium
ACCCCAATGACACCAATGAGCCCCAATGAACCCCAATGACCCACGCGGTACCCGATGGCTTGCTTGGATCATGTGTTCCTGAGCGATCAGGTGACGGTGCACCATGTCGAGGTGGTGCGCACGCCATTGGCGTGAGTCGCGTCGGACCATTATCCGTTGCTGGCGGAATTGAGTGTGCCCGTGTGACAGCGCCGGGAATGGCCGAGGCCGGGCAGCATTCTTTTGTCTGGCTGGGGACGGGACGCAGTCTCCTCGACGCCATGCTCAACGCGATCGATGCCGCGCGCACGTCAGTGCGGTTGGAGATGTACATGGTGAAAGAGTCGCCCCTCAGCGACCGCTACCGCGAGAAGTTGACGGAGGCGGCCCGGCGTGGCGTGGCGGTTCAATTGATCATCGACGCGGTTGGTTCGTATAGTTTGGCGCGCGATTATTTTGCCGGAGTGGCGGCGGCGGGCGGTGCCGTGCATTGGTTCAATGAACTGCGGATGTCGTCGTTTTCCTTCCGGGATCACCGCAAGCTGCTGGTCGTCGACGAAACGGATGCCTTCGTCGGCGGCTGCAATATCGCCCCGGAATATTACGGCGACGGTGTGACCGAGGGATGGCGTGACGGCGGAGCGGCCGTGCGCGGGCCGGTTGTGATGATCCTGGCCGCTGAGTTCAATCGGCAGTGGCACCGGGCGACGCGGCAGCGCTGGGATTCGCGGACCATCGGTGTGGATCGGCAATCGTCGCAGGAGGCGGACCCGGTCAAGGCGTTATTCATCAAACCCGGTTTCGGCCGCAACCCGCTGAAAGTTGCCTTGCGCCGGGATTTAGTCGGGGCCAGAGACGTGGCGATCACCTCGGCCTATTTCCTGCCGACCCGCCGGCTGCGGCACGAATTGGCGCAAGTGGTAGCGCGCGGGCACCGGGTGAGACTCCTGCTCGCGGGCAAGAACGATGTGCCGTTGATCCAACTCGCCGCGCGCTCACTGTACCGGCGCTTGCTGAACAAGAGCATCGAGATCTGGGAATATCAACCGCAGATTCTGCACGCCAAAGTAATCATCATCGACGACATCGTCTACGTTGGTTCGGCGAACTTGGACCCGCGCAGTCTGCGCATCAATTTCGAGATCACCTTGCGCATTCAGGACGCCGCGTTAGCCACAGTGGCGCGCGCGCAGTTCGAGGCTGATCTAACCGAACACTCGACGCCGGTAACGCGCGCGCTGCTCGAACATCATCGCGGGTGGTGGGAACGGTTGCGCCAGCGTTTTGCCTACTGGTTATTTGCCCGGCTTGACGCCGAACTTGCCACGGCCAAGCTGCACGTGTGGCGCCGCCGCAAAGACCGACTCCGGGAGCGCCTCCGCTCCTAAGCCGCCGCAGTCTTGGAAAACTGGCTCGGCGCCAAGTCACAGCCGATCCTCGGCCAGCAATTCGTGAAGCTGAAGTTCATTGGGGTCATTGGGGTCAACTCTTGACAATTGA
>JBAXYB010000251.1:0-1477 GCA_037127585.1 Verrucomicrobiota bacterium
CGACCGCGAACATCGAGTTGGAGCGCTTTGGTAATCGTGACTTCGCCCGCCGACTGCGTCTGGCCGTGGTAACTGGAGATACCAAGGCAATCGAGCCGCACCTGCAACGACAACCGGCGCAGCAAATCCGCCGCGAACAACACGCTGCCGGTCAGGACGGCGATCATGGTCAGATCGCGACCGGCATAATCGCGTTCGAGCTCGCGCCCCAACTCGTCGAGGCGGGTTTGGATCTGAGTTTCGGAAAGCAGAATTTCTTCGAGATCGTCGCGCACGGCAGGACTTTAGCGAATTGCCGGCACGCCGGAAAGCAAAAGCTTGACGCACTTGGGCGGTGCGCCGTATGGTTCGCGCGTTAACTGCAAGGACGTCCGCCCCAGAAAGTACTTCAACCGGTAGCTATTCCATGTCCCTCACCAAAATCGGCCTCACCGGCGGCATTGCCGCTGGGAAATCATCCGTTGCCGAACTGTGGCGCGCCCACGGCGCAACGATCATTGATTCCGATGAATTGGCGCACGCCACACTCGAACCGGGGACAGCGACGTACCGGCAGATTGTCGCGGAGTTTGGGCCAGAAATTCTGAACGCCAACGGCACCATCAACCGGCGCGCGTTGGGCGAGATCGTGTTCAATGACGCGGACCGCCGGCAAGCGTTGAACGCCATCGTGCATCCCGTCGTCCGGCAGCAATGGACGAAGGCCAAAGCGGATGTGGTGATGATTCCGCTGTTGTTTGAAGTCGGCGCGGAGACGGAGTTTGATGTCGTGGTCGTAGTCGGCTGCAGCGAACAGTCGCAACTGACACGCTTGGCCGCGAAGGGATTGACGGAGACGCAAGCTCGGGCCCGCATTCAGTCTCAGTTGCCGGTGGCGGAGAAAATGGATCGCGGCGATTTTGTGATTTGGAACGATGGCTCGCGGTCAGTGTTAGACCGGCAAGCCGAAATTATTTGGAGGAGAATCCGTCATGCCGCGTAAACCCACCAAGAAAATCCCAGTGGACTCAAATGTCGCCGTCGCCGAACCGGTCGTGGCCGCCCCGCCGGCAGCCCCCGCGCCGGCCATCACGCCGACCACGGTTCAATTGCCCGCCATGCAGTTGTTGACCCTCGAAGAATTGCAGACGAACGCCCGCGAAATGGGCATCGAAGTCGTCTCGACTCAAAAGAAACACGAAGTCATTTTTGCGATTCTTGAAAAAACCGCCTCGGCCACGATCATTGGGGCCGGCGTGTTGGAGATCCTGCCGGACGGATTCGGTTTCCTGCGGGCACCCGCGTACAACTACCTGCCCTGCCCCGAAGATATTTACGTGTCGCCGTCGCAGATCCGCCGGTTTGAGTTGCAGACCGGCGATGTGGTGACCGGCCAAGTGCGCCCGCCGAAAGATAAAGAGCGCTTCTTTGCACTGTTGAAGATTGAGTCGGTCAACCAGGAAAATCCGGACAAATCGAAAGACAAGGTCAAGTTCGA
>JBAXYB010000252.1:0-1410 GCA_037127585.1 Verrucomicrobiota bacterium
CGCAGCCGGTTGCGGATCACGGGCGAAGACCGGATTGGTTTTCTTCACGGTCAATGCACGAATGACATCAAGCAGTTGCCGGTCGGCGGGGATTGTTACGTGGCGTTTCTGAACGCGAAGGGGAAGATGCGCGGTGATGGACACGTGATGCACTTGCCGGATGCGTTGTTGCTGGAGACGAGTCCCGGTGTGCAAGCAATGTTGGAGAAATTCATCGTGACTGAGGATGTGGTCATTGAGGAGTTACATCTCCGGCAATATCTGGTGATCGGCTCGAAACCGGAGGGAACGACGTACCGGCATCCGTTGGGGACCGGTGTGCTGACGCCGGCAACTCTGCCGGTATCACTGGACGCCGAGGCGCTGGAGACATTGCGCATCGAGGCGGGGGTGCCGAAGTTTGGGGTGGATATGGACGAGACGACGATTCCGGTGGAGGCCGGGTTGGTGAGTGCGATTTCGTATGACAAAGGTTGTTATGTGGGGCAGGAGACGATTGCGCGGATTCGGACGTATGGGCATGTGAACCGGCAGTTGGTGCAGTTGGCGTTGACGGTGACCGGCGAGAAGATTTTTGCCGGTGAGAAGGAGGTTGGGCAAGTCACGAGTGTGAACCGGCTTGGCAAACTCGTGGCGCTCGGCTACGTTCGCCGCGAGTTCGCAAGCAGCGGAACGAAACTTAGTGTGGGCGGTCAACCGGCGGAGGTCATTAAACTATGCGAAGTGTAAAACTATTAACTGGCGTGTTGTTGGCAACACTGATCCTGAAAGGAAGCAGTCTCATGGCGGCAGATACGGACAAGGTAGCAGTGATCGAAACGAAGCAGGGCAAGATGGTGATGGAGTTTCTGGTGAAAGATGCTCCGAAGACCGTCGAGAATTTTGAGAAGTTGGCCGGGAAGGGCTTTTATGATGGCACGACGTTTCATCGCATCATCAAAGGGTTCATGATTCAAGGCGGCGATCCGCTGAGCAAAGACGCCAGCAACTCGCGCGTGGGCACGGGCGATCCCGGCTACAAGATCAAAGCGGAGTTCAATAAGACCAGCCACCAGATTGGTATCGTTTCGATGGCGCGGTCGCAGGATCCGGATTCGGCGGGCTGCCAATTCTTTATTTGTTTGGGCGATGCGTCGTTTCTCGACGGTCAATACACGGCGTTCGGCAAACTGATTGAGGGCGTCGATGTGCTGAAGAAACTTGGTGAGACACCGACCGGCGGACCCGAGCGCAGCACCCCGAACGATCGCGTGGTGATTCAGAGTATCAAGATCATGACCCGCGCCGACGCGCTGAAGAAGTAGTGGCAGAATTTAGACGACAGCAGGCCGGCGGGGAGGGATCTCCCCGCCGGTTTTGTTTATGACCGAACAAGAACTTGCCCAAGCATTGATCGCACTCGGATGCCCG
>JBAXYB010000253.1:0-1401 GCA_037127585.1 Verrucomicrobiota bacterium
CGTCACTGAATCGGGAACAGTCCGGAATGGGGTCACTGAGTATTGACACCGATAAAGCCGATTCGCTCCAGACTCCGCCCGGCGTTTCGCTGGAGGACTACCGTCTCTACCTGCGCCTCTTCCGTGAATACGCCGCCGTTACCGGCGTTCGTACACCAGTGGAAACGCCGCACCTTCGAACTTCGCGCCGTCCGCCACGGTCACGAACTTCTTCATCAGGTGGCTACCGGCAGCTTTGTACCGGGTCTGCTCGGTCATGTAATGCAACGCGACTGCTCGGCGGGGTCGGCCACTCTTGTTCGCGGGCGAACCGTGCCAAGTCAATCCGTGGTGGTAGTGAACTTCGCCTTTGCTGACGGGACAGGTCTTCACGGTGAGCGGTCGACCTTCATACTCCGCCGGCACTTGGTCAAACGCCGGGATTTTGTGGAGGGCCTCAATGTTGTTGCCCCAGCGATGCGAGCCCGGCACCATGCTCATGCAACCGTTGTCGGGATCGACGTCGTCGAGCGCGACCCACGCGGACACTTGATGCGGGGCGTCGAGGATTCCCCAATACGGCCAGTCTTGATGCCACATGTTGACACCGCCGGTCTCGGCGGGCTTGAACTGAACCTGATCGTGCCAGAGCCGGATTTCCTTGCCGCCGGAAAGCTGCGCGATCTCTTCGGCGATTTGTTGGTTGCGTACCAACGCCGCAAACGGCGCGCTCGCATTGCAGATGTTGACGATCTGCCAGACCACCCCGCCGGCATTGCGGGCGATGTTGGCGATTGAGACCGGCTGTTTGACCGGCTTCTCGCGATCGGCAATCACGCGTTCCACTTCGGCGCGCAGTTCGTCCACCTGCGCGTCACTGAGCACGCGGCCGCCGCGGAGATAACCTTGTTCCTGAAAAGTCGCGACCTGTTGTTGAGTAAGCATGCCGGCAGTCTAGCCGGCCGCGGGCGCGCGGACAATGGATGGGCGGATTATCCGATGGATGAATGGCTCATCATGTCCCGGTACTGCGATGGCGACAGGCCGTCTACTTGCCGGAACACGCGCGAGAAATGATACGGGTCTTCAAAACCAACGCGCGCCGCGACTTCCTTGATCGACAACGTCACGTCCGCAAACAACTCCCGGGCGCGCGCGACTCGTTGCCGGCGTTGGTACTCGACCGGCGAATAGCCCGTCCATTCCCGGAACTCGCGATTGAAATGGCTCACGCTCAAGCCCGCGGCTCGCGCCAACGTCGCGACGGGCAGGGGCGAATCTTTCAGAATGGCCAGCGCTTTTTCGACGCGCGCCTTGCCGCGTCCGCCGGGCTGAGTTTGTTGACGGCGGAACAGCGTCGCCAGAATCCGCAACAAGGCGGCCGCAGCTTCCAACTCATTGGGGTCAACTCTTGACAATTGA
>JBAXYB010000254.1:0-1399 GCA_037127585.1 Verrucomicrobiota bacterium
CACCGTCCCGCGCCGTTGTCCCGCAAGCAGCGCGCTGGGACAGCGCGCCCTACCAACGGGAACAATTCTGTGCCGCCGTCCGTCGTGCCAAAGAATACATCGCCGCCGGCGACATCTATCAAGTCAACCTCTCGCAACGCTTCCAGTGCGAGGTTGACGCCTCAGCCGCCGACGTCTATCTCGCGTTGCGCGCCGCCAACCCGGCCCCGTACTGCGCTTACCTCGACATTGGGACCGCGCAAATTCTGTCGTCATCGCCGGAATGCTTTCTCAAGATCGACGGCCGGCAAGTTGTCACGCGACCAATCAAGGGCACGCGTCCGCGGGCGACCGATCCGGCCGAGTTGCTCGCGTCGCCGAAAGACAACGCCGAACTGTTGATGATCACGGACCTCGAACGCAACGATCTCGGCCGGGTCTGCGAATTTGGCAGCGTTCATGTGCCGGAGCTTGTGCGCGTTGAAAGTTACGCGACGGTGCATCATCTCGTGGCAACCGTGGCCGGCACGTTGCGCTCCGAGGTGAGTCATGTGGATTGTGTCCGGGCCTGTTTTCCGGGCGGATCGATTACCGGCGCGCCGAAAATTCGGGCGATGCAGATCATTGATGAACTCGAGCCGCACGCGCGCGGTGTCTATACCGGCGCGCTGGGCTATTTCGGTTTCGATGGCCAGTCGCATTTCAACATCGCGATTCGGACGGTGGTGTATCAACCCATGGCCACAGGCAGGGACGCCTGTGCCACCGGAGCTCAAGACTTGGGAAATCAGGGTGGCGCAGGCGTCCCTGCCTGCGGGCGGTTGACCTTCCACGCCGGAGCCGGCATCGTCGCGGACAGCGAGCCAGAGGCCGAGTACGCCGAGACGCTCACGAAAGCGCAGGGGATTTTTAATGCCCTCGCGCAACTTGCTAATTAAAATTCCGATGTGGTAGCTTTCTCCCATGATACGAAAAGCATTTGTCATGTCCGTGAATGCCGGCCAAGAAAAAGAGTACGAGCGGCGCCATTCGCCCATCTGGCCAGAGCTTGAAGATGTGCTCCGTGCGCACGGCGTTCACAACTACTCGATCTTCCTGCACGCCCAAACCCGGCAACTGTTTGCCTACGCGGAGATTGAAGATGAAGCGCGCTGGGCCGCCATCGCCAAGACGCCCATCTGCCAAAAATGGTGGCAGCACATGGGCGATGTCATGCCGAGTAATCCCGACAGCAGCCCGGTCGCGACCGGGTTGACAGAAGTTTTCCATCTGGAGTGAACCGTGAAAGCCACCAAGATCGGTTTGTTCGGCATCGGTCTTGATACTTACTGGCCGCAGTTCAAAGGACTCCGCGAAAGGTTGGTTGGTTATCAGAATCAAATCGGCAAGAAGATCAAAGCCGGCGGTGCTCAACTCGTTG
>JBAXYB010000255.1:0-1359 GCA_037127585.1 Verrucomicrobiota bacterium
TCGGCGGAAATACCGGAGGACGTGCATCGGGCGATTCTCGCGTCGCTCGAACGGGAAAAGAAAGGCACGATTGCCGAAAGCGCGATGAAGATCATCGACCAGAACATCGCGCTGGCGAAAAACAAATCGCAGCCGATCTGCCAGGATACCGGCAGCGTGCTGTTCTATGTGGACTGCCCGGCGGGCTTCGACCAGATCGCGTTCACCGAAGCCGCGCGAGCGGCGGTGAAGGCGGCGACGTTGAAGGGTTATCTCCGGCAGAACTCCGTGGACTCGCTCACCGGCAAGAACGACGGCACCAATCTCGGGCCGGGCGCGCCGACGTTGCATTTTCATCAGCACAAGGATGCCGGCGTAACGGTGAAGTTGATGTTGAAGGGCGGTGGCTGCGAGAATGTCGGGGCGCAGTACTCGTTGCCGGATGAAAGCATCAAAGCCGACCGGGATCTCGCGGGTTGCCGGAAAGCGATTCTCGACGCAGTCTTGCAGGCGCAAGGGAAGGGTTGCGGCCCGGGCGTGCTCGGCGTCTGCATCGGCGGCGACCGGGCGACGGGCTACGAATTTTCCAAG
This sequence comes from Verrucomicrobiota bacterium, assembly GCA_037127585.1. GTDB lineage: Bacteria > Verrucomicrobiota > Verrucomicrobiia > Palsa-1439 > Palsa-1439 > CAINDI01. Next base: position 571 of record JBAXYB010000255.1, read on the forward strand.
ACGCAGTTGTTGCGCATGCTCGACGATCGGAATCCGCACGCCGAACTCGACAAGCTCGAACAGGACGTTCTCAATACCGCCAACGAACTCGGCATCGGCCCGATGGGTTTCGGCGGCAAGACGACGTTGCTCGGCGTGAAGATCACGACGGCCAACCGCGTGCCGGCCTCGTATTTCGTCAGCATCAGTTACATGTGTTGGGCGTATCGCCGGCAAGGCGCGCGGTTCGATGCGACCGGCAAGATTTTGGATTGGCTCTACTAACATGAATACGCCATTGACCGAAGAAGTGGTTCGTAAGCTGAAAGTCGGCGAGTCCGTCGAGATCACCGGCGTCGTCTTCACTGGACGCGACGCGGTGCATAAGTATCTCGCCAAAGGCGGCGAGTTGCCACCGGGCGTGTCGTTAAACGGTGGGATTATTTATCACTGCGGCCCAGTCGTCATCAAAGACGAAGCCGGCAATTGGAAGGTCACCGCGGCCGGTCCGACCACGTCGATCCGCGAAGAACCGTACCAAGGCGACATCATCAAGAAGTTCGGTGTCCGCGCGGTGATCGGGAAGGGCGGGATGGCCGACCGGACATTGGCGGCCTGCAAGGAAGCGGGCGCGGTCTATCTCCACGCCATCGGTGGCGCGGCGCAAGTTCTGGCCGAGCACATAACGAAAGTGCGGAACGTTTACTTCTTGGAGAAGTTTGGTTCGCCTGAAGCGATTTGGGAACTCGACGTGGTGAAATTCCCGGCCGTGGTTACGATGGATGCCAACGGGAATTCTCTTCACAAGGA
>JBAXYB010000256.1:0-1353 GCA_037127585.1 Verrucomicrobiota bacterium
GCGGTATTGTTCGATTCGCTGCCGCCGCTGGTGAACACGATTTCATCGTCCTGACAGCCGAGCAAGCCGGCCACCTGCGCGCGCGCGGTCTCGACGGCTTGCTTGGCGTTGACGCCGAACGTGTGCAGGCTCGACGGATTGCCGAACAATTCCTGGAGGTACGGCCACATCGCTTCCGCGACGCGCGGGTCAACCGGCGTCGTGGCATTGTAATCGAGATAAACGCGTTTCATGGTGACGGGAAAGGCTTAGTGAGTAAGCGTACGTTTGACAAGCTCCCATTCGTGGGGCGTGTTGACGTTGGTGAGCGCTGGCGGTCGTTGCGTCGTGATGAACTTGACGCGCAACTTCGCCAGGAGTCGGTGCATCGCGTAATCCTGCGCCGCGATTTGCTGTTCGACGACCGGCAAAATGCACGTGGCGTAGGCCGCATGCAACGGCTCGTCCGGATAAGCCACCGCGTCATAGCCCGGTAACTCCCCCGCCATCTGCCGGATTAATTCCGCCTCCAGAAACGGCATGTCGCAGGCCACCAGAAACACGGCCGGCGTTTCGACTTGCCGGAGCGCGGTCAACAACCCACCCAGCGGCCCCAAACCCGGCACTACATCGTGAGCGATAACAATGACCTGCGCGAAACATTGCCGGAGCACCGCGACGGACCGGTCTTGCATGGTTGTCCCGGCAAGTTCCAGTGTGGCTTTGTCGCGCCCCATCCGCGTGCTCCGCCCACCAACGAGCACGACTCCGGTCATGTCTTTCAAAAGTGTCACTTCGCGAGGAGGATAACCGGCCGCCACCGGTAATCAATCAAACAGCGGTAGGCCGTTTTCGACCTACCGCTGTTTGATACCTCCTTCACCATGCGGAAACTGCAACTTAGCGCTCGGCCAACCGTCACAACTTACGAACGCGCCCTGCCGCCAGCAAGGCGGCGTTAACGGCGGCTGGCCGAGCGCGGATAACGACGCCGCGGTGCAACAAATCCGCGACGACAAGTCCGACTTCATGATCATTGCGGGAATACTGCGCGACGGCTTGAATCAACTCTCCGAGTGTCACTGATCGTTGTTTGCGTTGCATGATCTTGTCCTCCTATGGTTGACTGCTGCCAAGATACGCAGCGGGAGGCACTCCGCCAGTTGGAGAAGTGTGTATTTTTTAACTACGGGAAAACACTGAGCCGGTAATTCCCGTGGCCGACAAGTTGTCAGGTGGAAAGGCAGCCGGTGACAGTCTGACATTGACCTAGGATTAAGTCTGAGAGTAGAAGCTACTTCGGCTGCGTAAGTTGCATCGTTTGGTGCGATCGTGGCATGAGTGTTGCAAGGTTGTGAGACAGCGTGGGAACAG
>JBAXYB010000257.1:0-1348 GCA_037127585.1 Verrucomicrobiota bacterium
TGTTGACCAAGTGAATTCCAAGACGAACGAACTGTTGGTCGGACCACACGATATTTTGTTCGAATGCCCGGCCTGCTCAAAGAGCCTGGTCGTCGATCAAGATGGCGAGGGCATGATCGTGGATTGTCCGCAATGCCACATCAACGTAATCGTTCCGCCCAAGACCGCCAAGGCCGCTGCGACTGCGGCCCCGGTCGCGCCGGCGCCCGTGCCGGCACCCGCACCGGAGGTGGAAGTTGCCGGAGACGTTCAGACCCGGCTCACGGCGCTAGGAAATAAGATGAAGGAATTGCAAACCCAGCGCGCCGAGATCAATAACCGGATGGCGTCCCGGATCAATGAGATCAACCGCGACCTCGTGATGACGGCCCGGTTGGAGACGGCGCACCAGCAAGTGATCACGGAATTGAATCAGCTGATCGCCCATGTGACCGGCGGAGCGACGGCGGCCAGTCCGGCCGGTCGGACGCGCGTCAATCTCAGGTCGTAGCGGCAGCGGCAGGCTCGCGAGCCGGTGCGCCATTGGTCGCGTGACCATTCACCGGCTTCCACAGAATCTTCGAATTCCGGTGACTCTGTTCGTACTTCTCCCGCCGCGGCGCCGGTAAGTCGTCCACGGTGCCTTCCTTGTACCCGAGCTTGTGCTGGAAAAAAGTGAACGCTTGCGTTGACAGACAGAAGATCGTTTCCAAGCCGAGTTCTTTCGCGACCTGTTCCGCGCGGACGGCGAGCTTGGTGCCGATGCCGCGATGTTCGTGGGCCGGGTTGATCTGCAAACAGGCCAGCTCGGCTTTCTTCTCGGCCGGGTAGGGGATGAGCGCGACGCAGCCGACGATGTTATCGTCGATCTCGAAGATGAAATAATCGTTGATGTGTTTTTCGATGCTGGCCCGGGACCGCCGCATTAACTGATCGCCGAGAATCGATGGTTTGATCAACGCGAAGATATGCCGGATGTCTTTGCGCATGGCTTGCCGGATGCCTTGGTATTCGTTCGCGTAAATCAGGGTACCGATGCCTTCGTTGGAGAACACCTCCGCCAGCAAGCCTTCATCGACCTGGCCGTTGATGATGTGGACGCGGGGAATGCCGCCTTCGCTGGCGCGCAACGCGTGCTGCGCTTTCGAGAGCGAATCCGGCGGAAGTTTGTCGGAGGAAGTCTTGAGTAGTTGCTCCAGCTCATGCACGGTCAATTGCGAGACCAGTTTGCCGTCCACTTCGAGGCCGTTGCGCGTCGTGATCAACATCAACTTCACCGCGCCCAACGCCCGGCCTACTTCGATGGCCACAGCGTCCGAATTGATCCGGTAGGTGTGCCCGTTCCCGTCGAAGCCGAGCGGCGGCAAGA
>JBAXYB010000258.1:0-1343 GCA_037127585.1 Verrucomicrobiota bacterium
GTGTTGTGGCTTTGCCATCTGCTGCAAGAACACTTTGGTTTTCTCGGCCAGGAACAGGTCGAATGGATTGCCGGCAAACTGCAATTACAGCCGATCAACGTCTGGGAAGTCGTCACGTTCTACCCGATGTTTTCGCAGAAACCGCTCGGCAAGTTTCACATCAAGGTTTGTCGGACGCTGTCCTGTCAACTTGCCGGTAGCCGCGAACTTCTCAAGAAGTTGGAAGACTGCGGCCACACTGTTTCGACGGTTGAATGTCTCGCGGCGTGTGGCACAGCGCCGGTGATGATGGTCAACGACGAGCATTTCGACAACGTCACGCCAGCGAAGATTGATCAAGTCCTCGCCGAACTCCTCACCGGGAATTTGAGTAAGCAGCCAATCGCAAAACCATTGCCGGCGCATCCAATGGAGAAGCGAGTGTTGCTTGCGAACATCACCAAGCCCGGCTACACCGGCTCGCTCGCGGATTACGAGAAGGAAGGCGGCTATCAAGCGTTGGCAAAGGCGCTGACGATGAAGCCCGAGGAGATCGTCAACGAAGTCAAGAACAGCGAGATTCGCGGCCGTGGCGGTGCCGGTTTCCCGTGCGGTCTCAAGTGGAGCTTTTTAGCAAAGAACACCGGCAAGCCGACTTACCTCGTCTGCAATGCCGACGAGTCCGAACCCGGTACGTTCAAAGACCGGCAACTCATCAATTACGATCCCCACCAACTCATCGAAGGCATTCTCATCTCGTGCCACGCGACCGGCGCGAAGGTCGCCTACATTTACATCCGCGGTGAAATGCCGCACGGCGCGAACGTCCTCATCAACGCCATCGCCGAAGCCCGCGCCAAAGGTTACGTCGGAAAGACGGCTGAGATTTATGTCCATCGTGGCGCGGGTGCTTACATCTGCGGTGAAGAGACCGGTCTCATCGAATCGCTCGAAGGCAAACGCGCCTACCCGCGCATCAAACCGCCGTTCCCGGCCATCGTCGGTTTGTTCGGCTCGCCGACCGTCGTCAACAACGTCGAGACGCTCTCGAACATCCCGCACATCGTGAAGAACGGCGCGGCGTGGTTCAAAGCGATGGGCGTCCCCGGCTCGACCGGCACGCGCTTGGTTTGCGTCAGCGGCCCGGTCAAACGTCCCGGCTACTACGAATTCGAGATGGGCAAACTCACGATGCGCCAACTCATCGAAGACGTCTGCGGTGGCGTCACGAACGGCCAGAAAATCAAAGGTGTCATCCCCGGCGGCAGTTCAATGCCGGTCTTACCCGCGAACAATCTCGATGTCCCGCTCGATTTCGAGTCATTGCGCAAAGCCGGCACGATGGCCGGTAGCGGCGGCATCAT
>JBAXYB010000259.1:0-1339 GCA_037127585.1 Verrucomicrobiota bacterium
TCTAAGCGCCGGGGGTTGCGCCGGAAAGTAAAAACAGGGACAATGCCGTCATGATCGATAATTTTATGCGCCGCCATCGCGCCCGTTTTCTGACCGAACTCCAACAACTCGTCCGCTTCCCGAGTGTCTCCGCCCAACCGAAACACACCCCTGACATCCGCGCTTGTTGTGACTGGGTGGCGAATCATTTTCGCAAGCTCGGCTTGCGGGTCACCGTCCACCAGACCGCCGGTCATCCCATCGTCGAAGCCGCCACGCCCCACCAGCCGGGCGCGCCGACGGTGTTGATCTATGGCCATTACGACGTGCAACCGCCGGAGCCGTTTGATCTCTGGAAAACCCCGCCCTTCAGCGGCCTCGTCCGCGCCGGTAAAATCCACGGCCGGGGCGCGTCGGACAACAAGGGCCAATTCTTCACCCATGTCAAAGCCGTCGAAACACTTCTCGCGAGCGGCCCGGCACCAGTCAACATCACCTTCCTCATCGAAGGCGAAGAAGAAGTTGGCAGCGAAGCGTTGATGAAATTCTGCAAGCAGCACGCCCGCCGGCTGCGCTGCGATTACATCATCATCTCCGACACCGGCATGTACGCCAAAGATTTGCCGACGTTTACCTACGCGACCCGGGGGTTGGCCGCGCTCGAAGTCCGGGTCGACGGCCCCGGTCGCGATCTGCATTCCGGCGTGTTCGGCGGCAGCATCGCCAACCCGGTCATGACGCTCGCCCGGTTACTCGCCACGTGCACCGACGCGAAAGGCCGCGTCACCGTGCCCGGCTTCTACGACGCCGTCCAACCGCTCGCCGCGTGGGAACGCCGGGCGTGGCGGAAACTAACGGTCAACGATAAACAATACGCCGCGTCTCTCGGCGCGCCGACTGTTACCGGCGAGGCGGGGTATACGACACTCGAACGCCGCTGGGCGCGACCGACACTGGAGATCAACGGCATTACCGGCGGCTACCAAGGTCCCGGCAGCAAGACCATCGTGCCGGCGTGGGCCAGCGCGAAAATCACTTGCCGGCTTGTGCCGAATCAATCGCCGGAAAAAGTCCAAGCCCTCGTGGTCAAACATTTCCGCCGGCATTGCCCGAAGACTGTGCGCCTACAGATCGAAGTCGGTCACTGTGCGCCGGCGTTTCTCACGCCGCCCAACGGCCGCGGCGCGAAGGCGGCACTCGGCGCACTCGAAGCCGCCTTCGGTCGCCCGCCGGTCTGTGTCCGTGAAGGTGGAACGCTTCCCATTCTCGACGTTTTTCGCCGGCATCTGCACGGTGAGATTCTGTTGGTCGGTCTCGGTTTGGCGGACGACAACTGGCATTCGCCGAACGAGAAGATGGA
>JBAXYB010000260.1:0-1324 GCA_037127585.1 Verrucomicrobiota bacterium
ATGTCGTTTCACTTCACGATGAACTACCGGGATTTGTCCAAGGCGCTCGACTTTATCTCGTGGGACAATTACCCGGTCTTCGGCGCGCCCGAAATCCTGTACAACTCCGCCGCCGCCGCCGATCTCGTGCGCGGATTCAAGCGCCAGAACTTTTGGGTGATGGAACAGACCGCCGGCCCCGGTGGCTGGGGCATGTTCGGCCGCAACCCACGGCCCGGCGAAATCCGGCTCATCTCCTATCAACAACTCGCCCACGGTTGCGACGGCTTGCTCTGGTTTCGCTGGCGCAGTTGCACGGCCGGTCGCGAGCAATACTGGCACGGCTTACTCGGCCACGACGGCAAACCGCTGCGCCGGTATCAGGAAGCCGCGCAGACCGCGCAGGAATTTCACAAGCTCTGGCCGGAGATCGAGGGAACGACGGTCAAAGCGCCGGTCGCCATCATCCACGATTACGATTCGATGTGGGCGACGGAGAGCCAGCCGAGTTTCGAGGGCAACGCGTATCTGCAACCGCATCTGCGCCGGTATTACGACGCGCTCTTCCGTGCCGGCGTGAACGTGGACATCGTCGATCCGTCTGTCGATCTGACCGGCTACGCGGTCGTCATCGCGCCACAACTGCATGTCTTGCCGGATGCTTTGGCGCGGCGGCTCGATGAATACGTTCAGCGCGGCGGCGTGTTAGTGGCCGACATTCGTACCGGCGTCAAAACCGAAACCAACCTCTGTCACGACCGCACGTTGCCGGGATTGTTGAGCGCAGCACTGGGGATCAGCATTGAAGAATACGAAGCGCTCACGCACGCGTGGGGCGCGAGCGGCAAATGCGAGTACACCGTTACCGGGCGAAATGGGATTGCCGGCGCTTATGTCGTTTCGAGCTACGTGGACTGGATCAAGCCGACCGGCGCGGAAGTTTTGGCCGGGTACGAAGCGCCGTGGCACATGACCGACTTCGCCGCCGTGACGCGCCACCGCTACAAACAAGGCTGGGGCTATTACGTCGGCACAGTCGTGAAAGAGCCCGCCTTCTACGATCAACTCATCGGCGACGTTCTGAAGAAAGCCAAGGTCACCGGCCATTTGAATCCGCCGGTCGGCGTGGAAGTTTCCGTCCGCGAAGGCAACGGCAAGAAGTTGCTGTTTGTCCTGAACCAAACCGAAGAGGAACAAACAGTCACTATCCCCGCCGGTAAACCAGAGTTGGTCACCGGCAAGATCACAACGGCCACCATCGCCCTGCCCCGCTTCGGCGTGGCGGTGATCAAGCTCCAATGACCCCACGTCAGAATTTGATCGTCGCGTTGGACGGCGGCACGCC
>JBAXYB010000261.1:0-1288 GCA_037127585.1 Verrucomicrobiota bacterium
GTTGGGGGGAGTTGCACAACGAAATCGAGGTCATGGGTCGTGCGCGGGATGCCCCAGTAGTTGCTCGCCATTGAGCCGGTCAGCATGTAGGCGATCTCGGCGCGGTTGAGGCGCTGGAGGCAATCCACCAAGAGCTCGCGCTCGGTCACGACCGCGTCACCAAGGCGAGGCGGTCGCGCAGAAGTTGCTCAACTTCCTGCGGCGAGGCGTCGGGACGTTGGTAACGGATGCCTTCGCGGGCAATGTCGCAACTGAGTTCGTGGAGTTCAAAGGCCAGTGCTAGCCGTTCTTCGCCGGTCATCTTCCGGTAGCGTTCGATTTGCTGCTCCAGTGTCGCTTGCGGTGTCACGCAATCACTCTACTGGCCGGTTGATTTACCGTCAACGCCAGTCCGCCCCCGTCGCGGTCACGTGCGAAAAGGGTTTGTACCGGATGGAAGGCAAAGAATACGTCGTGAAGGACGGCGACGTGCTGCTCTTCAAGTTCAACGTGTAGTGCGGCAGCACCGGCTGAATTTGCTGCATGGAGGGACGCGCTCCGTCGCGTCCGCTGATGAACGACTCGGCCACGACGGAGCGTGGCCCTCCAGAAACGAACCGAAGCCATTGAAGTCCATCGCCCCTCTGGAATAAGATACCGGCGACGATGCATTACGTGACCTCAGTCGAATACGTGTCCGGCTACAAGCTCCGCGTGGGCTTCGAGGACGGCACCGTGCGCGTGGTGGATTTGGCGAAGGAGTTGGACGGCGAGGTGTTCGAACCGTTAAAAGAGTTGCGTGTCTTTCGGACCGCCCGGCTGAACCCCGATCTGGACACCGTCGTCTGGAGCAACGGCGCCGACATGTCGCCGGATTTTCTCTACGAGATAGGTCAGCCGGTAAAGGCGCAGCGTCGCGTCGCCCACCATGTCGCCGAATCCCGCGCCAAGTATCGCGCGAAACGTTAACCAAGTAGGTGACCAAATCGGTTTCACGGAATGGGAATTATCACACGCCAGAGCAATGCCATCACCAGTTCGTGTCCATGCGGCGACAAGTGCAGGCCATCAATAGTTGTGCCGGGCGCGGCGAGTACTCCTGCGATATGACGTTTGGGGATTAACGCGACGCCGAATTGCTGGGCGAGTTGCCGCTGTACTCGTCCGAAACTATTCCCAAACGGTGGAAGCGGCAGTTCAAACATCACCGTGGCAGCGGCGCACTGTTCGGCAGCAACTAGCAGACGACGCAAATCCGTCTCGAATTCGGTGCTAGTGGTTGGGCCAAGTATGTCGTTGCCACCAATTA
>JBAXYB010000262.1:0-1253 GCA_037127585.1 Verrucomicrobiota bacterium
GAAGAACAGAAATCCAAGACGGATGAATTGGAGAAGCGGCTCGCGATTGTCGAGGAGACAGTCAAGGGCGACAAGTTCGTCAAGCAGGAGGACGTCACCGAGACCACTCGCGGGTTCATCAAAGGAACCGAGCTGAGCGGGTATGTGTCCAGTTCGTATTTCTACAACTTCAATCAGCCGACCTCGCGCGAGAATACCGGCCGTGGGTTCGATACGGCGAGCGGTGAGTTCATGCTCAACAAGGCCGTCCTCAAGTTGGAGAGGCCCGTGGAGTATAATGCGTTTGATTGGGTGGCCGGCTTCAATGTCACGACAGTCTTTGGTCAGGATGCCAGTTACATGCAACCGGCCGGGTTTGACCTCGGGACTGACGGCACGTTGTTCGAAGCCAATATCACCATCAACGCGCCGCTGGGGAACGGTCTCAAGATGACAATCGGCTAGTGCGGCACCGTCATCGGATATGAATCCACGATGACGGAGCAAAATTTCAACTGGTCGGGCGGTTATCTGTGGACGTTGGCCGAGCCGTTCACGCATACCGGCATCATGCTGAAATACCCAATCATACCGGAGTTAGAGGCGACCTTCATGATGAACAACGGCTGGGACAACGTCGTCGATAACAACAACGCGTTGTCCTACATCGGGCAACTGACGTGGACGCCAAATGACAACAACACGTTTTCCGTGATCGGCTATGGCGGCCCCGAAATGGATGACAACACCTCGCAGTGGCGCGGCGGCGTCGAAGCGTGGGCGGAACACCGCTGCACCGCCCGTTTCAAAACCGCCGCCCAGATTGATTATGGCCAAGAAGCCGGCGCGGACGCCAACGGCGGCACCGCCAGTTGGTTTGGCACCGGGCTGTGGCTGATTTTCGAGCCAGTCGAAAAATGGAGTGCCGCGTTGCGCGGTGAATACTTCAATGACAACGATGGCGCACGCACTTCCGATGCCCCCGCCAACGCGCCGTTCGCGCCGAACACCGGCCAGGAACTTTACAGCGTCGCGCTCACCGTCAACTTCAAGCCCGTGCCCGAACTCCGGATCGCGCCCGAACTCCGGTGGGACCGCTCCACCGATTCCACCGCTTTCGACGGCCACCAAGACCAGGTCACCTTGGGCTTGGGTGTGGCCTATTTCTACTAAGTCCTGCCGGATAATCCACTTGGCGGCCAACGAGATGTGACCGCCTGCCTAGCCGCCCAGCCCGGGCTGTGCTAAGCTGCCCTACCTCTCAAGAAAGGGGG
>JBAXYB010000263.1:0-1225 GCA_037127585.1 Verrucomicrobiota bacterium
GCACCAGTCGCCAAACCGCCGCGTGTGAACCTCCGCCGCCCTGATATTATGGAGGCGGTTCGCGAGCAGGTGGAATTGCATTACCGGAGCCAGATCGTTGAGAAACTCCGCGGGCGCGGCGGCACGCTCGAAGCCGGCGGGTTGAAAGTCCGGTTGGCGAAGGAATTTGGCTTCTGCTACGGCGTCGAACGCGCCATCGACTTGGCGTACGCGGCGCGGAAAGTTTTCCCGAATCAGCCGATCTATATTCTCGGCGAGATCATTCATAATCCCGAGGTCAACGAACAGTTGATCGCGATGGAGATCAAGTTTCTGTCCGGGCCGAACAAGAGCGCGGACGTCGAGCAGTTGAAGGAAAACGATGTGGTGATCATCCCGGCGTTTGGCGCGGAGATGAAGGTGATGGAGAAACTCAAAGCCAAGGGCTGTCAGTTGGTGGACACCACCTGCGGCGACGTGATGAGCGTGTGGAAACGCGTCACCCAAAATGCGAAAGAGAAGTTCACCTCGATCATTCACGGCAAGGCCAAGCACGAGGAGACGATGGCCACCAGTTCCCGCGCCACGTCCACGCAGGATAGTCATTATCTCGTCGTGTTGAACCTCGCGGAGGCGGATTACGTCTGCGCGTACATCCGCAAGGGCGGCAACAAGGCGGAATTCCTCACGAAATTTGACGGTGCCCACTCGCCGGACTTCGACCCCGAACGCGACTTAGCCTCCATCGGCGTCGCGAACCAGACGACGATGTTGCGGAGTGAGACCGAAGAGATTCAACGCCGGCTCCGGCAGGCCATGGTCGACCGGTTCGACGTCGAAACCATTGACCAGCATTACCGGATGTTCGACACGATCTGCGGCGCGACGCAGGAACGGCAGGACGCGCTCATCACCTTGCTGCGCGAACCGCTCGACCTCATGCTCGTCGTCGGCGGCTACAACTCCAGCAACACGACCCACCTCGCCGAGATGAGCGAGGAAAAGGTCCCGTGCTATTTCATCCGCAACAAATCGAAAATCCTCTCCGACAAAGCGATTTTACATTTCAACCTCCACCAGCAGGAAGAAGTTCTTACCGAGAGCTGGCTGCCGGGCGGCAATGTCTACATTGGCATCACGGCCGGCGCCTCCTGCCCCAACAATATCATCGACGACACCGTCCGCCGGCTCTTTGAACTGCGCGGCGTGAACGTTGACGAACTCGTCATGGCCGCGACCACCTAAG
>JBAXYB010000264.1:0-1188 GCA_037127585.1 Verrucomicrobiota bacterium
AACTACCTTTCGTCTACGGTTGACTGACCGGCGGAATGACAGTTTCCCCGCAGGCCCGGCGACAGTGACTCAACCACGCGGAGATGTAAACAACCGTCGTCGATCGATTTACTGACGGTACTCGAATCTTGGTCAGTCGAATGACTGGCGTTACCGGCGCCAGGCGGCGAGATTTTTTTTCCAGAGCTTGGCGTACTCGCGGCGCAACCAGATCGCATCCTGCCAGACGTTGGGGAAACAACTGAGTCCGTAGCCGGCCCCGCTGTTGGGGCCATCGTCGGGGCCGTTCTCGGGGCAGACGTAGAGGACTTCTCCGCCGGTCGCGCCCTTCAGCCAGGCGGCGAACAAGGCGTCGACAAATTCGAGATACGGTTTGATCTCGGAGGAAGGGTTGCCGCGGCCATCGGTGGCGGGGACTTGGCAATGGTGACCGTTGAACGGCCGGAGATGAATCTGCCGGACCGGCCGGAGTAATGCGGGGCGATCCATCAATCGCGGCGCGTACGGCGGGTAGATGTGTTTGACGACCGCAAAGTGGGAGTAATCGAAACAAAACCGGCAGTTCTTGCCGGTGGCTTGCTTGTAGAGGTCGGCGATAGCGTAGGTTTTTTCGGGCGTCTCGGTGCAGGTGTCGCGGTGAACTTCCAGGTCGATTTCCAGTTTCAACTTCTTGGCGATGGGTTGCATCTTGATCCACGTCTTGGTGGCCACGCGCGGCGGGGTGTCGTGATCCCAAAGCTGGACGTTGATGCGAGCGGGGTGACAGGCGGCGGCAGCTTCGAGCTTGGTCTTGTAGACCGAGTCGTTGGCGTCAACGTAACAGATGTACTCCATCCCGGCGGCCTGCACGGAGGCGGCCAGTGTGGCGTCGGCACCGCCGCCCATGGCATCAAAGCCGGCGGCTTTGGCTTCTTGGATTTTCTGGGCGCTGCTCCATTCGGTGGCTGTGTTTCCATCGGGTTGACGGATCATCGTCCAGAAGCCGGCGAAGAATTTGATTTGCGGAGATGGTTTAATCATAGCGGCAGTTTGGTAGCCGATGATGTCGTGCTTGTCAAATCTGCGCCGGCTTGTATCCTGACGCGAACATGAATACTTGGCAGGACTCGATAGTGGAACTGATTCGCCGGACTTCGGCGGAAATACCGGAGGACGTGCATCGGGCGATTCTCGCGTCGCTCGAACGGG
>JBAXYB010000265.1:0-1185 GCA_037127585.1 Verrucomicrobiota bacterium
GCAAGATGGCGCCGATCGTGAACAAGCTGGCGCTCAACATCGGCAAAGCCAAGAACGATCCATCGGTGAACGCATGACCTACATCGTAGACCCTCGCGCCACTGTTGACGCAGGCTCGGCGCTACTTCCGCCGAAAATGACGACGGACGCATCAAAGCGGATTCTGATGGCGATCGGCTTTCAAGAGTCTGGCTGGCTGACCACCGTGCAATACGGCGGCGGTCCCGCGCATGGCGTGCTCCAGTTCGAGCGCGGCAGCGGCTGTCGCGGCGTGCTGACGCATCCGGCGAGCAAGGCGCTGGCGGAAGGCTTGTGCGCGTCTGCGGGCATTCCTGCTACGGCGGCTGACGTGTGGACGCGGCTTGCTGACGTGCAGCATCAAGACTTCGCTGTGGCGTTCGGGCGGCTGTTGCTGTGGACCGACGCGGCTGCGCTTCCGCCCGCGATTCTGGAAAGCGAGCAGGCGGCTTGGGATTACTACAAACGCAACTGGCGACCGGGCAAGCCTGACCGCAAACGCTGGACCCGTTCATGGTCGCAGGCGTTGGCGGTTCCGTTGGTTTGACAGTTTGCGCCACCGCCGCCCCGTCCCGGCATATGGTGCCAGCGACACAACCGTGAGGGGCTTTGGTGCAGGCTTTGTGAGTTGATGCGCTAGTAGTCGGTATTGCGCTTTTCAGTGACCAACATGCACCATCCTGGATGATCGGAATACGATTTGCGGTGATTCACGTCGGCGAGTTCCAAGTTGCTATACGTCTCACCGTAATTGTCGATGTGGACCGGCGTGTCTCGCGACATGACATATTCGCCGCCTTTGTAGCCGTCAAACGTTTTCCCTACAGCGGCTTTTGCGTCTGCCAGCAATTCCGCGACCGTTGTGGTGTCGAGGCGATGGTCTCGCGCGTTTGGCGGTCGCCATCCAAGCGCTAATTCGTTGTAGATGCCGCGCCACGAATCAAGCGGCGATGGCACAAAGTGGAAAACGTCGTATTGACACGTTGCGTCGGGTGGCATCATTTCCAGTTTGTCGATCAGTTGCCCAAGCATCATCGCCATTTTCACCCTCGCAAATTCCGGGAGTCCGCCCGGTTCGGCTTGTCGGCTGGCTCTGCACCAACCTTTGCGGTCCTTTGTTGCAACCTCAGAACGGGATGACCGGCGCGAACTCGCCGCAATACATGC
>JBAXYB010000266.1:0-1179 GCA_037127585.1 Verrucomicrobiota bacterium
AGCAACCTGATCCACAACAAAGTCGTCCGCAAATGAGAGAGCTTCTCGATGCCGTTCAGTTGGAAGAAATCCGCGACGACTTTCCGATCCTGCGCCAGAAAGTCCACGGCAAGCCCCTCGTCTATTTCGACAACGCCGCCACTTCCCAGAAACCCCGGCAAGTCATCGACGCGCTGAACGACTACTACCAGCGCTACAACGCCAACGTCCACCGCGGCATCCACGCCCTCGCCGAACGCGCCACGCGGGAATATGAACGCAGCCGGGAACGCATCACCAAATTCATCAACGCGCCCTCGCCGGAAACCGTCATCTTCACCCGAGGCACAACCGAAGCCATCAACCTCGTCGCCTATTCATGGGCGCGAACAAATCTGAAAAAAGGCGACGAAATCCTCATCACCTGGATGGAGCACCACAGTAACATCGTCCCGTGGTATCAAGTCGCCGCTCAAACCGGCGCCGTCATCAATCGCATCGACCTCAACCCCGACGGCACCCTCGCCATACCGGCCATCAGCCCGCGCACGAAACTCGTCGCCGTCACCCATTGCTCCAACGTCCTCGGCACAATCAACCCGGTAAAAGAACTTGCTGCCGCCGCTCACAAGGTCGGCGCAATCATCCTCGTGGACGGCGCGCAGAGTGTCCCGCACCTAGCCGTAGACGTGCAAGCAATCGACGCCGACTTCTACGTCTTCAGCGGCCACAAAATGTGCGGCCCAACCGCCAGCGGCGTCCTCTACGGCAAACGCGCCCTGCTTGAAGCCATGCCGCCATTCATGGGCGGCGGCGAAATGATCCGGGAAGTCACCGCGACCGGCTTCACTACGAACGACCTCCCCTATAAGTTTGAAGCCGGAACGCCCAACATCGCCGAATCCATCGGCCTCGGCGTCGCCGTGGATTACCTCCAAAAAGTCGGCCTCGACAAAATCCGGCAACACGAAAAAGAAATCACCGCCTACGCGCTGGAGCGGTTGCAGGAGTTGATCGAGATCAAGATTTACGGTCCGCTCGACGTCGAGAAGCGCGGCGGTTTGGTGGCCTTTACCTTTAGCGACATCCATCCCCACGACCTCGCGACGTTCTTCGATCAGGAAGGCATCGCCATCCGCGCCGGTCACCATTGCGCGATGCCGCTGCACAAACATCTCAACCTCGGCGCCACCGCCCGCG
>JBAXYB010000267.1:0-1173 GCA_037127585.1 Verrucomicrobiota bacterium
GGTTCCTCACGCAAAACCTCCGGCATGCCGACGGCACGAAAGTCGAGTGCGTCATTGCCGACGGCTGCATCGGCGGCATTGCCGAGGCGTCGTTGTGCGCCGAGAAATTTGCGAAAGAAGGCGTCGGCGTCTCGCTGACCGTCACGCCGTGCTGGTGCTACGGCTCCGAGACGATGGACATGGATCCGCTCACACCGAAAGCCGTCTGGGGTTTCAACGGCACCGAACGTCCCGGCGCCGTCTACCTCGCTGCCGTCAGCGCCGGTCACAATCAGAAGGGCTACCCGGTTTTCAATATCTACGGCCGCGACGTGCAAGACGGCGGAGATCAGAACATACCGGCGGATGTGCAGGCGAAGTTGCTGCAGTTTGCGAAAGCCGGTCTCGCCGTCGCGACGATGCGCGGCAAGAGCTACGCTTCCATCGGCGGCACGTCGATGGGCATTGCCGGGTCGGTGGTGGACACCGCGTTCTTCGAAGCGTACCTCGGCATGCGGGTGATGTTTGTGGATGAGATCGAACTCGTCCGCCGGATGGAGCGCGGGATTTACGATCCGAAAGAATACGCCAAGGCGCTTGCGTGGGTGAAAGCCAATTGCCCCGAAGGTCCCGACGTCAACGATCCGAAGAAGTTCCGCAGCCGGGAAGTGAAAGACAAGGAATGGGAGATTTGCGTGAAGATGGCGCTCATCACCCGCGACTTGATGATCGGCAATCCGAAACTCGCCGAACTCGGTTTCGGTGAAGAAGCGCTCGGCCACAATTCCATTGCCGGTGGCTTCCAAGGTCAGCGCCAGTGGACCGATCACTTGCCCAATGGCGATTTCCTCGAAGCGATTCTGACTTCGTCGTTCGATTGGACCGGCATCCGGCAGCCCTACATGGTCGCAACCGAAAACGATTGCCTCAACGGGACGACGATGTTGTTCGGTCATCTCCTGACCGGCGGCGCGCAGATTTTTGCCGACGTCCGCACCTACTGGAGTCCGGACGCCGTGAAGCGCGTCACCGGCAAAGAACTTACCGGCGACGCGGCTGGTGGGATTCTCCATCTCATTAACTCCGGCCCCGCCGCTCTCGACGGTACCGGCCAGCAGGAGATCGACGGCCAACCGGCCATGAAACCGTGGTGGACAATCACCCCCGAAGAAGCCGCCAAGTGTCTCGGCGCAA
>JBAXYB010000268.1:0-1173 GCA_037127585.1 Verrucomicrobiota bacterium
GGTTCCTCACGCAAAACCTCCGGCATGCCGACGGCACGAAAGTCGAGTGCGTCATCGCCGACGGCTGCATCGGCGGCATTGCCGAGGCGTCGTTGTGCGCCGAGAAGTTTGCGAAGGAAGGCGTTGGCGTCTCGCTCACCGTCACCCCGTGCTGGTGCTACGGCAGCGAAACGATGGACATGGATCCGCTCACGCCGAAAGCCGTCTGGGGTTTTAACGGCACCGAACGTCCCGGCGCGGTTTACCTCGCCGCCGTCAGCGCCTGTCACAATCAGAAGGGCTACCCGGTTTTCAATATCTACGGACGCGACGTGCAAGATGGCGGCGACCAGAACATACCGGCGGATGTGCAGGCGAAGTTGCTCCAGTTTGCGAAAGCCGGTCTCGCCGTTGCGACGATGCGCGGCAAGAGCTACGCCTCCATCGGCGGCACCTCGATGGGCATTGCCGGGTCGGTGGTGGACACCGCGTTCTTCGAAGCATACCTCGGCATGCGCGTGATGTTTGTTGATGAGATCGAACGCGTCCGCCGGATGGAGCGCGGCATTTACGATCCGAAAGAATACGCCAAAGCGCTTGCGTGGGTGAAAGCCAATTGCCCGGAAGGTCCCGACGTCAACGATCCGAAGAAGTTCCGCAGCCGGGAAGTCAAAGACAAGGAATGGGAGATTTGCGTGAAGATGGCGCTCATCACCCGCGACTTGATGATCGGCAATCCGAAGCTGGCCGAACTCGGTTTCGGCGAAGAAGCGCTCGGTCATAATTCCATCGCTGGCGGTTTCCAAGGTCAACGTCAGTGGACCGACCACTTGCCCAATGGCGATTTCCTTGAAGCGATTTTGACTTCGTCGTTCGACTGGACCGGCATCCGTCAGCCCTACATGGTCGCGACCGAAAACGATTGCCTCAACGGGACGACGATGTTGTTCGGTCACCTCCTGACCGGCGGCGCGCAAATCTTTGCCGACGTCCGAACCTATTGGAGTCCGGCCGCCGTGAAGCGCGTCACCGGCAAAGAACTTACCGGCGACGCGGCCGGTGGGATTCTCCATCTCATTAACTCCGGCCCCGCCGCTCTCGACGGAACTGGCCAGCAGGAGATCGACGGCCAACCGGCGATGAAACCGTGGTGGACAATCACCCCCGAAGAAGCCGCCAAGTGTCTCGGCGCAA
>JBAXYB010000269.1:0-1142 GCA_037127585.1 Verrucomicrobiota bacterium
CGCGCGCAGCCTGTACAAGAATCACTCATCGTAACGGTACCTGATTTTGAATGGTGTTGGGGGACAATTTCTATCAAGCCCGGTGCCGCTCAGACGATCAGGCCGGGGCACGCACACTAGATGTTTGGCAAATTTCTAAACTATTTTTCCACCGATATTGGGATCGATTTGGGGACCGCGAACACGCTGGTTTACGTGCGTGATCACGGGATCGTTTTGCGGGAGCCGAGCGTGGTCGCCATTCAGTCGGGCACCAATCACGTCTTGGCGGTTGGCGAAGAGGCCAAACGGATGTTAGGGCGCACGCCCGGCAGCATCCAAGCCATTCGCCCGATGAAAGACGGCGTCATCGCGGACTTCGAGATTACCGAAGCGATGCTGCGCTACTTCATCCAAAAGGTGTACAAGCCGCGTTATGGGGTCAAACCGCGCGTCGTGGTGGCGGTCCCCAGTGGCATCACCGAAGTTGAAAAACGCGCCGTCAAAGACAGCGCGGAACATGCGGGAGCACGCAATCCCGTTTTTCTCATTGAAGAACCGATGGCGGCGGCCATTGGCGTTGGGTTGCCGGTGCAAGAACCGGCGGGCAACATGATCGTAGACATTGGCGGCGGCACGACCGAGGTGGCCATTATCAGCCTCGCGGGCATCGTGATCAGCCGCAGCGTGCGGGTCGCAGGCGACGAATTAGACGAAGCAATCGTGCAGTACATGAAGCGCGCTTATAACTTGGACATCGGACCCCGGATGTCGGAGGACATCAAAATCAAAGTCGGCTCAGCGTATCCTCTCGAACAGGAACTGACCATGGAAGTCAAAGGCCGCGACCTCATCGCGGGCTTGCCGAAGACCTTGACCGTTACCTCCGAAGAAATCCGCGAAGCGTTACAGGAACCCATTTCGACGATTGTCGAAAGTATCCGCATTACCCTGGAACGTTGTCCGGCCGAACTCGCCGCAGATCTTGTGGATCGCGGCATTATGATGGCCGGCGGCGGATCCTTGATCCGCGGCATCAATAGTCTGATCTCCGAAGAAACAGGTTTGCCAGTTCACATTGCCGACGATCCCCTCAGTGCCGTGGCAAACGGTACCGGCGTCGTCCTCCAAGAACTCGGCTTCCTCGAAAAGCTCGCCAAAAA
>JBAXYB010000270.1:0-1134 GCA_037127585.1 Verrucomicrobiota bacterium
GCGACCGGGAGGACGCGCTTTTCATCGTGCAGGATGGAGCGAACCATTTCGACGACGGACGCGGACGGCGCGTAGTAGGCGCTGCCGGTCTTGAGGAGATTCACGATTTCGATGCCGCCGTTGCGCGTGCGCGTGACCATCGCGTCGAGTTTGTCTTTCGGAATCAGGTCTTCGACTTTGATGCCGGCGACGGTGGCGTACCGGACGAGCGGGACCATGTCGTCACCGTGGCCGCCGAGCACCATCGCGTCGACGTCGCGCATGCTGACGCCGAGTTCTTGCGCGAGGAAGCAACGGAAGCGGGCGCTGTCGAGGACGCCGGCCATACCCATGACTTTGTTCTTGGCGAATCCGAGTTTGGAGCCGGCCAGATAGGTCATGACGTCGAGCGGATTGCTGACGATGATGACGATGGCGTTGGGGGCGTTGGCTTTGATGTTGTCACAAACGCTGCCGACGATGCCGGCGTTGATCTTGAGGAGATCGTCGCGGCTCATGCCGGGTTTGCGGGCGACGCCGCTGGTGACAACGACGAGGTCGCTGCCTTTGACGTCGGCGGGGTTGTTGGAGCCGGTGATCTTGGCGTCGAAGCCTTCGAGCATGGCGGATTCCATCATGTCGAGGGCTTTGCCTTGCGGCATGCCTTCGACTATGTCGATCATGGTGACGTCGGCGATTTCTTTTTCGGCGATGCGTTGGGCGGTGGTCGAGCCGACGAAGCCGGCTCCGAAAACGGTGACTTTGTAGTTCATGATGGAGTCAGATGTAAGAGTTGGGATTTGAGTTGTCGAGCAAGTTTTGTAGCGAAGCGGTGTTGCCGCGCCTCTATGAGGCGCGTGGGTTTCCATCTTCGAATGCATCCACGCCTCGTAGAGGCGTGGCTACACCGGCTAGTTGTTGCACACACCGGTAAGTTGTGATACCAACAAACAACCCCGTTTGTTCAAGATAGGATATTAAGATTATGGCACGTGTAGACAAACCGGGGTCCGACCCCGCCTTCGACATTCTTCGCGCGGAACGTCAACCCCTCGATGTTTTCTTTTCGCCGCAGACGGTGGCCGTTGTAGGCGCGACAGAAAAAGTCGGCAGCGTCGGCCGAACCCTGCTGTGGAATCTGATCACCAGTCCGTT
>JBAXYB010000271.1:0-1107 GCA_037127585.1 Verrucomicrobiota bacterium
GTCTGTCACACGATCATGAAGCCGGAGTTCACCGCCCACCAGAACGGCGCGCATGCCCACGTCTCCTGCGCGGAATGTCATATCGGCTCGGGCGCCGGTTGGTTTGTGAAGTCGAAGATGTCCGGCAGCTATCAGGTCTACGCCGCCCTCGCCAACAAATATCCGACCCCCATCCCGACGCCTATCGAAAATCTGCGGCCCGCCCAAGATACTTGCGAAAAATGTCACTGGCCGGCGAAGTTCTACGGTGAAGCAGTCCGCGACAACCTCCATTTCATGGCCGACGAGACGAATTCCACCTGGGAAATCAAATTGTTAATGAAGATCGGCGGGAGCGACCCGCAACACGGCAAAGCCGGCGGGATTCACTCCCATATCAGCGCCGACCGGCACGTCGATTACATCGCCACCGACGAGAAACGCCAAAAGATCCCGTGGGTACGCTTGACGCAAGCCGACGGCAAAGTCGTCACCTACGAGGTGGAAGACGAGAAACTGCCTGCCGCCAAGATCGCCGGCAGCACGCCGCGCCGAATGGATTGCATCGATTGCCACAACCGGCCCGCGCACAATTACGGTGCGCCATCGAAGTCCGTCGACCTCGCGCTGCGGACCGGGCGGATTGATCCGAAGTTGCCGAACGTGAAGAAACTCGCCGTCGAAGCGCTCACGGCCGAATACAAAACCACCGATGAAGCGCTGAAGGGCATTGCCGCCAAGGTGCCGGCCGCTGCGGTGGCTGAGGTGCAGAAGATTTACCAGGAAAACTTCTTCCCGGAAATGAAAGTCAGTTGGCGGCAATACCCGAACAACATTGGCCACACAATTTTCCCGGGTTGTTACCGGTGCCACGACGGCAAACACAAGAGCCCGGACGGCAAAGTCATCAGCCACGACTGCAATACATGTCACGCCATTATCGCCCAAGGCAGCAGCGAACAATCCAAGCAAGTCAACGCCGCCGGATTCGAGTTCCAGCACCCGGTCGACATTGGCGACATGTGGAAAGAGCAGAACTGCGCCGAGTGTCACAACGGCGGCTTGGCCGGCCAGTGATGCGCTGAATCGCGCATCCGCTTGCGCGAAACCGCGCTCGCAGGCCTGACC
>JBAXYB010000272.1:0-1102 GCA_037127585.1 Verrucomicrobiota bacterium
GTGATTTTGGCGACGATGCGTTGCCAGAGCGGACGCGGGGTGCTTTTGTAGCCGCGAGAAAGAATGGCGACGCGGCGTCCGGCTTGTTGGAGGGCGCGGGCGAAAACTTCGACGACGGGCGTCTTGCCGGTGCCGCCGACGGTGAGGTTGCCAATGCTGATGACCTGACAGCCGAGGGTGTGATGCCGGAAGATGCGGTTGCGCCAGAGGAAGTGGCGGAGTTGAACGATGAGTTCGAAAATTTTGGAGAGGCCTAGGAGGAGGTTGCCGGTCAGGCGGGCGCCGAAATCGTGTCGGCGTCCAAAGATGACGTCGAGAACGTATTGTTCAACTGCTTCAGTCCATTGCCACATGCGCAGGCATACTGGCGAAAGCGTCCCGGTGGGTCAAGACAACCTGCGGGTGAGGCTCTTGGCGAGGCGGTGTTCGTAGTAGGCTTTGCGGCGGTTGCGCGAGGTGCGGAAGGTGGGGTTCGACAGGATCAACCAGTAGTATTCGATCCATTGCCGGAGGGTGTGCGGCGGTCCTTTGCTGTTTTTCATGGTTGGCCGGTTTGAATTTCTTTGAGTACGTTGACGGCGGTCCAGTCGCCGGGGCTCAGTTTGCGGGCGTGTTCCAGCGCCGCGATGGCTTTCGGCGTGTCGCCTTGCCGGTGGTAGAACGTGCCAAGGCGAATCCAGTTGAACGCGTTGTTGGGATCAACTTGCAGGGCTTGTTCGTACCAACGAAAGGCGCGGGCCGAGTCGCCGGCCAGTTCGCAGGCGGCGGCCATCTTGAGCATGACTTCAGAGTAATATCGGTTGAGTTCGAGGGCGCGCTGGTAGGCGTCGATTGCGCGGCGGGCGATGAGTTGGCGTTCGGGTTGGAGATCTGCGTCGGTCGTTAAGGAGCTTTGAATCCGGTAGACATCGCCGATGAGCGCGTGAATTTCCGCTGCGCGCGGGTCGTAGCGCAGCGCGGTCCGGTATGCCGCCAGCGCGTCATCCCATTCGTGTTGCTGGGCGGCGTCGAATCCGCGCGCGGCGGCCCGGTTGGCCATCGCCATCGCGCCGCCCGCCCATGCGCCGGTCGCGGCTAAGGCAATGACGACAATGCCAACAAC
>JBAXYB010000273.1:0-1096 GCA_037127585.1 Verrucomicrobiota bacterium
CGAATGACTGGACGACTGTCACCAACAACATTGCCGGCACCGGTTCGTCGGTGACAATCCACGATCTGGACGCGACGAATGCGGCTGTGTTCTACCGAATTCGACTGCTGCCATAACGTTGACCCAGTCACCGGGTTTGCTTAACGTGGCGACATGGAACAGACCTCGCTCGATTTTCTTCAGAAACTTGTCAATACACCCAGTCCGAGCGGATTCGAGGCGGCCGGGCAAAGGGTGTGGCTCGAATATGCCCGGCAGTTTGCCGATGAAACGTTCACAGATGCTTACGGGAACGCCGTGGCGGTGTTGAACAAGGGCGGGTCGCCGCGGGTAATGTTGGCGGGGCATGCGGATGAGATCGGGTTGATGGTGAATTATATCAACGCCGATGGGTTTATTTATCTCCGCCGGATCGGCGGGGTGGACCCGGCCATCACGAAAGCGCAGCGGGTGGTGATTCACGCGGCGAACGGCCCGGTGCGGGGCGTGGTGGGGACGGTCGCGCCGCATTTGCAGAAGGGCGACGGCGATCCGAAGCCGCCGAAGATTCACGAGCTGTACGTGGACATCGGCGCGAAGAACAAGAAGGAGGCCCAGGCGCTGATCAGCGTGGGGGATCCGATCACGCTGGCCGATGAGTTTGAAGTGTTGCGCGGCGAGATCGCGGTGGCGCGCGGGTTTGATAATCGGATTGGGACGTTTGCAGCGATCGAGGCGTTGCGGTTGCTCAAACAAGGGAAGAAAAAGATTGCCGCCGAAGTGTGCGCGGTATCGAACATTCAAGAAGAGGTCGGTTTGTTCGGGGCGCGCCAAATTGCGTATTCGCTGAAGCCGGACGTGGCGGTGTGCGTGGATGTCACGCATTCGATCGACGTGCCGGGGCTCAGCAAGGAACAGCACGGCGACGTGAAGCTCGGTGGTGGCCCAGCCGTCACGCGCGGCGGACCGAATCATCCGGAGGTTTACGCGCGACTGCGCGCGGTGGCGAAGAAAGCAAAGATCCAACTGCAACTCGAAGCCGTGTCCGGTACGAGTGGGACGGACACCGACGCGATCTTCTGGACGCGCGGTGGGATTCCGAGCGCGTTGGTGAGTC
>JBAXYB010000274.1:0-1059 GCA_037127585.1 Verrucomicrobiota bacterium
AGTTCGAGCTGTGGCTCTTTCAACAAATCGTAGTTCTTCAACAACCGCAACACTTGGAGCAAATCCGACTTCTGATAATTCCGGTTCGTCTGCACCCCGGCAATCAACTCCTGCAAGATTGCCCGAAACGAAATCACCCCATCCACGCCCTTCGCCCGCAACAACTCAATACTGCGTTGCCGGGTCTGCGCCTCCCGCGGCAACCCCGGCACGATCAGAATCTTCGTCACCGACTCGCCCCCGGTCAGTTGCCGAGCCTCATCCACCGCGCGCTTCTCGACAAACCCAAAAATCTTCGACTGCCGGGTCAATACCCCTGGCGCAAACACCTCGGTATGCCACCCCTTCACCGCGACCACCGCCCGGCTCACATGTTGCAGCGCCGCCGCCGACAACTCAAAATCTACCGCGCCTTCCACCGGCGTCGCCTGCGGATTCATCACAATCAGATTGATCTCCTCATCCGCCGTTTTCTGCCGCGCCTGCACGACATACTTCCGCCGCTGACACACCAGAAACCCGTGCGCCTCGAAATATTCCCGGACAATTCCCTCATCAACGGCACTCATTCACAACCTCCTTCACATCCGCATCCGTCACTGCGTCGCTGACGAACGCCGCGCCCAATCGTTTCAATAACACAAACCGCGGCTGACCGGCCTCCGCCTTCTTATCCAACCGCATCGCCTCGCTTAGCGCCGCCAAATCATACTTATCACCCAACTGCGTCGGCAGCCCGCTCGCCGCAATCAACGCCCGCAGCCGGTCCGCCTCGCCCCGACTCAACCCACCACGGCGCACCGACAATTCCGCGGCGCAACACATCCCCATCGCCACCGCCTCGCCATGCAACAGCCCAACGTAATCCCCCAACGCCTCCATCGCGTGCCCGATTGTATGCCCAAAATTCAAAATCGCGCGCAGCCCGGCTTCGCGTTCATCCTGACTCACCACCTCCGCCTTGATCTCACAGCACCGGCGCACGACATGCGGCAAGTCCGTTGCGCCGTTGCGTTCTAACCACGCGAAAAAGTCCGCATCATAAATCGCCCCGTGCTT
>JBAXYB010000275.1:0-1056 GCA_037127585.1 Verrucomicrobiota bacterium
TACAATGTCGCCTACACGGTGATTTCACTATGAAACGCTTTCTAAGCCTCGCCATTGCGTTATCGGTTACGCTGAACGCTCTTGCTATCAGCGACACCAACCGCCTCTCCACGGGCGTCACAGCGTCAACCAGCAACGTCACAGTCGGGGCGACCGTAATCACCAGCGGCACAATCACGCTCAACGGCACGGCGGTCTTGACGAATGTGCCGACATCGACAGGCGGCTTGACGACAAATCAAATGTTATCCGTGCTCACAAACAACGTGCCGTGGATTTCACAGGTCGCGTCGGGTTACATCGCCTTTGTCGAAATACCGGCGGCACCGTACTGGTCGATCAGCAACTTTACACTGGTCAATACGCCGATGCTTTCAGACCGTTATCCCGGCCTGTTGAGCTATCGGATTTACGATGGTGCGGCGGCATCAAACAATCCGATCACGGAGGGCTTGGTGGCGTGGCGGTCAACTGTGTGGACTAATCCCGCTCAGGTCGCGCAAGACGGCGAGTGGGCGACCGGCTCGCGGGTGAACGGTCACGGCGGATTGTTTGGCGTGGACGGAAACTACATCTTCCCGCATGTGATGGGATACATGGGCTGGACGTATCAGAGTAACGATGTTCACAACGTGGACTTCTGGGGCTGGCACCAAACCAACAATGCGACACTAGGTAGCAACAACAACGGTTATCTTGAAAAGGTGTTCAGCATCCGTGGCGGGGACCGGTCGGTGTTGTTTCGGAACGATGTTGAAATCTGGAGTAATCTGACGGTGCGGGGGTCTATTACTGGCACCGTCTCCAACTCGCTGAACTTGGGCGGCGTGGCGGCGAGCGCGTTTGTAACCAATGGCGCCGGCAGCATCAACGGCACGCTGCTACAGAACGGCATGGGGGCGGTGACGATTAGCAGCGGCATTGACAGCAACGCCGTCAACAGCATCGTCGGCGGCACGAACGCGACCACGCTGGCGGCGATTGCGTTGAAACTCAACTCGACCTACACCAACAATACCGTGACCGGGACAAGCAACGGGGTAAGTGTTCTCAATG
>JBAXYB010000276.1:0-1013 GCA_037127585.1 Verrucomicrobiota bacterium
AATTGATCGGGGCGCAACGCGACCTCGACGTGACGCGCAAGGATCTCGAGACCGCCGAGAAGCAGGCGCTCGCCATCGTTTCTGTCGGCCAAGGCGAGGCCGACGTCATCAGTTACACACGCGCCGCTGAGGCCGGTGCCCTGCGCGCGACCGTCGCGGCGTTTGGGACCGGCGCCTCGTACGCCCGGTATCTCTATCTGCAAAAAGTCGCCCCCAACATCGAGAGCATCCTCGCCAATACCGACGGGCCGCTGGCCGAGCCGTTCCGCGAGCTATCGCGACCGGTCGAGAAAGGCGGTGCCAAGTGAACAACCGCCTCGGGAAATTGATTCTTGGAATCGCGGTGGCCGGCGTGCTTGGGTACCTGTTCCTTTACGAAGGGCTGTGGGTCTGGGTGTTTGAGAACACCGAAGTGCCGCCCAACAAGATGTTGGTTCTCGTCGCCAAGACCGGCACGGCGATGCCGGCGGGACAGATCATTGCTAATCCCGGTCAGAAAGGCGTGCTGCTCGAACCGCTTGGGCCCGGCCGGCATTTCGTCAATCCGTTCCTCTACGAACGCCAACTCAAAGATGAAGTCGTGGTCAAAGGCGGCTCCATCGGCGTCGTGATCAGCAAACATGGCAAAGAACTGCCCCCCGGCGAATTCCTCGGCGGCCCGGGTGAACGCGGCATCCAGCGCGACGTCCTGTTGCCCGGTACCTACAAATTGAATCCGTACGCGTACGAAGTCCGGGTCGTTCAGATGATCGAGATTGATCCCGGCTACGTCGGAGTCGTCACGGCCCGGTCCGGCAAGAACGCCACCAGTCAGTTGGCCGAAGCCGGTGAGCGCGGCGTCCAAAAGACCGTCCTACAACCCGGCCTCTACACGCTCAATCCGGAAGCCTACAGCGTCGAACGTGTTGAGATCGGCTTCAACCAAATCACCATGGCCCACGCCGGTAAACTGCCGGTTACGCAGACGACCGGCCAACTCGGCGGCAAAGATAAACAGGCCGTGGCCATCGGCG